>NZ_CP018221.1:1261875-1589062 GCF_001890385.1 Tardibacter chloracetimidivorans | reverse complement strand
GCCATGTTTCAATCATGGGGGCTTTCGCCTAGAAGGCGGTCATGTCGAGGGATGACGAGAAACAGGCCCGGCTTGCCGAAGCGTTGCGCGCCAATCTGCGCAGGCGCAAGGCGCAGGCGCGCGGCCAGACAGGCGGTGGCGACGAGAACGGCCGGAACGATACGGACGCAACGAAACAGGCCCCGGGGGATTAGATTACCAAAACCCCCGCCACACGGCGCAATGGAGTGAACATGTCTGATACGCCGCTGCTGCGCGAAAGCTGCTATATCGACGGTAAATGGGTGAAGGCCGACGGCGGCGGGACGATTGCCGTCACCGATCCCGCGACCGGCGCGCGCATCGGCGCTGTCCCCGACATGGGCGAAGCCGAAACGCGCCGTGCGATCGAAGCCGCGCATGCCGCCATGCCCGGCTGGGTCGCGCTCACCGCGAAGGAGCGCGCAACCATCCTGCGGCGGCTCCACGACCTGATGATGACGCATCAGGAAGAGCTTGCCCGGCTCCTGACGCGGGAACAGGGGAAAAGCCTGGCCGAGGCGCGCGGTGAGATCGCCTATGCGGCGAGCTTCATCGAGTGGTTCGCCGAGGAGGGCCGCCGCGTCTATGGCGATGTCATACCCTCGCACGCGGCCGACAAGCGGATCGTCGTGCTGAAACAGCCGGTCGGCGTGGTTGCTGCGATCACGCCCTGGAACTTCCCGTCCGCCATGATCACCCGCAAGATTGCGCCGGCGCTGGCGGCGGGCTGTGCCGTGGTTCTGAAGCCTGCGAGCGAGACGCCCTTTTCCGCGCTTGCGCTGGCGGCGCTGGCGGAGGAGGCGGGGCTTCCCGCCGGGCTGTTCAACGTGATCACCGGCGGATCGCGGGCGATCGGCGGCGAACTGACCGGCAGCCCGCTCGTCAGGAAGCTCAGCTTCACCGGGTCGACCGAAGTGGGGCGGCTGCTGCTTGGCCAATGCGCGCCGACGATCAAGAAGGCGTCGATGGAGCTTGGCGGAAACGCGCCCTTCATCGTCTTCGACGACGCGGATGTGGACGCGGCGGTGGAAGGCGCGCTTGCCTCCAAATATCGCAACAGCGGCCAGACCTGCGTCTGCACCAATCGCTTCTATGTGCAGGCGGGCGTCCATGACGCCTTTGTCGCAAAGCTCGCCGAACGGTCGCGCGCGCTGAAGGTGGGCAACGGCTTTGACGACGGAACGCAGATCGGGCCGCTCATCAATCCGGCGGCGGTGGAAAAGGTGGAGCAGCACGTCGCCGACGCCACCGCAAAGGGTGCCGTCGTTCTGGCGGGCGGCCATCGCCACAAGCTGGGCGGCAGCTTTTTCGAGCCGACCGTATTGTCGGGCGTGACGCAGGACATGCTGATCGCGCGCGAGGAAACCTTCGGACCGGTGGCAGGCGTGATCCGTTTCGAGACGGAGGCCGATGCAATCGCGCTCGCCAATGACAGCGAGTTCGGTCTTGCCGCTTATTTCTACGCGCGCGATCTGGGGCGCGTCTGGCGCGTGGCGGAAGCGCTGGAAACCGGCATCGTCGGTATCAACACGGGGCTGATCTCGACAGAGGTCGCGCCTTTCGGCGGCGTCAAGCAATCCGGCATCGGGCGCGAGGGCTCGCGCTATGGCATCGAGGACTATCTCGAAACCAAATATCTCTGCATGGGCCTGTAAAGCCCGGCCGCCCTATAGCTGACGCAACGCGCGCGCCGGACGCAGGGCCATCAACGGGAATGATCCGGCGATGCCGATGCCCAGCGTCAGAAGCGCGCCGCCCGCCAGCGTGCCCAGCACCGTTGGCCAGTCCGGCGCCCAGCCGAATTCGAACACCTGGACGATGACATACCAGGCCGCAGCCGTACCCAGCACCAGCGAGACGAGCGCCAGCACCAGCGCGAGCAACCCATATTCGAGCACCTGGGCGCCAAGCACCTGAAGCCGGCTTGCGCCCAGCGTCTTCAGGATCACGCTGTCATAGCTGCGCGCCTGCCTGGAGGCGGCAATCGCCCCGATCAGCACCGCGATTCCGGCCAGGATCGCGACCGACGCGGCGGCGACGATCGCGCTCGACATCTGGCCCAGAAGCCCGCCGACCTGGCTCACGATATCGCCCACTGCCACGACCGAAACGCCGGGAAAGGTGCGGAGCAGGGCCTGTGTGACGGGGGCGTCGCGGTCCGGCGGCATGGTGATGGTGGCGGCGAGGCTGTGCGGGGCGCTGGCCAGCGGGTGGGGCGAGAAGACCAGCACATAGTTGAAGCCCATCGTGTCCCAGTTGACCTTGCGCAGCGAGGCGATGCGCGCCTCGATCTCCCGCCCCAGCACGCTCACGGTCAGCGTGTCGCCGACGCCGATATCCAGAATCCTGGCCGCCTCCTCGTCCAGCGAGATCAACGGCGGCCCGCGATAGTCGCTTGGCCACCATTCGCCCGCCACCAGATCGCTGCCTTCCGGCAGGGTTTCGCTATAGGTCACCCCGCGTTCGCCGCGCAGGAACCATGCGCCGTCCGGAATCTCCTCCAGATCCGCGACGCGCTGCCCTCCATAGGCGACGATGGTACCGCGCAGGACAGGCACGATGTTGAGTTCGGGGTTGCGCGCGTCCTCCCCGACGACCTCGCGAAACCGCGTCTCCTGACCGGAGGGGATATCGAGCACGAACAGGTTCGGCGCGGTTTTGGGGACGGTGCGGCTGATCTCGGCGTCAAGACTGGTCTGGATGCCCGCAAGCGTGACGAACAGGGTGAGCGCAAGCCCGAGCGCCACCACCAGCGCTGAAGTCTGCGCCCCCGGCCGGTAGAGGTTCGCAAGCGCGAGCCGCAACAGCGGGCCGTGGGGGCGGGGCACGCGGCGCGCCACCCGGCTCACCGCCCAGCCGAGCAGCAGCAGGAAAAGCAGCACGGCCCCCACGGCCGCAAGCACGGCGGCGGAAAACAGCGGTTCGCGCGCGGTCAGCAGGGCCAGCGCGACCAGCGCGACGGCTGCGGCCCCCACCGCAATCGTGCTTCGCCAGTCGATCGGCGCGCGCGGCGCGAGGTGCGCGCGAAAGATCGCCGCCGCCGGCTGGGTTCGCGCCCGGGCAAGCGGCGGCAGGGTGAAGATCAAGCCGATGAGCAGCCCATAGGCGGCGCTGGTCGCAAGCGGCAGCGGATACAGCCGGAAGCCGGGCTGCACCGGCAGCATGTCGCCCGCCACCGCGACGATGGCGAAGGGGAGCAGCGCGCCTGCCGCCAGTCCGCAGCCGATCGCGACCGCTGCAATCGCGCCCGTTTGAAGCAGGTAGATGCGCTCGATATCCGCCGATGTGGCCCCAAGCACCTTCAGCGTCGCGATCCCGTTGCGCTTCAGGGCGAGATAGGAGGAAACGCCGTTGCTGACGCCGATCCCGGCGATGACCAGCGCGGTCAGCCCGATCAGCGAGAGGAACTGGCCCATTCGCTCGAAGAACCGGTTGGCGCCCGGCGCGGCGCGGTCGCGGTCCTTGAACTCCCAGCCAGCCGTGGCGTAGCGCCTCTCCAGACGCTCACGCAGCGCATGCGCGTCTGTGCCGGGCGCAAGGCGGATGCGATATTTGCTTTCGAAAAGGCTGCCCGGCTGGATCAGGCCGGTGCGGCGCATTGCCTCCATCGATACGATCGCGACGGGGCCAAGGGTAAAGCCTTCGCCCACGCGGTCCGGCTCGTCGGTGATGATGTCCGCTATCGTGAAATCGGCTTCGCCATAGCGCAGCCGGCCGCCCGGCCCGACGCCCAGCCGGTCGGCCAGCGCAACGCCGATCAGGATTTGATCGGGCTGCAACGGCGGACGATAGCCGCCCTTGCGTAGCGCGAGCGTGCCATAAAGCGGATAGGCGGCGTCGACCCCTTTCAACTCGGTGAGCACCGCGAGCGGTTCGTCACCCGCCGCCGTGCCGGAGCGCTGCGCCATCGCGCGCATCCGGATCGTCTCGCTCAGCGCGCCAAGGCTGCCGAGGGCGGCTTTCTCCGACGCGCTCGCCTCACGCTGGGTCATTGCGATTTCGATGTCGCCGCCAAGCAGCGTCTGGCCGCGCGCTGCGAGTTCGTCGGTGATCGCGGACGTCAGGCTGCCGATCGCCGCCAGCGTCGCGACGCCAAGGAAGAGGCAGACGAACAACAGGCGCAGCCCACGAAAGCCGAGATGAAGATCACGCCGCGCGATCCGCCAGCTTTGCCTCCAGCCAAGCGTCCTCACAGGCGGCGCTCGCCGATGATCCGGCCGTCCTTCATCTCGACGATCCGTCCGCATCGTTCGGCGAGCGCAGGATCATGGGTGATGATGAGCAGTGTCGCGCCGGCCGCGTGCTTGCGCGCGAAGAGCAGGTCGATGACGGCCGCGCCGGTCGCAGCGTCCAGATTGCCGGTCGGCTCGTCGGCGAAGATGATCGTCGGACCGGGCGCAACCCCCCGCGCGATGGCAACGCGCTGCTGCTCGCCGCCGGAAAGCTGCGCCGGATAGTGATGGAGCCTATGACCAAGTCCCACGGCTGTCAGTTCTTCCGCGGCACGGGCGAAGGCGTCGGGATCGCCCGCCAGCTCAAGCGGCACCGCGACATTTTCCAGCGCGGTCATCGTCGGCAGCAGATGGAAGGCCTGGAGGACGATGCCGATCCGGCCGCGCCGCGCGCGGGCAAGCGCATCCTCGTCGAGCGGCCCATAATCGATCCCGTCGACGATAACTGAACCGCCGCTCGCGCGCTCCAGCCCGGAAAGCACCGCCATCAGCGACGATTTTCCCGATCCCGATGCGCCGAGGATCGCAATGCTTTCATTGCGCGCGATATCGAGATCGATGCCTTTCAATATTTCCACCGGCGCTTCGCGGGTTCCGAGTGAGAGGGTGACATTGCGCGCGCGTATCGCAATAGTGTCTGTATCGGCCGGTGCGTGCATGAAGATGGGGCAGTCCTTGGTAAGCAGAACTTGGGTATATGGAGCGCCGTTGCTGCTTGTCCAACTGATCATCGGCTGTTCGCCGTCGGCGCCTGAACAAAATAGCGGTCGGGCCGAGGCGAACGTCGCCGTATTGGCGGAGACATCGGCCGTCGCCGAAGACAAGAAGCTGGTAGTGGCCTTCGGCGACAGCCTGTTCGCCGGTTACAACCTCGATCAGGATCAGGGGTTCGCGCCCGCGCTTGAACGCAGCCTCTCAGCGCAGGGGCTCGCGGTCCGGGTGCTGAACGCCGGTGTGTCGGGAGACACCAGCGCGGCGGGGCTGCAGCGGCTTGCCTTCACGCTCGACGGGCTGGATCGCAAGCCCGACCTCGTGATCGTGGGCCTGGGGGCCAATGACATGCTGCGCGGGCTCAGTCCCCGGGCGACCCGCGCCAATCTGGAAGCGATCCTGACCGAACTGAAGAAGCGCGACATTCCGACGATGCTCACCGGCATGGTGGCCGCGCCCAACATGGGGACGGATTATGCGGCGGCGTTCAATCCGATCTACCCCGAACTGGCGGAAGAGTTCGGCGTGCCGCTCTATCCGTTTTTCCTTGAGGGGGTGATCGGCAACCGCGCGCTGCTGCTGCCCGACGGCATGCACCCGAACGACCGGGGCGTGAACGCGATCGTCAGCCGCGTTTCGCCGATGATCGCCGCTGGTCTGGAGGGCTGAACCGCCAAGCGGAGCCGCAGGGCCGCCTTAGAATCCCGGTGGCATGAACGACGCGATCGGCCGCTCCGCGCCCGGCGTGCCTGCGATCAGGGCCTCGGTGACCCCCACGCCCCAGGGGCTGTAGGCGATGATGTCGGCTGCGACCTGCACGACAATGATCGCGCCCACGCTCCACCACCACGCCGGATGGACACGGCCGTGTCGGCGCTTGTCGGCGATCATGCCGATGACGGGGAAGATCAGCGTCACCGCTATCGAGATTCGCCATGAGTGCGGCATCAGCAACGGCATCGGCAGCAGCCGCCCGATGCCCGGCCCCGTGAGGATCGACATGGCGCTCAGCATCAGCCGGCGGTGCCAGCCGGTATGGCGGCGGCGGCGCAGCGCGACGATAACCATCGCGCCGAACAGCATCAGCAGCATGGTGTTGCTGAACAGGAATTCGTTCTGGTCGAAAAAGAACGGTCCCCCGGTGCGGCGCAGGACGGTGATGATGATGACGATACCCAACAGCACCATCAGTGGCGCAAGCGGATAGGCCAACAGCCCAAGCGTCCGGTGGAGCCTGATATTGTTGGTCGCGACCAGCCGGTTCTGCGCGAGGTAGAGCGCCACCCAGCCGAAGAACACCACCGCATGCACATGATAGGCGAGCGGTACAGCGAAGGTCGACCGCCCCAGCACCAGGTTGACGGAGAAACCGGCGACGATGATCGCCGACATGATGACCGCCATGATCCAGAAGAAATGGGCTTCGGATGTCCTCACGCCCTTGTCAGGTGAAGCCAGCTCGCCAAGCGTCGCCATCCCGGTGATCCCCCCATTTCGTCGACGCAGATTAACCTTGTTGCGGCGGGACCGGAAGGTGAAAAGATGGGGCGCGGCGCGCGCCGTATCAGCCCAGCATCAACCTTGCCTTGGCGAGCCTCTCAAGCCCCTTGTCGACGGTCGCGTCGCTCTTGGCGAAGCACAGCCGCACGACATTGGTGACGGGATCGCTTGCGTAAAAGGATGACACGGGAATGGCGGCGACGCCCGCCTCGCGCACGGCGCGGTGGCAAAAGGTCATGTCGTCCAGCGCGATGCCCGACCCGTTGAGATCGACCGAGACGAAATAGGTTCCGTCGGAGGGCAGGAGGGCATATCCGGCCGCGCCCAGCCCGTCCGTCATGCGCGCGCGCGACCGCGCGAACCCCTCGCGCATTGCGGTGAAATATGCGTCGTCCTTGCCCAGCCCATAGGCCACCGCCGTCTGCAATGACGGTGCGGTGGTGAAGGTCAGGAACTGGTGCGCCCGGGCGATGGCGGCGGTCAGCCGGGGCGCGGCGCAGGTCCAGCCCACCTTCCAGCCGGTGAGCGAGAAGATCTTGCCCGCAGAGCCGATCTTCACGGTCCGCTCGCGCATGCCGGGCAGCGTCATCAGCGGAATTTGGGCATGGCCGTCGAACACCAGATGTTCCCACACCTCGTCGCAGATCGCCACCGCGTCGTTCCGGACGCAGGCGTCGGCGATCAGCGCAAGCTGATCGAGGCTGAAGACCGTGCCCGTGGGGTTGAGCGGATTGTTGAAGATCACCAGCCGCGTCGCCGGGCCGAAGGCTTCGGCAAGCGCCTTTTCGGTGATCTTCCAGTCGGGCGGCGTCAGCTTCACCGCTTTGGCTATGCCGCCGGCCTGCCGGATCAACGGCAGATAGGCGTCATAGGCCGGCTCGAACAGCACCACCTCGTCGCCCGGCGTGACGAGGCCGAGGATTGCTGCAGCCAGCGCCTCCGTCGCGCCGGAAGTGACGGTCACTTCCTCCGGCTTCAGGTCCAGTCGCTGGAATCGCGCATAATGCACGGCCACCGCCTCGCGCAGTTCCGGCAGGCCGGACATGGAGGGATATTGATTCCACCCGTGCCTCACCGCGTCGGCCGCCTTGTCCAGCACGTCTTCCGGCCAGCCGAAATCTGGAAAGCCTTGGCCAAGGTTCACCGCCTCCAGCTCCCGCGAAAGGCCGGACATGGTTTCAAAGATGGTGGTGGGCAGGTTGGCGAACAGCGGGTTCATTCGGGGTTGATGGGCAGGAACTTGCACCTCGTCAAGCAAGGCTTGCTTGCATCGCGCGGCGCGTCCATTCATTGGTGCGCCATGATCGACACGCGAACCACACCGGCGGCCGATGTTCTGCAACTGATCGGCAACACGCCCCTCATCCGCCTGAAGGGACCGTCCGAGGCGACGGGCTGCGAGATTCTCGCCAAATGCGAGTTCATGAACCCCGGCGGGTCGGTGAAGGACCGGGCGGCGCTGTTCATCGTGGAAGACGCCGAGGCGCGCGGCGCGCTTGAGCCGGGCGGCGTCGTCGTCGAAGGCACCGCCGGCAACACCGGCATCGGCCTTGCCGTCGTCTGCAACGCCAAGGGCTATCGCACCATCATCGTCATGCCCGAGACGCAGAGCCGGGAAAAGATGGATACGCTGAGGGCGCTTGGGGCCGAACTGGTGCTGGTGCCAGCGGCACCCTATTCGAACCCCAACCACTTCGTCCACACCTCACGCCGCATCGCGGAAGAGACGCCGGGCGCGCTCTGGGCCGACCAGTTCGACAACACGGCCAACCGCTTCGCCCATATCCGCACGACCGCGGCGGAGATCTGGGCGCAGACCGGCGGGAAGCTGCACGGCTTCACCTGTGCGGTCGGCACCGGAGGCACGCTCGCCGGGACCGGGCTGGGACTGAAGGAACATTCGCCCGACATCACCATCGCCCTGACCGACCCCTATGGCGCGGCGCTCTATAATTATTACGCGCATGGCGAACTGCGGGCAGAAGGCTCGTCGGTGGCAGAAGGCATTGGCCAGGGGCGGATCACGGCAAATCTTGAAGGCGCACCCGTCGATGCGCAGTTCCGCATTTCGGATGCCGAGGGTGTGCAATGGGTGCATCGGCTGATGATGGAGGAAGGCCTGTGCCTTGGTCTGTCGTCGGGCATCAATGTGGCGGGCGCGGTGGCGCTTGCCCGCGAACTCGGCCCCGGCAAGACCGTCGTCACCATGCTGTGTGATTCAGGGCTGCGCTATCTGTCGACCTTGTTCAACCCGGAATGGTGTAAAACCAAGGACTTGCCCGCTCCTCCGTGGCTGGAAGCTGTGGCATAGAAGGCACAGGGCCGGATAATTCGACATTGACTGCCGGCTCTGTTAGATTGCGACGTAACGACAACCACGAGGGACGAGTTGCGGCCATGCCGACGACGACATCCCGAGCGAGGGTTATGCAACGGGTTCGCATTGGTTTGACAGGTCTGGCGTGCGTGTTTCTGCTCGTCCTGATCGGAACGGCGAGCATCAGCAACGAAGCGCCGGCCGCCAAGCCGGACAAACCTGAAGAAACCCTGGCGCAGCTTGGTATTGCGCCGGGCTCCGGCGAGCAGAGCCGGAGCGAGGAGGAACAGCCGGCGGCGGAGCCGGCCTCCCAGCCCATAGCGATCACACCACCACCGGCGCCGGTTCTGGCGGAATAATCTGACGGCCGCTGCCTTTCCCGGCCGCAATCGCCGGCACATCGCCTCAATCCTTATCCTGACAGGCGGCATTGCCGCCGCCGAGGTCCTGCTTGGCTTCGGGCCGGGGCATTTCCTCATCCGCGAACGAGCGGAGCCTGACGCCTTTCTCGCCTTTCGGCCCTGGCTGATCGGCCTTGCGCTGGCGTCGGCGGTGCTTCTGACAGGCGCGTGGCGGACGGCCGCCGCCGGTGCGGCGCTCTTCATCATAACGGCGACGGTGGCGGAATGGCTCATGCTGTCGGTCACGGGCGAGCCCGATCTCATGGTGCTGGCGCGCGCCGCCGGGCTCAGCCTCGTGCTGGCAGGTGGCGGGGCGCTGGCAGCCGCGGCGTTCCTGCGGCTGCTCGGCGGGAGACGATCGGCGGCCCTCGCCATGCTTGCCTTCGCAGTCGGGATGCTCGCCCTTCGCCCGCCCTATCCATCGGCCGTGCGCTGGTTCGAGGCGAGGCTTCGACCGCCGGTCGCCGAGCCTGACGACAGGGCGCGAAAGGCGGTGCTGGTCAGTGACCTTCCGCTCGTCTGGGGGGAAGGTTCGGCCGCCAGGCTGTTCGCCGATGCGCCGCCGCCACCCGCCAGCTATCGGGCGATGCGCAAGGCTGCGGCCATAACCCCCGCCGATGTGCTGAGCGAGGACGCGCTTGCCGGCGCGGATCTGTTGATCCTGGCCCAGCCGCGCGCCTTGACCCCGGTCGAACTGCTTGTCGTCGACGAGTGGGTGAGGGCGGGGGGACGCGCCCTGCTGTTCGCCGATCCGGCGCTGCATTGGGCGGGTGAACTGCCGCCGCACCTGCCGCGCCCGCCACGAACGTCGCTGATCCGACCGTTGCTCTCGCATTGGGGGCTGGAGTTGCTGCCCGGCGAACCCGGCTTTCGGGTCATGCGCCCATCGTCTTCGGCCATGGTCCGCGTGGGCGTGCACAGCCCCGGCAACCTCCGCTCGCGGACGAGCGACTGCACCATCTCGATGAACGGCCTCATGGCCGATTGCGCGATCGGCAAGGGGCGGGCGCTCGTCCTTGCCGACGCCGATCTTCTGCGCGACGCAAGCTGGTTTGGGCCTGGCGCTCAGGGCGAAAGCCGGGGCGCACGGATCGCCGACAACGGCCACCTTGTTTCGGCCGCCGCGCAAATGCTGCTGGACGGGCAGGACAGCATGTCCGCATCCGATGTCCGCTGGATGACCGCCGT
The DNA here is from genome assembly GCF_001890385.1 of Tardibacter chloracetimidivorans. Lineage (NCBI taxonomy): Bacteria > Pseudomonadati > Pseudomonadota > Alphaproteobacteria > Sphingomonadales > Sphingomonadaceae > Tardibacter > Tardibacter chloracetimidivorans. The sequence goes on along the minus strand of NZ_CP018221.1, from coordinate 1,578,692 downwards.
CCCAAAAAGGGACGTGCCGTTGATTCTCGCAGGGCTCGCCATCCCGCTGCTGCTGGCCTGCGCGGGAATCGCAAAGCGACTCAAAACCCGCTGATCTGTCCCGTTATCGGAATACACCGACTTATCCACAGGCTTTTCCGGCCGTGGATTAGGCGCGCTTGCACCAACATCACGGTGGGAAAAGCCCGGATTTCCGTGCTATCCCCAACTTAAACCAGCTTTGCCCACAAAATCCCATTGAAGCCCATTGCATCCCCATGTTATCCATCAATCCACAGGGACGGGCTTTCCTATGTCGGATAGCTGACACGGTTGCGGACGCGTGGCCGTGAACAGGGAGGTCTTGGTTCCTGCTGATGGGGCTTTGCCGGGACAATGCAGGGATTCTTCCACGGCTATGCGATGAACGGGATCGACGCGAAGAACCGCGTTTCGGTCCCGTCCGGCTATCGTGAGGTGATCGAGGCCCGGTCCCATGCCCGCATCATCGTGCTTGCCCCGCACGAACGCGAACCCTGCCTCATCGGATATGACCAGGCCTATTCGGCCAGACTCTACGAAAAGCTCGACCGCCGCTTCGGCGACGATTTCGGCCCCGAGCGCGACGACGCCGCGCGCAGGCAGTTCGGCGCGACCGAACAGCTTGGCTATGACGACAATGGGCGGATCGTCCTCTCGCCCATGATCAAGGAGCTGGGCGAGCTGGACAGGCTGGCCTTCTTCATTGCCGCCGGCGACACCTTTGAAATCTGGAATCCCAACGTCCTGCTCGAGGTGAAGGGCGCTTCCGATCCGCGTCTGGCGCGCATCGTCCGGGCGCAGATCGAAGCGAAGGGAGGCAAGGCATGACCGCTGCCGTCCCCGCCGCCGCGCCCCATGTCCCGGTTCTCCTTGCCGAGGTGATGCGGGGGCTTGCCCTCAACGCCGGTGACGTTCTGGTGGACGGCACCTTCGGCGCGGGCGGCTATACGCGCGCGGCCCTTGCCGCCGGCGCGGGCCATGTCTGGGCCTTTGATCGCGATCCCAACGCCATTGCCGAAGGGCGCTCGTTGGAAGATGGGTCCGACGGGCGGCTGACGCTGATCCACGACCGCTTTTCCAACATGGTGTCGGCGCTCGGCGCACGCGGCGTCGCAGAGGTGGACGCCGTGACCTTCGACATCGGCGTTTCCTCGATGCAGCTCGACAGGGCGGAGCGCGGCTTCAGCTTCCAGTCCGACGGCCCGCTCGACATGCGGATGGAGGGGGAGGGGCCAAGCGCTGCCGATTTCCTCAACACCGCCGACGAATCGATGATCGCCGACGTCATCTTTGCGCTGGGCGAGGAGCCCAAGGCGCGTCGCATCGCAAGGGCGATCGTCCACGCCCGCCCGATCGAGCGCACCGGCCAGCTCGCCGATATCGTCCGCAAGGCGACGGGGCACCGCCCCGGCGAGCCGAAGGACCCGGCGACCCGAACCTTTCAGGCGATCCGCATTCATGTGAACCGCGAGCTTGAGGAACTGGACGAAGGGCTGCGCGCGGCCGAGCGGATGCTGAAGCCGGGCGGGCGGCTGGCCGTCGTCAGCTTTCACAGCCTTGAAGACCGGGTGGTGAAGCGCTTCCTGCGCGATCGCAGCGGCAAGGCTCCCGGTGCGTCGCGTCACATGCCGCTGACCGGCTCCGGCCCGCAGCCGAGCTTTGAAGCCGTCGCAAAGCCGGTCCGGGCGGGCGAGGCCGAACTCAAGACAAATCCCCGCGCGCGATCGGCGACGCTGCGGGTTGCCCGGCGGACCGCCGCGAATTCATGGGAGGCCAGGTGATGATCGTTGGAACGCGTTTGCGATCGGTTGTGATGATTGCGGTGATGACGTCGTTCGCGCTGGCATTCTACATGATCTCGCTGAAGGTTTCTGCCGAGCGGTCTGCCGTCGAAAGGCTGGAGCGGCGGATCGCGTCCAGCATGATGAGCATCCGGCAGCTTCAGTCCGAACTCGGCACGCGCGAGCGGCTGCCACAGATCGAAAAGTGGAACGCCGAGGTGCTGGCCCTGTCGGCTCCGAAGGCAGGCCAGTATCTGGACGGCGCTGTCGAGCTGGCGGCCTTCGCCAATGATGGCCGGTCGTCGCTCGATGCACGCCTGCAGCCGGCGATCGCCGATGGCGAACAGGCGCCTCGCACCGCCCAGGTGCGGACCGTCGCCTATGCCAGCGTGGCAAAGCCGGCCGCTTCTCCCGGACAGCCGGTCGTGACCTTCACGGCCGAGCGTGAAGGCGAGAGCGGCGGCCAGCCGCTGCTGCGGACAGCGTCCTATCGCGCCAGGCCGGATCGCCCTGCCGCGGCGTCGGTGCTCAGCGCCTCGGTACTCACCGAAATCCGCGACGTCGCGGCGCTTGAGGCGAGCGGCCTCACCCAGGCGCGGGTGCGGTGAACGCCGCCGCCGCGCGCGAAGCACGGATCAGACTAGCGGGCCAGCGCCAGGCGGCGCTGGCTCTCGCGCGTCAGCGGCTGATGGTTGTCCTGCTGCTGTTTCTGGGCGTGCTTGCGGTGATCGCGCTGCGGCTGTTCGACCTGTCCGTTCTGCAGAACCGCTCCAGCAGCGCTCCGGCCGATCCATTCGCGGCGCTGGTGCCGCCGCGCGCCGACATCGTCGACAGGAACGGCGTCTATCTCGCCCGCACGTTCGAGGCCTATGCAGTCTCCGTTCGCCCGCGCCAGTTGATTGGCGATCCCCGCCAGCGCGCGCGCGAACTCGCGCAGCTGCTGCCCGGCACGGACGAGGACGTCATCTACAAGACCCTGAAAAGTGACCGTAGCTTTGCATTTCTGAAACGTCGCGTGCTGCCGGAGACCGCGCATGCGATCAACGCTTTGGGCGAGCCCGCGATCACGCTGGAGCGCGAGACCGAGCGGCTCTATCCGCAGACGTCGCTTGCCGCCCATGTGCTCGGCTTCACCGATATCGACGGGCGTGGACGCGCGGGCATGGAACGCGCCGAAGACGACCGGCTGGTGCGCGAGGACATGCGCGACACGCCGCTGGTCCTGTCGATCGACAGCCGCGTCCAGCAGGCGGTCGAGGGAGAACTTGGCGCGGCAATGGCCAAGTTCAACGCCATCGGTGCGGCGGGCATCGTGCTGGACGTGCACACAGGCGAAGTCATCGCCATGACGTCGCTGCCCAGCTTCAACCCGAACGATCCCGCCGGGGCGTCTCCGGAGGAGATGTTCAACCGCGCGACGCTTGGCGTCTATGAGCTTGGTTCCACCTTCAAGACCATCACGCTCGCCATGGGCATGGATCTGGGCGTCATCCGTTCAATGGGCCAGCGCTATGACGCGACCGCGCCGCTCAAGATCGGGCGGTTCCGGATCAACGACGACCATCCGCTGAACCGCTGGTTGTCGATCCCCGAGATATTCATCCATTCCAGCAACATCGGCACCGCGCGGATCGCCGACGAGATCGGCATGGAGCGGCAGCGCGCCTATCTGCGAAAGCTGGGGTTCATGGCGCCGGTCGACATCGAACTGAAGGAGCGCGGCCGCACCCTGACGCCCGATCCCTGGGGCAGGGCGGCGGTGCTAACCGTCGGCTTCGGACACGGCATGGCGGTCACCCCGCTTCATCTTGCGACCGCCTATGCGGCGATCGTCAACGGCGGCGTCTGGCGCCCGGCGACGCTGGAAAAGCGCGACCCGGCAAGGGTTCCGGAAGGCAGGCGGGTGTTTTCGGAAGCTACCAGCAGGCAGATGCGCTCGCTCATGCGGCTGGTGGTGCTTGACGGCACCGGCAGGAAGGCGGATGCGCCGGGCTATCGCGTGGGCGGCAAGACGGGCACCGCGGAAAAGGCACGGGCTGGCGGCTATGCCCGCAATGCGCTGGTGACGACCTTCGCGGGCGCTTTCCCGATGGACAATCCGCGCTATGTGGTGGTCGCCATGCTGGACGAGCCGAAGGGAACCAAGGATACCTATGGTTTCGCGACGGCGGGCTGGAACACGGCCCCGGTGGTGTCGAAGGTGGTGAGCCGGATCGGCCCGATACTGGGCGTGGTCCCCAATGAGCGGAAGGACGCCGACTGGCATCCGCTCACCCAATATGTGCAGCAAGAGAAGAAGGGCGATTGAGAGGTGCGGCTTGGCGAACTGATCGGCGGAGAGTCGGGGCCTGAGGTCACCGGCTTTGCGATCGACCATCGCAAGATCGCGCCCGGCAACATCTTCGGGGCCTTTCGGGGCACGCGCGCCAATGGCGAGGATTTCATCCCCGACGCCGTAAGGGCGGGGGCTGTCGCGGTGGTCGCCCGGCCGGAGGCGCGAGTGACAGGCGCGGCCCATGTCGCCGATCCTGAACCGCGCCGCGCCTTTGCACGGCTGGCCGCGCGCTATTATGCGCCATTTCCAACGACGGTGGCGGCCGTCACGGGCACCAACGGCAAGACGTCCACCGTCGAGCTGGCGCGACAGCTGTGGCGGCTGGCTGGGCACAGGGCGGCCTCGATCGGCACGCTGGGCGTGACGACCGCCGACGATCAGGTTTCGACCGGCCTCACCACGCCCGACGTCGCGACTTTCCTGATGAACATGGCGGGGCTCCGCCGCGAAGGCATAAGCCATGCCGCGTTCGAAGCGTCGAGCCATGGCCTGGCGCAATATCGGATCGAAGGGCTGCCGGTGCTGGCGGCCGCCTTCACCAATCTGTCGCGCGACCATCTTGACTATCACGAGACGATGGAGGCCTATCTCGCCGCCAAGCTGCGGCTGTTCAGCGAAGTGGTCGACAGCGACGGAACGGCGGTGATCTGGGCGGACGATCCGGTGTCCTCGCAGGTGATCGATGCGGCGCGTGCCCGTGGATTAAAGGTCATGACGGTCGGCGAGTCCGGTGAGGCGCTGCGCCTCGCCTCCCGCACGACCGCGCTTCTCGGGCAGACGCTTCAGGTGGAGGCGGACGGCAGGGCGCATAGCGTCAATCTTCCGCTGATCGGCGCTTATCAGGCGGCGAACGCGCTGGTCGCGGCCGCGCTGGTGATCGCGACCGGAGGCGATGTGGCGCAAACGCTTGGCGATCTGGCGCGGGTACAGCCGGTGCGCGGGCGGCTGGAGCGGGCGGCGCTGACGAAGACGTGCGCGCCCGTCTATGTCGATTACGCGCATACGCCCGACGGGTTGAAGGCCGCGCTGGAAGCGCTCCGGCCGCATGCGAGTGAGCGGCTGATCCTGGTGTTCGGGGCGGGCGGCGACCGCGACAAAGGCAAGCGTCCGGAAATGGGCCGGGTGGCGGCGGATTTCGCCGACCGGGTGATCGTGACCGACGACAACCCCCGCACCGAGGATGCCGCTGCGATCCGCGCCGATGTTCTGGCGGGCGTTCCGGACGCGGTGGAGATCGGCGGGCGGCGCGAGGCGATTGCCGCCGCCATCGCCGAGGCGGGTGCGCGCGATGTCGTGCTGATCGCGGGCAAGGGACATGAACAGGGACAGATAGTCGGCGATCGGGTGCTGCCCTTCGACGATGTGACGGTTGCGAGGGAGTGCGCGGCATGAACGCGCTCTGGACCTCCGACGAGATCGCGACTGCCACCGGGGGGATGGCGGGCGCGGCCTTCAGTGCGAGTGGCGTTGCGTTCGATTCCCGGGAGATAGAGCCCGGGCATCTGTTTGTTGCGTTGAAGGGAGAGTCCACGGACGGTCATTTGTTCGTGGAGCAGGCGTTTGCGCGGGGCGCTTCGGGCGCGCTGGTCAGCCAGCCCGCCCAACACCCTCATGTTCTGGTTCCCGACACCATGCGGGGGCTGGAAGCACTAGGGATTGCGTCCCGCGCCCGTGCCACAGGCCGTATCGCCGGGATCACCGGCAGCGTCGGCAAGACCGGAACCAAGGAAGCGCTGCGCCTGGCGCTGGAACGCAGCGCGCCGGGCCGGGTCCATGCCTCGGTCAAAAGCTACAACAACCACACCGGCGTGCCGCTCAGCCTTGCCCGCATGCCCGCCGACAGCTGTTACGGCGTGTTCGAAATGGGCATGAACCATGCGGGGGAGCTTGCCGCTCTCACCCGCCTTGTGCGTCCCCATGTGGCGGTCGTCACATGGATTGCTTCCGCCCACCGCGAATTCTTTGCCTCGGAGGAGGCCATTGCCGACGCAAAAGGCGAGATTTTCGAAGGGCTGGAGCCGGGCGGAACGGCGATCATCCCGTTCGACAGCCCGCACCGGGACCGGCTGATCGGCCATGCGCGGCCGCATGCCGGAAAGATCGTCACCTTCGGCAGCGGCGAGGGCGCGGACGTCCGCGCGAGCCATGTCGGCACGGGGAGGGAAGGCGGCAGCCTGATCTCCGCCGAACTGGGCGGCCGGACGCTGACCTTTTCCGTCGGCATGGCGGGCGCGCACTGGGTGAACAACGCGCTTGCCGTCATCGCCGCCGTCGATGCGCTGGGCGGGGATCTGGCGGCGGCGGGTCTCGCGCTTGCCGATCTGAAGGGGTTGCCGGGCCGTGGCGCGCGGCGTCGCATATCGATCGGCGGGGAGGCTGCGCTGCTGATCGACGAAAGCTATAATGCCAATCCCGCCTCCATGGCGGCGGCGCTCAGGGTGCTGGGGGAAACCCCGGCCACGGGCCGCAAGATCGCCGTGCTTGGCGCGATGCGCGAGCTTGGCCCCGGCAGCGACGAATATCATGCAGGTCTTGCCGACGCGGTGCTTGCATCGGGCGCTGCCCATGCACTAGTCGTCGGGCCGGAAATGGCGGCGCTGGCAAGCGCGCTTGGAAGCGGTATCGACGTCCGGCATCTCGCCGACGCGGCCGCCGCCGAGCAGGCGCTGCGCGACCTGATCGGGGCGGGCGACGTGGTTCTCGTCAAAGGGTCCAATTCAGTGGGGCTGGGGCGGCTGGTGGCGTCGCTTTCAGACGATGGGGTCGAGTCATAAGAAATGTTCCGTGCCTATCCGCTTGACGCATACACCCACTACATCTAGTGGCTGCCTTGTGGCGCGCGCCTGACTTTTCCTGCGGCTTGGTGCCACCCAAAGCGGTTGTAAAGGGTGGGGATTGTGGACGTTCTTGACCGCGACAAGCTGCCGTTCCCGAAATCCCTCCCCGAGTTCCAGCGGCTTTTCCCGGATGATGGCGCTTGCGCGTCCTGGCTTGAAAAAGCTCGCTGGCCTGATGGATTTGCGTGCCCACGCTGTGGCGTCGTCGGCGATCCGTTTCGTTTCACCACTCGGCCTGTCATCCTGATGTGCCGCTCGTGTCGCCGTCAGACCGGCCTGATGGTCGGCACGGCCATGGAACGAAGCCACATCCCGCTCAGCGTGTGGTTCTGGGCCGCTTACCTGGTTGCGAGTCAGACGACCGGCATATCTGCCGTCCAGTTGCAGCGCCAGCTTGGCCTGACCCGGTACGAGACGGCCTTTGGCCTGCTCCATAAACTGCGCGCCGCGATGGTGCGCCCCGATCAGGATCGGATCGGCGGGCAGAGCGGTCAGCATGTCGAGGTCGATGAGACCTGGATCGGCGGGCGAACGCGCGGCGAAGGCCGGGGAACCCACCACAAAACGCTGGTGGTCGCCGCCGTCGAAGTTCGTCACCGGGAGCCTGGCACTGGCCAGGACCGCCGCCGGAACGGACGCTATGCCGGAAGGGTTCGATTGGCCATCGGTGCAGACCGCAGTGCCGGTGCCCTTGGTGGCTTTGTACAGAGCGCGGTCGAGCCGGGAACGCTGGTCATCACCGATGATTGGAGCGGCTATAGCGGGTTGCAGGGCGGCGGTTACGACCATCACGCCATCGCCCAGTGTGGCGACCCGGAGGTGTCCGAAGAGTTCCTGCCCATCGTCCATCTGGTGTTCTCAAACCTCAAAGCGTGGCTCAACGGCATCCACCACGGCGTCAGCACCAAGCATCTGCAAGCCTACCTCAACGAGTTCACTTTCCGCTTCAATCGCCGCTTCTACCCGTTCAACGCCTTCCGATCCCTCCTCGGGATCGCCAGTGATATCGAGGCGCCGACCTTTGCCGAACTCTACTCAGGCCAATGGACCCACCATACCATATCTAGTGGGTGTATGCCTTAAGCGGATAGGCACGATATGTTCTATGAACTGGCGCAGGCGCTCGATTTTCCGGGGATTCTCAACCTCATCCGCTACCTCTCCTTCCGGGCGGGCGCGGCGGCGCTGACGGCGCTTGTCATCGGCCTGTTGATCGGCCCCAAGTTCATCGGCTGGCTGCGGCTGAAGCAGGGCAAGGGCCAGCCGATCCGCGAGGACGGCCCCGCCTCGCACCTCATCACGAAAAAAGGCACGCCCACCATGGGCGGGCTGATGATCCTCGCCGCGATGACGCTGTCGACATTGCTGTGGATGGATTTCAGCAACCGCTACACCTGGGCGTGCCTGTTCGTGACGCTGGGCTTCGGCCTGATCGGCTTTCTCGACGATTACGACAAGGTGACCAAGCGCAGCCACAAGGGCGTGTCGGGCAAAGTCCGGCTGCTGCTGGAGTTTGCAATCGCGATGATGGCGGTGTTCGCCATCAGCCAGATGTCGGGCACCATGCTTTACCTGCCGTTCCTGAAGGACGCCGGGCTGGAGCTTGGGCTGTTCTACATCCTGTTCGCGGCGACCGTAATCGTCGGATCCGGCAACGCCGTGAACCTGACCGACGGGCTGGACGGCCTTGCCACCATGCCGGTCATCATCGCCGCCCTCACCTTCGCGGTGATCGCCTATCTGGTCGGCAATGCGTTGTTCGCCGATTATCTGGGCGTCCATCATGTGCTGGGTGCGGGCGATCTGGCGGTGTTCTGCGCCGCCATCATCGGCGCGGGCCTTGCCTTTTTGTGGTATAATGCGCCGCCTGCGGCCGTGTTCATGGGCGATACCGGAAGCCTCGCGCTTGGCGGCGCGCTCGGCTCGATCGCGGTCGTCACCAACCATGAGATCGTTCTGGCGATCGTCGGCGGCCTGTTCGTGCTGGAAGCGGTGTCGGTGATCGTGCAGGTCGCAAGCTACAAGGCCACCGGCAAGCGCGTGTTCAGAATGGCTCCCATTCACCATCATTTCGAGCATCTCGGATGGTCGGAACCGACCGTGGTCATCCGCTTCTGGATCATCAGCCTCGTGCTGGCGCTGGCGGGCCTTTCAACGCTGAAGCTCAGATGATCGTCTCCGCCGCCTTTCGCGGCAAACGCTATGCCGTGTTCGGGCTGGCGCGATCCGGGCTGGCCGCGGTGCGCGCGCTTGTCGCCAGCGGCGCCGACGTTATCGCGTGGGACGACAACGAGGCTGCCCGACAGGCTGCCGGGGGGGCGGAACTCGTCGATCTCGGCGCTGCCGATCTGAAGTCGCTCCGCCTCGATGCGCTGGTCGTGTCGCCGGGCGTGCCGCTCAACACCCATCCGCTGGCGGCCGCCGCCAGAAGCGCCGGCGTTCCCGTCATCGGCGACATCGAACTGTTCGCCCGCGCCCGCCGGTCGCTGCCGCAGCACCGGGTGGTCGGCATCACCGGCACGAACGGCAAGTCGACCACCACGGCGCTTGTCCACCACATACTGACGCAGACCGGCGTGTCCTCGCTGCTGGGCGGCAACATCGGCCTGCCGATCCTGGATCAGGAGCCGCTGCCCAAGGGCGGCGTCTATGTGTTGGAACTGTCCTCCTTCCAGCTTGATCTGACGCAGAGCCTTGCCTGCGACATCGCGGTGCTGACCAACATCACGCCCGATCATCTGGACCGCTATCAGAGCTTTGAGGCCTATGCCGAATCCAAGGCGCGGCTGTTTGCGATGCAGGCCCCGAGCGGACGGGCGGTGATCGCGACCGACGATGAGGAGACCCGCAGGATCGCCCGCAACGTCCGCGCCCAGTTGACCGAGGTGTCGGCCACCCGCCGCACGCGCTACGGCGTGCAGGTGATCGACGGCAGGCTCCATGTCGATGGCCGTATCCTCGGGAGTCAGGCGGACTGGCCCAACCTCCAGGGGCCGCACAACGCCCAGAATGCAGCAGCCGCGGTCGCCGCCTGCCGCGCGCTTGGCCTTCCCGATGCCGCGATCGCATCGGCGCTCAGGAGCTATCGCGGCCTGCCGCACCGAATGGAGCGGGTGAAGGAAAAGGGCGGCGTCCTCTTCGTCAACGACAGCAAGGCGACCAATCCCACCTCCGCCGCTCCGGCGTTGGGCGCTTATCCGGCGATCCACTGGATATTGGGCGGCCGTGCGAAGTCGGATGATCTGGATGCGTGCGAGCCGTGGCTGGACCACATCAAGGCGGCCTATACCATCGGCGAGGCCGGGCCGATGTTCGCGCGGTTGCTGAAGGGCAAGGTTGGCAAGGTGATCGAGGCGGGCGACATCGACAAGGCCGTTGCCGCCGCCGCCGCCGCCGCAAGGCCGGGCGAGGTGGTGCTGCTTTCGCCTGCCTGTGCGTCCTACGATCAGTTCAGCGATTTCGAGGCGCGCGGCCGCGCCTTTGCGGCGGCGGTGGAAAGGGTGACGCAGTGATTGGCCCGGCAACCGTCAAGGCCAATCCGGTGGCCCGCCTGGGGCGGTCCGACCGGACGCCGCTCGGCCGCTGGTTCTGGACGATCGACCGCGTGCTGCTGCTGATGATCTTCGTTCTGATGTGTATCGGCCTCATCGCCGTGGCGGCTGCCTCGCCCGCCGCCGCCTATCGATATTCGGGCGGCGCGCACCAGCTGGGCGACCTGCACTATTTCAAGCGCCAGCTGATGTGGGTGATGCTCGGCCTGCCGGTGATGTTGGGCGTTTCGATGCTCAGCCGAAAATGGGCGCTCCGGCTGGCGCTTGCCGGAACGCTGCTGTTCATGCTGCTGCTCGCCCTTGTGCCGTTCATCGGCAAGGAGGCGAATGGCGCGCATCGCTGGATCGGCGTCGGCGGCTTTCTGATCCAGCCGTCGGAGTTCCTGAAGCCGCTGTTCATCGTCACGACCGCCTGGCTGCTGGCGCTGGGGCATGAAGACCGCACCGTCCCCGCCAAGCGAATATCCGCCGTTCTGCTCGCCATCGTCGTCGTCCTGCTCGTCCAGCAGCCCGACATCGGCCAGACCGCCCTGTTCGGCGCGGTGTGGATGGTTCAGGCGGTGCTTGCGGGCCTGACCGTCCAGGCCATCGCTGGACTGGTCGCCGCGGGCATCGTCGGCCTCAGCGCCTGCTATCTGCTCATCCCGCACGTCACCTCGCGCATCGACCGCTTTCTGACCGGCGGCGGCGACACCTATCAGATCGACCGCGCGCTGGATGCATTGCGGGCCGGCGGTCTGTTCGGCGCGGGCCCCGGCGAAGGTGCGATGAAGCTGAAGCTGCCCGAGCCGCACACCGACTATATCTTCGCCGTCATCGGTGAGGAGTTCGGCGCGATCGCCTGCCTTGCGCTCGCGTCGCTGTTCATCGCCATCGTCGTGCGGGTGACGATCCGGCTGCTGGACGAGGAAGACCCGTTCCTGCTCTATGCCTCGGCCGGGCTGGTGACGCAGTTCGGGCTTCAGGCCGTGATCAACATGGGGGTGAACCTCAACCTGCTGCCGTCAAAGGGAATGACCTTGCCCTTTATCAGCCACGGCGGCTCGTCGATGATCGCATTGTGCATCGGAATGGGGCTTCTGCTGGCCTTCACGCGCCGCAATGCGTATCTGAAGCGGTCCCCCTATGTCGGCGGGTGGAAGGAATGAACTCGATCTCGCTTCATATCGTGCTGGCGGCCGGCGGCACCGGCGGCCATATGGTGCCCGCCGATGTGCTGGGCCAGGTTCTGCGCGCGCGGGGGCATCATGTCGCGCTTGTCACCGACGAGCGGGGGCTGAAGCTGCCGGGGCTGTTCGACGGCGTGCCACGCCATGTCATCCCGTCCAGCACGCTGTCCGGCGGGCCGCTTGGCTGGCTCAGGGCCTGGAAGACGATCCGCGAGGGGCGGGCCGCCGCCTCAAGGCTTTACGAAAGCTTCCATCCGTCGGTCGTCGTCGGCTTCGGCGGCTATCCGGTGCTGCCTGCGATGCTGGCGGCGCGGAAGATGGGCATCGCGACGGTCATCCACGAGCAGAACTCCGTGCTGGGCCGGGTCAACCGGCTGCTGGCGCGCAAGGTGGACATGATCGCCACCGCCTATGCCGATGTGAAGTGGCTGCCCTCGGCCACGCTTGAAAAGACCGTCATGGTCGGCAATCCGGTGCGGGAAGAGATCAGGGCGCTTCGGGAGCAGCCCTATCCGGCGCTGAGCGACGAAGGCCTGTTCCGGGTTCTGGTCGTCGGCGGCAGCCAGGGGGCGACGGTTCTGTCGGACATCGTGCCGGACGGGCTCGGGATGCTGCCCCCCAATTTCCGCTCGCGGCTGCAGGTGACGCAGCAGTGCCGCCCCGAAGACATCGAGCGGGTGCGCGAAACCTATGCCCGGCTTGGCATTCCCGCCGAATGCGCCACCTATCTGGAAGACCTGCCGCAAAGGCTTGCATGGACGCATCTGGTGATCGCGCGTTCGGGCGCATCGACCGTGGCGGAGCTGACCACCGCCGGTCGCCCCGCCATCCTCATTCCCTTTGCCGCCGCCACCGACGATCACCAGACCTTCAACGCGCGCGATATCGTGGAGGCGGGCGGCGCGCGGATGATCCCGCAGGATCGTTTCACCCCGGTGGAACTCGCCAAGCAGATGCAGAAGCTGGGGCTGGAGCCGCAGGCGCTGGCCAACGCCGCCGGACGGGCGCGATCGGTCGGCTGGCCCGATGCGGCGAACCGGCTTGCCGATCTGGTGGAAGAGCTTGGCTATTCGCGCATCGGCTGGAACGTCGAAACCCGCGCCTTCGAGGATGCTTGAGCGATGAAAGGCGTCAGCCGCGATATCGGGACCATCCATTTCATCGGCATCGGCGGCATCGGCATGTCCGGGATCGCCGAGGTGATGCACAACCTCGGCTATACGGTGCAGGGGTCCGACGTCGCCGACAGCTATGTGGTGGCGGGGCTCAGGAAGCGCGGCATCAAGGTGATGATCGGCCATGACGCGGGGAATCTCGGCGATGCGGCGGTGGTCGTCACGTCGACTGCGATCCGGCGCGGCAATCCCGAGGTGGAGGCGGCGCTTGAGCGGCGCATTCCGGTCGTCCGGCGTGCGGAGATGCTGGCCGAACTGATGCGGCTGAAATCCACCGTCGCCATCGCGGGCACGCACGGCAAGACGACGACCACGTCGATGGTCGCGGCGCTGCTGGATGCGGGCCATCTGGACCCCACCGTCATCAACGGCGGCATCATCAACAGCTATGGCTCCAACGCCCGGCTGGGCGAGGGCGAATGGATGGTGGTGGAGGCCGACGAGAGCGACGGCTCCTTCCTCCGGCTGGACGGCACGGTCGCCGTCGTCACCAACATAGACCCCGAACACCTCGATCACTATGGCGATTTCGACAGGGTGAAGAACGCCTTTGTCGAGTTTGTCGAGAATGTGCCCTTTTACGGCGCGGCCGTGCTCTGCCTCGACCATGCGGAGGTGCAGGCGATCATCCCGCGCATCCGCGACCGGCGCGTCGTCACCTATGGCTTTTCCGCCCAGGCCGATGTGCGCGGCGACAATGTCACGCCGGTGCCGGGCGGCAACCGCTTCGACGTGGCGGTGCGCGATCGTTCGGGCGCAAGCCGCACGATCACCGGCCTGATGCTGCCGATGCCCGGCCGCCACAATGTGCAGAACGCGCTTGCGGCCGTCGCCGTCGCGATCGAGCTTGGCATAGACGATGGTTCGATCCGCGACGGATTTGCCCGTTTCGGCGGGGTGAAGCGGCGCTTCACCAAGGTGGGTGAGATTGCCTGCGAGGGCGGGGTTGCCGCCGTGATCGACGATTACGCCCATCATCCGGTGGAAATCCGCGCCGTGCTGGCCGCCGCGCGGGAAGGGGCCACGGGCCGCGTCGTCGCTGTCGTCCAGCCGCACCGCTTCACCCGGCTGCGCGACCTGATGGAGGACTTCCGCTCCGCCTTCAACGATGCGGACACGGTCTATGTGACGCCCGTCTATCCTGCGGGAGAAGCGCCCATCGAAGGCATCGACGCCGCCGCGCTGGTGACGGGCCTGAAGCAGCGCGGGCATCGCGCCGCGATGGAAACATCGGGGCCGGACGACCTCGCCGCCCAGCTTGCCGACACGCTGCAACAGGGCGACACGGTGATCTGCCTCGGCGCGGGTGACATCACCAAATGGGCTGCGGGCCTTGCCGATGCGGTCAACATCCGGCGGAAGGCGGCTGAATGACGCGCATCGCCTCCCTGCGCTCGGGCGATCTACCGCTGCCGCCCCTTGCCGGAACGGCGGAGGCGGGCGGCTCGCTTGCCGATTTCATCTGGTTCCGGACGGGCGGCGCTGCCGAATGGCTGGTGAGGCCCAGGGACATGGCCGATCTCGCGCAGTTCCTTGCCGCACTTCCCCCGCAAATGCCGGTGCTTCCCGTCGGCGTGGGGTCCAACCTGATCGTGCGCGACGGCGGGGTGCCGGGGGTGGTGATCCGGCTTCCGAAGGCCTTCGCCAAAGTGGCGGTGGAGCCGGGCAACCGCATCCGCGCCGGTGGCGCCGCCATGGGCATCACCGTCGCTTCGGCGGCGCGGGACGCGGGCATTGCCGGGCTGGAGTTCCTGCGCGGAATCCCCGGCACGGTCGGCGGCGCGGTGAAGATGAACGCCGGGGCCTATGGGCGCGAGGCCAAGGATATTCTGGTCGAATGCACGCTGGTGACGCGTGAAGGCGTGATCGAGGTCTGGCCGCTCGACCGGCTGCGCTACAGCTACCGCCATTCGGAGTTGCCCGATGGTGCGGTGGTGGTGGAGGCGCTGTTCGAGGGTGCGCCCGGCGACCCGGTCGTCATCGGCGCGGAGATGGATCGCATCGCGGCCGAGCGCGAGGCAAGCCAGCCTTTGCGTTCGCGCACGGGCGGCTCCACCTTCAAGAATCCCGATGGGCACAAGGCATGGCAACTTGTCGACGCGGCCGGTTGCCGGGGCTTGCGGAAGGGCGGGGCGCAGGTTTCCGAAAAGCACTGCAATTTCCTGCTGAACCTCGGCGACGCCACCTCGGCCGACATCGAGGATCTGGGCGATGAGGTGCGCGCCCGCGTCAAGGCGCAATCCGGTGTCGACCTGCAATGGGAAATCGCGCGCGTGGGAGTGAGAAAGTGACCAGCCCCCTTCATGTTGCTGTTCTGATGGGCGGATGGTCGTCGGAGCGGGAGGTTTCGCTCGTCTCCGGCGCGGGCATTGCCGATGCGCTGGAAAAGCTGGGGCACAGGGTCACGCGCATCGACATGGGCCGCGACGTGGCCCAGCGGCTTGCCGAAACGAAGCCCGACGTCGTGTTCAACGCGCTGCACGGCACCCCCGGAGAGGATGGCACGGTGCAGGGTATGCTGGACCTGATGGGCCTGAAATACACCCACAGCGGCCTTGCGACCTCGGTTCTCGCCATCGACAAGCAGATTACCAAGACGCTGCTCGCAGGCACCGGCGTGCGCGTGCCGGGCGGCATGATCGTGTCGTCGGAAAGCATATATGCGCGCGATCCGCTGCCGCGTCCCTATGTGCTGAAGCCGGTCAACGAAGGGTCGTCGGTCGGTGTCGCGATCGTGACGGAGGAGAGCAATTACGGCTCGCCGATCAGCCGCGACGCCGAAGGGCCTTGGAAGCATTTCGGCCGCCTGCTTGCGGAGCCTTTCATCCCCGGCCGCGAACTGACCGTGGCGGTGCTCGGCGACCAGCCGCTCGCCGTCACCGAACTGAAGCCGATGCGCGGCTTTTATGATTATGACGCGAAGTATACCGATGGCCTCACCACCCATGTCTGCCCGGCGGAAGTCCCGGCGGACGTGGCGCAGGCGGCGATGGACATGGCCTTGGCCGCGCACCAGGCGCTGGGCTGCAAGGGCTGCTCGCGCTCCGATTTTCGCTGGGACGACAGCAAGGGCGTGGAAGGCCTTTATTTCCTTGAGGTCAACACCCAGCCGGGCATGACTCCGCTCAGCCTTGTTCCCGAACAGGCAAGGCATTGCGGCATCAGCTATGAGGATCTGGTCGGCAGGATATTGGAGGCGGCCTTATGAGCGAGCCAATCGCGCTCAGGCGCGGATCGCGCCCCAAACCGGCTTCGCTCAAACGCCGGACTCCGCCTCAGACGCGGCGGAACGGAGCGACCTCGCCCTTTCCACCCGATCTCGTCCGGCGCGCGACCCAATGGGGCATCGGCGGATTGATCGCGGTCGGATCGGTCGTCACGGTCTGGTTGATGGGCCTGCCGCAGCAGATCGCATGGGAAACGGGCGAAGCGATCGGGCGGGCGGGCTTTGCCGTGCGCCATGTCGATGTCAGCGGCGTTCAGCGCATGGCCCGGCTGCCCGTCTATGCGGCCGCGCTCGATCAGCCGTCCAACGCGATGCCGCTGGTCGATCTCCAGCAGATCCGCGAACGCCTGCTGGCGCAGCCATGGGTTGCCGATGTCAGCGTTTCCCGCCGCCTGCCCGATACGCTTGCGATCCGGGTGGTGGAGCGCGAGCCGATGGCCCTGTGGCAGAATCAGGGCGTTGTGCATCTGGTCGATGCCAATGGAGTCGCGCTTCAGCCCGTCGACGCACGGAACTGGCCGGACCTGCCGCTGATCGTCGGGCCGGACGCCAATCTCCAGGCCAAGGCGCTGCTGACGCTGCTGGATGCAGCACCCGCGCTCAAGGCCGAAATGACCGACGCAGTCTGGATCGGCGGCCGGCGCTGGGACATTCGCTTCCGCTCGGGCGAGACGCTGGCCCTGCCCGAAGGCGATGCGGCCGCGATTCGCGCGTTGAAGCTGTTTGCAAAGCTGGATGGCGCGCAGGGCCTGCTCAAGCGCGGTTTCGTCCGGTTCGACATGCGCCTGCCCGACAAGATGGTGATCCGCGTCACCGACGAGCCGGGGCGGCAGGCGACGCCCGTGATCTCGGCCGAAAATGCGGTGCCGATCTGACATGCTGGCGCGGGGCGGCGATTTGTGATTCAGCGGTTGGGTTGGTTGGGGGGATTTGAAACGGGATGGTGAGGCCGGGCAGCGAAAGGGTGATCGCGGCGCTTGACGTCGGTTCGTCGAAGGTCTGCGCGCTGATCGCGCTGATCTCGCCCGAAGGCGAGACGCGCGTGCTTGGCACCGGCCAGCGCGCCTGCCAGGGCGTGAAGCGCGGCTATGTCGCCGATATGGAAAAGACCGAACTCGCCATTCGTCAGGCGGTAGACCAGGCGGAACGCAACGCTCAGGTCAACGCCGACAGCGCGTTCGTTAGCTTTTCGGCGGGCGGGCTCGACAGCGACATTGCGTCGGTCGATGTCGATATCGCCGGGCATCGCATCGAGCAGGCCGACATCGACCTGGTGCTGTCGGAAGGCAAGCGCAGCCTCGATCCGGGCAATCGCACCGTGCTCCATGCCCAACCGGCGCTCTATACGCTGGACGGGCTTCAGGGGGTTATGAACCCGCTTGGCTTTCACGCCAACCGGCTTGGCGTCGACATTCACGTCATCACCGCCGACACGCCGCCGATCCGCAATCTCGACCTGTCTGTCCGGCAGGCGCATATGGGTGTCGACAAGATCGTGGCCGCGCCTGTCGCAAGCGGGCTTTCCTGTCTTGTGGCCGAAGAGCGGGAGCTTGGCGTCGCGCTGGTGGAGCTTGGCGCGGGCGTCACCAATGTGGCGGTCTTCGCGCGCGGAATGCTGGTGGGGCTTTCATCCATCCCGATGGGCGCGGCCGACATCACCGACGACATCGCGGCTGCCTTTTCAACCCGCCGCGAACATGCCGAGCGGCTGAAATGCTTCTATGGCTCGGCGACCAACAGCCCGCGCGACAATCATGAGATGATCGAGATCATGCCGCTGTCGGAAGACGACGGGGCCGAGCCGGGTCGAGTCACCCGGTCCCAGCTGATTTCCGTGATCCGTCAACGGCTTGACCTTCTGCTCGGCGACATTGGAGCGCGGCTCAACGATATGGGCTTTACGGGACCGGGTGGAAGGCAGCTAGTGTTGTGCGGCGGCGGCGCGGAATTGAAGGGCATCGCCGACTTTGCGCAGGGCGTGCTTGGCCGTTCGGTCAGGGTCGGGCGTCCGCGCGGACTGGTGGGGCTGCCGGAAGCGCAGTCGACGGCGGCTTTTTCGACATTGGCGGGTCTCGCGCTGTTCGCGGGATCGGACAATGTGGATATCACCAGCATAGGAATGCAGGAAAATGCGGCCCCGCGGTCGCTGGGAAATGCACTGTTGGGCAAGTTGATCCAGGTCTTTCGGAGCAATCCGTAGAAAAATTTCGGGAAAGGGCATTTTCGGGATTCCCCCGCGAATCGCTTTAGGGTTAGATAGTGTGGTGCTTGCGTCGAAGGGCGCAACATATGGGGGCAAGGGAGCTTATCATGAGCCTGGAGCTGGTTCGTCCGGAACTCACTGAACTGAAGCCGCGGATCACCGTGATCGGCGTTGGCGGGGCTGGCGGAAACGCGGTCGACAACATGATCCAGTCGGGGCTTCAGGGCGTCGATTTCGTCGTGGCGAACACCGATGCGCAGGCGCTGGCGCTGAACCCGGCGGAAACGCGCATCCAGCTTGGCCTCAAGATCACCCAGGGGCTGGGCGCGGGCTCCCGTCCCGAGATCGGCCGCGCCGCCGCAGAGGAGACGATGGAGCAGCTCGAGGGCGCGCTTGACGGCGCTCACATGTGCTTCATCACCGCCGGCATGGGCGGCGGCACCGGCACCGGCGCTGCCCCCGTCGTCGCCAAGGCCGCGCGCGAACGTGGCATCCTGACGGTCGGCGTCGTGACCAAGCCCTTTTCGTTCGAGGGCCAGCGCCGCATGCGCTCGGCCGAGGAAGGCATCGTCGAGCTGCAAAAGCATGTCGACACCCTCATCATCATTCCGAACCAGAATCTCTTCCTGATCGCCAACGCCAACACGACCTTCAAGGAAGCGTTCGCCATGGCCGACCAGGTGCTGCACCAGGGCGTGCGCGGCATCACCGATCTGATGGTGATGCCCGGCCTCATCAACCTGGATTTCGCCGACATCCGCACCGTGATGAGCGAGATGGGCAAGGCGATGATGGGCACCGGCGAGGCGGACGGCGACAACCGAGCGATCGAGGCGGCCGAAAAGGCCATCGCCAACCCGCTGCTGGACGAAGTGTCGATGCGGGGCGCAAAGGGCGTCATCATCAACATCACCGGCGGCGACGACCTGCGCCTGATGGAGGTGGACGAGGCCGCCAATCATATCCGCGAGATGGTGGACCCCGACGCCAACATCATCGTCGGTTCGGCCTTCAATCCCGATCTTGACGGCAAGATGCGCGTTTCGGTGGTCGCGACCGGCATTGACGCGCGCGCGGTCGAAGAGCCGCAGCCGCAGGCCAGCCGGTTCGGCGGTTTTTCCGCCACGCCCATCGGCGCCGGTCTCGGCGGATCGCGGAGCTGGTCGGCGACGCCCGCCCCCGCCAAGGTGGAGCCGGCCCCCGCGCCCGTGGCGGCCGCTGCGCCGGAACCCGCTCCAGCGCCGGCGCCTGCTCCGGTGGAAGCGGCGGCTCCCGAACCCGCCACCCAGGAAGTGGCGGACGACGAGCTGAATCTGGAAGCCGAGAATATCATGCAGCCGGAAGCCGAGGCTGTGGCTGAACCCACGCCCGCGCCGGTCGAGGAGCCGGTCCAGCAGGCCCGGATCACTCCGCTGCGCAGCGAGCCGGAAGCAAGGACGCCGCCTGCCGAGCGGGACTGGATCGCCCAGCCTTCCGCCCGCCCCGCCGATCCGGTCGTGGATGCCGACCGCCCGCTGACGCTGTTCGAGCGGATGATGAACATCAGCCGCGGCGCGCCCAAGGCGAATGAGGCCGGCGCTGCTCCGGCAGCGCCCGAGCCTGCCCCACCGGCGCGGTCGGGCAGTTCGGACAATATCGAGATTCCGCGCTTTTTCCGCCGACAGGTCAACGACTGATCCACGGCAAGGCCGGTTACGGGGCCGCGTGACCTTTCCGGTCGCGTGGCCCTTGTCCGTCAGGAATGGCGTTCCGGCGCGATGCGCCCCCGGCGGAGGTTGACCGCCGCCGCCGAAGCTGGTCTTTGGCGGCACGCTCTTCTGGTTAGGACTTCATGATCAGCTTGCGGCTGCTGCTGGCCTTCGCCCTTCTTGCCCTTGCGCCCGACGCCACAGCCCAGACCGGCGCGTCGGCTCGCGCCGCCGAGGCGATCCGGCTTGCCGGGATCGCACGTCAGGAATCGGCGCTCGGCCGCCATCAATCGGCCCTGTCCCATTATGTCCGCGCCATCGCAGGCGATCCGGATAACGTCACGATCCTCTCCGCCGCCGGGGAGGAGGCGTTATTGGTGGGCGACAGCGACGCCGCGTTCGGATTTCTGGGGCGGGCGGTGACTCTCAGCCCCCGCGATCCACGCGTGCGTGCGGCCTATGGGCGGGCGCTCGTGATGTCCGCCCGGCCCAAGGATGCGCTGACCCTGTTCCGGCAGGCGGTCGATCTTGGCATGCTGGAGGGAGCGGTAGCGGGCGACCGGGGCCTCGCCCGCGATCTGCTGGGGGATAGCCGCAAGGCGCAGCGCGATTACCGGCTGGCGCTGACGGCTAGGCCCGGCGATCCCGTCGTGACGCAAAGACTGGGTCTGTCGCTTGCGATTTCGGGCGAAAGGGCGGCGGCGCTGGCGCTGGTCCAGCCGCTCGCGCGCGGGCAGACCGAGGGCAATGCCGTGCGGACGCTCGCCTTCATCCACGCCCTGACCGGCGATGTGGCTTCGGCGCGCAGGCTTGCGCTTTCCAGCATGGGCACCGAGGAGGCCGACGCCTATACCCCCTTCTTCGCCCGTCTTGCGTTGCTCAACGCTGAAAACAAGGCGATGGCCGTGCATCTCGGGCGGTTACCGCAAAGCCGTCGTAAACCGGAAGAGGCGGCGGTCCCGCTCAGCGTGAAAATGCCCAAGGGCGATCCCGTCTCGATGCGCGCCGCAGCGCACGGCCATGCGCCGCCGGAGATTGGCCCGCGTTCGGCCGATACGCCCGCGCCCGCTCCCGCTGAAAGTGTGACGAAAGCGCCGCCCCCGCAGGCGATTGCAGCCAGCCCCTGCGACGCCTTGTCGGGGCGGGCGAAGACACGCTGCGAAGCCAATGAGCGAGCGCTGGCAAGGCGGTGCGCAAGCGGCCGACGCACGGCCGAATGCGTGGAATATGCCGCCCGCCGGACTGTTTCGAATGAGGGCAAAGCCAAGACGGCCGAAGCCGCGCCGCCGCGTTCGACCCCGCCCGCACCCGTCGCCGATCCTTGCGCGGGACTGAGCGGAGCAAGGGCGGTGCAGTGCCGCGCCGATACCCGTGCGCTTGATCGCCGCTGCGGCGGTCCCAATCCCCAAAAGACGGCGGAATGCCTCGCCTATGCCAGGACGCGCACCGGCGCGGAACCGGCAAAAGCTGTGGAACGTCACTGGGTGCAGATCGCAAGCGGGCGCAACGAAGACGACATGCCCAGGGAATGGGCGCGGCTGAAGGCGAAGGCCCCGGCGGTGCTTGCCCGCCGCACGCCCTATGTCGCGGCCGCTTCCGGAACCAACCGCCTGCTCATCGGTCCTTTTGACAGCCTGTCCGCCGCGCGCGATGTTGTGAACAGGTTGAGCGGCGTGGGCATATCAACCTTTCCATGGACCAGCCCTGCTGGAGAAGATGTCGACAAGCTCGCGGGCAAGTGAGGGCAAGAGAGATGCTGTTGGCACCCTATGCTGGCGATCCGGCCCGGTCGCGGGGGAGATTGCATGATGAGGCGAACCGGGGCGTGCGGGGGCCGCGCGACGCCTTTCAGCGCGACCGCGACCGCATCATCCATTCCATCGCCTTCCGCCGCCTGCGGCACAAGACGCAGGTGTTCGTCGCGCCCGACGGCGATCACTTCCGCGTGCGCCTCACGCACAGCCTTGAGGTCGCGCAGATCGCCCGGACCATCGCCCGCGCGCTTCGATTGAACGAGGATCTGACGGAGGCGCTGGCGCTTGCCCATGACATCGGCCACCCGCCCTTCGGCCATGCGGGCGAGTTCGCGCTCCAGTCGGCGATGGAATCGGCCGGCGGGTTCGATCACAACGCCAACACCATCAGGGTGCTGACGCTGCTGGAGATGCCCTATCCGGACTGCACCGGGCTGAACCTCAGCTGGGAAACGCTGGAAGGGCTGGCCAAGCACAATGGCCCGGTCACGGCACCGTCCTGGGCGCTTGCCGAATATGATGCTCTACATCCGCTGGATCTGAACAGCTGGCCCAGCCTTGAAGCGCAGGTGGCGGCACTTGCCGACGATATCGCCTATGACAATCACGATATCGACGACGGCCTGCGCGCCGGGCTCTTTACGCTTGAGGATCTGTTGACGGTGCCGTTCGTCGCCTCGAGCTGGGATGCGGTGCGCAGCCGATTCCCGCAGGCGGAGCCGAAGCGACTGGTGCTGGAGCTGACCCGCGAGATGATCGGGCACATGGTCAACAACCTTATCAGCGAGAGCAGCGACCTGATCGAGCGCAGCGGCGTGCAAAGCCCCGAGGACGTGCGCGAAGCGGGCCGCGCCCTCATCGCCTTCAGCCCCGCCATGCTTCGCGCCGAGCATCAGATGAAGGCCTTTCTGCGCGCACACATGTATCGCCATCCGGCCGTGCTGGAGCTTACCAATGCAGCCCAATCTGTGGTTGGCACGCTTGCCGAGGCCTATCTGGCCGCGCCCGAGCGGATGCCCGAGGAATGGGGCGGGGAACTGCCCGCCGGTCAGCAGGATCGCGCCCGGCAGGTGGGCGACTTCATATCGGGCATGACGGACCGCTACGCGCTGGCCCGCTATCGCGAACTGACGGGCAAGCCGTCGCCGTTGCCGGACGGGTTCTAACATTGTGGCTTCGCGGCAAATGATGCGTTAGAGGCTCACCCGATTTCCGTGACCTTCTGGACTGGGCCGCACATTGCCGACGCTTTTCGACACCTATCGCGGGCATCTGCTCGATATACTCAAGACGCTTGAGGGCGAAGGCGCGCTTCCGGCCGGGCTGGATTTCCGCAATGTCGCGGTGGAGCCGCCGCGCGACGCCTCGCACGGCGATTTGGCGACCAATGCGGCAATGGTCCTCGCAAAGCCCGCCGGGCAGAATCCGCGCGCGCTTGCGGGGCTGATCGCGCCTCGCCTCGCCGACCTGCCCGAAGTTGCTGCGGCGGAGCTTGCCGGACCGGGCTTCATCAACATCCGGCTGAAACCGGGCGCGTGGCTGCGCGAGCTGGATGCCGTGCTTGCCGGGCGCGCCGATTACGGTCGTGCGTCCATCGGCGCGGGGCAGCGCGTCAATGTGGAATATGTTTCCGCCAACCCAACCGGCCCGATGCACATGGGCCATTGCCGGGGCGCGGTGGTGGGCGATGCGCTGGCGAATGTGCTGGCCTTCGCCGGATATGACGTGACCCGCGAATATTACATCAACGACGCGGGCAGCCAGGTCGATACGCTCGCCCGCTCCGCCCATCTGCGTTACCGCGAGGCGCTGGGCGAGGACATCGGCGAGATTCCCGAAGGCTATTATCCCGGCGAATATCTGAAGCCGGTGGGGGAGGCGCTCGCCGCCGAGTTCGGCGACCGATATGTCGGCAAGCCGGAGTCCGAATGGCTCCAGCTCTTCAAGCGCAAGGCGTCGGGCGCGATGATGGACATGATCCGCACCGATCTGGCGCTGCTCGGCATCAGCCACGACCTTTATTCGTCGGAGGCCGAATTGCAGGCGTCGGGCGCGATCGAGGCGGCGGTCGCGCAGCTGCGCGCCGATGGCCTGGTTTACGAAGGCGTGCTGGAGGCGCCGAAGGGCGAGCTTCCCGACGATTGGGAGCCGGTGGAACTGACGCTGTTCCGCTCCACGCGCTTTGGCGACGATGTGGACCGGCCGATCAGGAAGTCCGATGGAAGCTGGACCTATTTCGGGGCCGATCTCGCCTATCATTTCCAGAAGGCGCGCAATGCCGACCAGCTTATCGACATCTGGGGCGCGGACCATGCGGGCACGGTCAAGCGCATCCAGGCGGCGGTCGCGGCGCTGACCGGCGGCAGCGTGCCGCTCGACGTCAAGCTCGTCCAGATGGTGCGGTTGTTCCGCGCGGGCGAGCCGGTGAAGATGTCGAAGCGCTCGGGCAATTTCGTGACTCTGGCCGATGTGGTGGAGGAAGTCGGCAAGGACGTCGTGCGCTTCATCATGCTCACGCGGCGGTCCGACGCGCAGCTCGATTTCGATTTCGCCAAGGTTGTCGAACAGTCGAAGGACAATCCGGTCTTCTACGTCCAATACGCCCATGCGCGGACCTGTTCGTTGAAGCGCAAGTTCGCCGAGGCGGGCTTCGATGCGGCGCGCGCGCCCGATCTGTCGCTGCTGGACGAGGACGAGATCGCGCTGGTGAAGCTGATCGCACAGTTCCCCCGGGTGGTGGAAGCGGCCGCCACGCACCACGAGCCGCACCGCATCGCCTTTTATCTGGGCGATCTGGCCGCCGCCTTCCACGCCTTGTGGAACCGGGGCAATGACGATCCCGCGCGGCGGTTCATCATTGAAAGCGAAGCGTTGAGCCGTGCGCGTCTGGCCTTGGCCGATGCGATCGGGCAGGTTATTCGTAACGGACTTGGGGTGATGGGCGTTACTGCGGCCGAGGAGCTTAATTGATGGCACGCAACCAGGGCGGCGACTGGCTTCGTTATGAAAATCCGGACGAGAAGCTGCCTTGGCTTGAACCGGCCGAGGAGCTGGACCGTCGTTCGTCGCCCATGCGCGGCAGGCTGATCGGCGGCCTTGCGGCGGTAGTCGCCGTCATCGTCCTGCTGGTCGCCGGAATGACCTGGTATCTGAACCGCGACGTGCTGCCGGGCAGCGGCGAGGCGGGGCTGATCAAGGCATCCGACGCGCCCTATAAGGTGCCGCCGAACGACCCGGGCGGAATGATCGTCGAAGGGCAGGGCGATACCGTCTACGCCGCCGGGGCGGGGGGCGATCCGGGCGGCACGATAGACCTGACCGCCATTCCCGAAGAGCCGATCGCGCGTGGTCCGGGCGCGGCGGACACCGCCGCTTCGCAGCCGTCGGCCACAGCCCGGCCCGAGGCGTCGGCCCCGGCCGCGAAGCCCGCCACACCTGCGCAGCCGCCGGCCTCCAAGCCCGCGACGCCTGCTCCACCGGCCGGCCAGACGGCGGCTTCGGGCGGCAATTACGCGATACAGCTCGGCGCCTTTTCAAGCCGCGCCTCGGCGGAAAGCGCATGGAAGACGCTTTCCGGCCGCTTCACCTTCATCGCAGCACTCGGCAAGTGGATCGAGCCGGTCGGACAGGGCGACAAGACGCTCTACCGGCTTCGCGCCACTGGCATCGCCTCCAAGGCATCGGCCGACAATCTGTGCGGGCGGCTGAAGGTGTCGGGCGACAGCTGCACGGTGATCGCACCCTGATGACTCCGCTGTTCCTCGGCCTTGGAGGCCCGGCGCTGACGGATGCGGAAAGGGCGTTCTTCAGGTCCGTAAACCCTGCGGGCTATATCCTGTTCAGGCGGAACGTCGCCGATCCGGCGCAGCTGCGGGCGCTTACGGCCGATCTGCGCAGCCTTACCGGTCGCGACGACCTGCCGATCCTGATCGACCAGGAGGGCGGCCGCGTCGCCCGTCTCCAGCCGCCGCATTGGCCCGTCTTTCCGCCGGGAAGCGCGTTCGACAGGCTGTACGATATCTCCCCCATCGGCGCGATCGAGGCGGCGCGCCACAACGCCCGCGCCCTGGGACTGATGCTGGCCGATCTCGGAATCACCGTCGATTGCCTGCCGCTGCTCGACGTGCCCGTTCCGGGCGCGCATGACATCATCGGCGACCGCGCGCTGGGCCATGAGCCGATGCGCGTCGCCGCACTTGGCAAGGCCGTGCTTGAAGGGCTGGCGCAAGGCGGCGTGGTAGGCGTGGTGAAGCACATCCCGGGCCATGGCCGCGCGGGTGCCGACAGCCATCTGGAGCTTCCGGTCGTCACCGCTACGCTGGACGAACTCGCCGTTGACCTGGAGCCGTTCGAAAAGCTGAAGGACGCGCCGATGGCGATGACCGCGCATGTGGTCTACACCGCACTTGATCCGGACCGCTGCGCAACGCTTTCGCCCGTCGTCATCAATGATATCATCCGCAGGCGGATCGGCTTTGACGGACTGCTGATGTCGGACGACCTTGGCATGCATGCGCTGAAGGGCAGCTTTGCCGAGCGGGCGCAGGGCGTTCTCGACGCCGGGTGCGACATCGTGCTCCATTGCTCCGGCGACATGGCGGAGATGGAGGAGGTGGCCGGGGCCGTCACCGCCATCTCGCCCAGGGCGAGCGACCGGCTGGAGCGCGCGATGGCCGTCGCCACGCGGGATGCGCGGCTGGAGTTCGCCGACGCCGTTGCGAAGCGCGACGCGCTGCTCGCGCTGGTCCATCAGCCGGATCCGGCGTGAGCGACGCCGAGGATTTCGACCTCGCCCCGCCGCGCGACGCCGCGCAAACCCTCAATCTCGAGCTGGATGGCTGGGAGGGTCCACTGGACCTGCTGCTGCTGCTGGCCCGGCAGCAAAAGGTCGATCTGGCGAGGATTTCGATCCTCGATCTGGTGGAGCAATATCTCGCCTTCATCGCCGATGCGCGGGCGCTGCGGCTTGAGATCGCGGCCGATTATCTCGTCATGGCGGCGTGGCTCGCCTATCTGAAGTCCTGCCTGCTGTTGCCCAAGGAAGCGCAGGAGGAGCCATCGGCAGAGGAACTGGCGCTCCGGCTCCAGATGCGGCTTCAGCGGCTGGATGCCATGCGCGAGGCGGGCGCGCGGCTGATGGGCCGCGACCGGATCGGCCGGGATGTGTTCACGCGCGGCGCGCCCGAGGGATTGCGGGTCGTCCGCAAGGCGGCCTGGGACGTTTCGCTATACGAGCTGATTTCGGCCTATGGCGGCATCCAGGCGCGGATGACGCCCGCCGTGCATGTGGTGGAGCGCCGCCCCGTGATGACGCTGGATGCGGCGATCGAAAGGCTGGAGCGGCTGCTCGACGTCAGGCTGGACTGGGCCTCGCTGGAGCAATTCCTGCCGCCTACCGCCGACCCCGAATATCGCCGTTCGGCCCTGGCCTCCAGCTTCGTCGCGGCGCTGGAACTGGCCCGCCAGGGGCGGGTGACGTTGCAGCAGGAAGCCGCTTTCCAGCCGTTGATGTTGAGGCGCGCCTGATGCCGAACGACGATCTTCGCCGGATCGAGGCGGTTCTCTTTGCCGCCGAAAGGCCGCTGACGCGCGACGAGATCGCGCTCTACATGCCCGAAGGCAGCGACATAGCGGGCCTGCTCGCCAGCCTTGGCGAAAGCTATATGGGGCGCGGCGTGGAACTGGTGGAACGCGGCGGCAAATGGCATTTCCAGACCGCACCCGATCTGGGCCACATCCTGCGCCGCGAGCGGGAGGAAAGTCGCCGGCTGAGCCGGGCGGCGATAGAGACGCTTGCGATCATCGCCTATCATGAGCCGGTCACGCGCGCGCAGATTGAAGAAATCAGGGGCGTCGCCATATCCAAGGGCACGCTCGATGTGCTGATGGAGGCCGGATGGGTGCGCCCGGCAGGACGGCGCGAAGTGCCGGGGCGGCCGCTGCTTTATGCGACCACCCAGGGCTTTCTCACCCAGTTCGGGCTGGAAAGCCGCCGCGATCTGCCGGGTCTGGCCGATCTGAAGGCCGCAGGTCTGCTCGATCCGATCGACCTCTCGCTGGCGCTTTGGGCAGAGGCGGAGGAGAGTCGCGAGAAAGCGTCCGAAGAAGAAGCCGACGTCGACCAGATCTGACGCACGCCGCTCTAGCACGTCGACCTTGCAGGGTTTAGAAGGGGATCAATGAAGGCGCGCCGGTCACGGGTTGCGACGGCGGCCGCGATGGGCGGGCTGCCTTGCGGAATTGGAGAATTGCCATGGGTTCATTCAGCATCTGGCATTGGCTGATAGTTGGCATCGTCGTGATGCTGCTGTTCGGCAAGGGCCGGTTTTCCGACATGATGGGCGATGTCGCCAAGGGCATCAAAAGCTTCAAGAAGGGCATGGCGGAAGACGAGGAGCAGCCGAAGCAGCCTCAGCGCCTTCAGGCGCAGCCGCCGATGGAGGCCGCCGATCCCAAATCCAAGCTTCAGGAAATGCAGAACGACCGTCCTGCTTCCTGAGCGCTGCTGGCACTGACCTAGATCATGTTCGATTTCGGATCCTCCGAACTGCTGCTTTGCGCGGTCGTCGCCCTGGTGGTGATCGGCCCGAAGGACCTGCCGCGCGCGATGCGCGTGGTCGGTCAGTGGGTGGGACGGATACGCGGCATGGCGCGGCATTTCCGTTCCGGCGTCGACGCGATGATCCGCGAAGCGGAGCTGGAGGAACTTCAGAAGAAATGGCAGGCGGAAAACGCGCGGATCATGGCGGAACATCCCATGCTGCCCGATCCGGACGCTCCTCCTCCCGCCGGGGAAGAGCCCGGCCTCCCCGCAACGGACGAGCCCCGGCCCCAACAGGGCATGGAAGGCACGGTCCGTTCGTGAAGCTCCACCAATGAAGGACCTTGACGACAGCCGCGCCCCGCTGCTCGACCATCTGATCGAGCTGAGGCGGCGGCTGCTTTACTGTGTCGGAATGTTGCTCGCGTCATTCGCGGTCTGCATGTATTTCGCCGACGATATTTTCGGAATCCTCGTTCGTCCGCTTGCCGAGGCGTTCGGCCCCGGCCAGGGGCGGCTTGTCTACACCAAGCTGTACGAGGCGTTTTTCGTCGAGGTGAAGGTTGCGCTGTTCGCCGCCTTCATGCTGGCGTTTCCGGTGATCGCCAACCAGATATGGCTGTTCGTCGCGCCGGGCCTGTATCGCAATGAAAAGCGCGCCTTCCTACCGTTTCTGCTGGCCACCCCGGTGCTTTTCGCAATGGGCGCGTCGCTCGCCTATTTCGTCGTCATGCCCACGGCGTTTCATTTCTTCCTGGGTTTTCAGGGAAATGCCGGGGGCCTGGCGCAGGAGGCGCTGCCGGCCATGGGCGACTATCTGTCGCTGGTCATGCATTTCATACTGGCGTTCGGAATCGCGTTCCTGCTGCCGGTGCTGTTGATGCTGATGGAAAGGGCGGGGCTGGTGACGCGTGGCCAGCTTGTGGCGGGACGCCGCTATGCGATTGTCGCCGCTTTCATCGTGGCCGCGATCCTCACCCCGCCGGACGTGGTGTCGCAACTCATGCTCGCGATTCCGCTGATTGTGCTCTACGAGCTTTCGCTGATCGGCATATGGTTCACCGAACGGCGTCGGGCTGACGCTTCAGGCCTGGGGGCGGAGGGGAGCTGACGAAAAGAGCGTGACCTGTCGCCACGCTCCTCTCGTCCGATTGCTCCTTACTTCGCGTCTTCCGCGGCGTCGTCTACGGCGCGTCCGGCGGAGCTGACATCCTCGCCTACGCCTTCAACGGTGTTGCAGGCGGCAGCGAGCAGACCAAGGGCCACAATCGCCGCAGTCGTGATCGAACGTATCATTCATTGTCTCCTGGTTCACACGGGGCCATGGCGAATGCCATAGGCCTTTCATGTGTGAGCCCGAACGCGGCGAACGGGGGGTGAACGACGCATTCGGGCTCTGAGCGGATAGCGAGAGCGGGGGGATGGGTCACTATCCGCATTTCACAACGCGCCGGTGGCCGGGCGGTTCCCAAAAAACATTACGGCTGCATATGGGGATCGCCTTGGCGTGTGAGCGGGCCTTCTCGCAAAAGGAACCTGCCCATGCCGCGCACGTTTCGTTCTTGAATCGGAGGTTGTTTCATGGACGAGCCGGAACACCGTACCCCAGTCGAAGCGCGCGCCGGGACGACGCCCCATATCGTTCGCTATATATTGGGAATATCGCTGGCGCTGGTCGCTATCGCGTTCCTTGTCATATTCCTAGGCGGAGCCTGAACGGGTGCTTTGGCCGCAGCCGGCACCGATCGTCTCCGCCGCTGGGGCAGGTAGCGCGCGGCGAGCAGCATCGCCAGGATCAGCAGATATATTTTGGGGGCAGCCTGATTGCCCTTCACCAGCATCGCATAGTGAATGCAGCCCGCGGCCCCCGCCACATAAACCAGCCGGTGCAGGCTCTGCCAGCGGCGCGCGCCAAGCCGCCTGATCCAGCCACGGGTCGATGTGATCGCAAGCGACAACAGGCACAGAAAGCCCGCCATTCCGAACAGGACATAGCGGCGTTTCGCGATTTCCTTCGCCAGTTCGGCGGGCGACCATGCCAGGTCCAGCCACATCCAGAAACTCCAGTGCACCAGCACATAGGAAAAGGCGATCAGCCCCACCATGCGACGCGCGGTCAGGATCGGCGTCCACCCCGTGAGGCGGGCGACCGGAGTGACGGCAAGCGCCGCCAGCAGGCTGCGGAGCGACCATTCGCCCAGTACCCGCGTCGTCTCGGCAACCGGATCGGCGGTGAGGGCGGGCACGTCCGTTCCGCTCAACAGCCGTATCCAGGAAATGGCGAGCACAGTCATGGGCGCGAGAAGCACGACGAACAGCAGCGGCTTCAGCCAGACCGGCTTTTTCATTTCAGAAGAACCGCTTCAGGTCCATGCCGGCATAAAGCGGCGCGACCGCCGATCCATAGCCGTTGAACATCAGCGTCCGCCGCTTGGCGAATTCGCCGATGCGGCGTTCGCGGCCCTGGCTCCAGCGGGGATGGTCCACATCGGGGTTCACATTGGAATAAAAGCCGTATTCCTGCGGGTTGGCCTTGTTCCAGCTCGTCGGCGGCTGCCGCTCGGTAAAGCGCATCTCGACGATCGATTTGATCGACTTGAAGCCATATTTCCATGGCACCACCAGCCGCACCGGCGCGCCGTTCTGCGGCAGCAGCGTCCGCCCGTAAAGGCCGACCGACAGCATCGCGAGGGGGTGGCGCGCCTCGTCCATGCGAAGGCCCTCGACATAAGGCCAGTCAAGCACGCTGCCGCGCTGGCCGGGCATCTGGTCGGGGTCCAGAAGCGTCCGGAACGCAACATACCTGGCCGATCCCAGCGGCTCCACATGGTTGATGATGTGACTGAGCGACACGCCGACCCAGGGGATCACCATCGACCAGGCTTCGACGCAGCGCATCCGGTAGATTCGCTCTTCCAGCGGCAATTGCCGGATGAGCTGATCGACGTCGTAGACCTGCGGCTTCTTGACCAGCCCGGACACCTTGAGCGTCCAGGGTGATGTCTGGAGACCGCCGCCATTGCGGCTCGGGTCGAGCTTGTCGGTCCCGAACTCGTAGAAGTTGTTATAGTGGGCGATGTCGTCGAACGAGGTCGGCGTCTCGCCCGGCGTCACAAATGTCTGCCGCGTTTTCAGATTTGGCGCGGGGGCCGGTTGGGCGGCGGCCGGGGCGGGCAGCAGCCCGGCGGCGACCATCCCGCCCAATATTTCCCGCCGCCTGAGGTAGATGCCTTCCGGCGTCACATCACCTTCCGGCAGTTCCCAGTCGTCAGGGTTGCGGATCAGCATGGCCGTACCTCCGATCGGCCGACTATGGTCGCGCAGCCGTTCGGGTGCAACCCGGCGGAAGGGGGTTCAGCGCAGGGCGGCGCAGGCCCGCTGTATGCGCGAACAGGCGTCTTCCAGAATGGCTTCCGAAGTCGCATAGCTGATGCGGAAGGCCGGCTCGACGCCAAAGGCCGCGCCATGCACCACCGCCACGCCTTCGCCGTCCAGCAGATAGCCGCACAGCTTCTCGTCGCTGTCGATCTTCGTGCCGTCCGGCGCGGTCTTGCCGATCAGGCCGGAACAGTCGGGATAGACGTAGAACGCGCCTTCCGGCCTCGGGCAGGTGACGCCATGGATCTGGTTCAGCATCGACACCACCAGATCGCGCCGGCGCTGGAAGGCGGTGTTGCGTTCCTTCAGGAAATCCTGCGGACCGTTGAGCGCCGCCACAGCCGCCGCCTGCGCGATGGAGCAGGGATTTGAGGTCGACTGCGACTGCAGCTTCGCCATCGCCTTGATCAGCCACTTCGGGCCGCCAGCAAAGCCGATGCGCCAGCCGGTCATCGCATAGGCCTTGGACGCGCCGTTCACCGTCAGCGTCCGCTCGTACAGCGCGGGTTCGACTTCGGCCAGCGTCGCAAAGCGGAAATCGTCATAGACGATGTGCTCGTACATGTCGTCGGCAAGGATCAGCACATGCGGGTGCTTCACCAGAACGTCGGCCAGCGCCTTCAGCTCGTCGCGGCTGTAGGCGGCGCCCGTCGGGTTGGACGGCGAGTTGAAGATCAGCCATTTGGTCTTGGGCGTGATCGCGGCGTCAAGCTGCTCGGGCCGGATCTTGAAGTTCTGGTCGACCCCGGCTTTGACGAAGACGGGCTTGCCGCCGGCGAACTGCACGATGTCGGGATAGCTCACCCAATAGGGGGCGGGGATGACAACCTCGTCGCCCGCCTCCACCGTCGCGACCAGCGCGTTGAAGATGGTGTGCTTGCCGCCCACGTTCACGCTGATCTGGTCCAGCGCATAGTCGAGGCTGTTGTCGCGCTTGAACTTGGCCTGGATGGCTTCCTTCAGCTCATGCGTGCCGTCGACATTGGTGTATTTGGTCTTGCCCGACCGGATCGCCTCGATCGCGGCTTCCTTGACGAAATCCGGGGTGTCGAAATCGGGTTCGCCTGCGCCCAGGCCGATAATGTCGCGGCCCTGCCGTTTCAGCTCAAGCGTCTTGGTCGTAAGCGCGAGCGTGGCGGAAGGCGTGATGCGGTCAAGCGCGGCGGAGGTCTGCGCCATGGTCATTATCTCCGAATGTCTGATTTGCAGGCGGGGGCGCTATAGACCCGGCTGTGCCGCGCTTGCAACCAGTTGTGCGCGGACAAGGCCCCGCAATGCGTTGCCGATGTAAAAGCCATGGGCAAGGTCGGCGGGGGTCAGATCGGCCTCGATGGCGCGTCCCTCTTCGATCAGCGTCCGCCGGAGGATTCCGGGCAGCAGGCCGCGCTGGAGCGCAGGGGTGAGCAGCAGGCCACCCCTTTCCACGAACAGGTTGGTGAAGCTGCCCTCCGTCAGTCGTCCTTCCGGATCGGTGAAGACGACCTCGAACGTCCCGGCCGCGATGCGCGCCTCGTCATAAAATCGCCTGGAGCTGGTCTTGTGACGCAGCCGGAAATCGCCCGGTGAAACCGGAAGCGTCGCCAGCGCAACTCCGACCGGCTCGGCCGGGGGGGCGGGGAAGGGCGCCGTCTCGATCGCGACAGCGCCCGAGCGGCCCAGCAGCAGCCGGACCCGCACGGGCTGGCGAAGGGTGAAGACAGCCGCCTGAAGCTCGTTGCGGATGTCGTGCCGGTTGAAGGCGAAGCCGAACGTCCGGGCGGATTCCTCCATTCGTTCCAGATGGTGCGACAGATGAATAATGCCTTCATCTGGGTCGAACCGCATCGTCTCGATCAGGTCGAAAGCGATGTTGCCGGACCCGGCGAACGCGCTCTTGGCCAGGCATTCGCGCCATTCGGCATCCGCCGTGCTGTCGGCGACCACGGCCGAGCCGACGCTCAGCCGCGCGGGGCCGGGCTCCTCCGGAATGACAAGGGTGCGGATCGCGACGTTGAACCCGCCTTCGCCGCCGGGACCGACCCAGCCGATCGAGCCGGTGTAGACCCCGCGCGGCTCCTTCTCGATCTCGGCGATCACTTCCATCGCGCGGATCTTGGGCGCGCCCGTCACCGACCCGCAGGGAAAGAGCGCCGCAAGCACATCGACGGCGGTTCGGCCCTTGCCCAGCCCCGCGGCGACGGTCGACGTCATCTGATGGATGGAGGGATAGGTCTCTATGTCGAAGAGGCTCTTCGTCTCGACGCTGCCCACAGCCGCGATCCGCGACAGATCGTTGCGGATCAGGTCGACGATCATCAGATTTTCGGCCCGCTCCTTGGCGTCGTTGCGAAGCGCTTCGGCCCCGGCCCGGTCACGGTCGGCGTCGCTGTCGCGCGTCGCGGTGCCCTTCATCGGCCGCGTCGTGATCCGGCCATCGCCTACAGTAAAGAACAGCTCGGGCGAGGCGGAGAGAATCCATCGTTCGCCGGTGTGGACCACCGCGCCCCAGCCCGCCCCGGCTGTGCCGCGCAGTCTCGCGTAAAGCGCCAGCGGATCGCCTTCCGTCGCCACATGGCCGTGAAAGGTGAGATTGGCCTGATAGATATCGCCCGCCCCGATCAGGCGCAGGACCCTCTCGGCCATCGCCTGATATTCTGAATAGGAGATGCCGGGCTGAAGCGGCCCGATCCACGCCCCGTCGGGGTCGGGCAGCAGCGCCGGGATTTCGTTCGCCGGAATCTGCTCGACACGATCGAACAGCGCCATCCAGATCAGCGGCAGTCCGTCGACCGGCGCTTGATAAAGCGGACGCAGCCGTTCTTCCAGCGCGAGCCCCGCGTCATAGCCGATGAAGCCCGCCGCCGTCCGCCCAAGCGCGATCGCCAGACGCAATTGCTCCAGCGCGTTTTCCACCTGATCGGGGCTGGAGGCGGAAATCACGCCGCGCGGCCTGGTGAACAGACGCGCCGGGGCGGCGGCCATGCCCTCCCGTGCGTCGTCCAGCAGAACAAAAGGCTGTGAAGCGTCGAACCCCTGCATCCGCCACTCCATGCCAAGCCGGAAGCTTTTCCGCTAGGCATGAACGCCGGTCGAGCGGCAAAACTTGCAAAAGCAGCGCGCCGTCGTCATCTCCCACCCATGACGGCGCAACCTCCTCTTCAGGCCGCGATCATCCCGGTGACCGCGTTTCAGCAGAATTGCACGCTTTTATGGTGCACGCGCACGATGAAGGGCGCGTTCGTCGATCCGGGCGGTGATCTGGAAAAGCTGAAGGCCGCCGCCGCGCAGCATGGCGTGACGATAGAGAAGATTCTCATCACCCATGGCCATATCGATCATTGCGGCTCGGCCGGAATCCTTGCCGAAGAACTGGGCGTGCCGATCGAAGGCCCGCATGAGGCGGACCGCTTCTGGATCGCGCGGCTGGCCGATGACGGGCGCGGTTACGGAATCCCCGGAAGGCCGTTCGAGCCGGACCGCTGGCTTCAGGACGGCGACCGGGTGACGGTGGGCGAACTGGTGCTGGATGTGATCCACTGCCCCGGCCACACGCCCGGCCATGTCGTGTTCCACCATCCCGAGTCGCGGCTGGCGTTGGTCGGCGACGTGCTGTTCCAGGGGTCCATCGGGCGCACCGACTTTCCCATGGGCAATCACGACGATCTGATCGCCTCGATCACGCGCAAGCTCTGGCCGCTGGGCGGGGAAACCGCCTTCGTGCCGGGCCACGGTCCGATGTCCAGCTTCGCGCAGGAGCGCAAGACGAACCCGTTCGTGGCCGATCAGGCGCTCGGCGCTCAGGCGTAGGCGAGGAAAAGTCCCCAGCCGGCAAGCCCCGCTGTTACGGCGAGCGTTACGACTATGCCGCCCATGCGCAGTGGATTGGGCGCGGGCCGGTCCATGCCATAGGCGTGCGCCACCCGCGCGACGAGCAAGGCCGCGCCCGCAACGATCAGCGGCGTCCGCGCGGCGCCCGCCATCTCGATCAATCCGATCAGGATCACCGGCAGGGGCACATATTCGCCGAAATTGGCATGGGCGCGCATCCGCGCGACAAGGGCCGGCTTGCCCGCGTCGCCAAGCGACACCTTTTCCCTCGTCCTGATCTGGCCCACCCTGTAGCCAAGCCAGATGTTGACAAACGCAAGCAGCGCCGCAGTGATAAGCGTGACGTCGAGCATTTTTCTCTCCCCCTGCCGAACGATCGTGAATCCTGTCACGCCGCTGGTACATTGCAGGATGTTCCGAAAGCTTATGGCTTGCAACAGGCGAGCAAATCGCTATAGGTCGCCCGCTCGCACGAGCCCGGGCCGCCAGGGCACGCGGCCCCTCAGGCCGTTCCGCTCCGATGGTCCGCCAGCTCGTGCTTTTCGGTTTTTTGACGAATAAGGTGCCGACATGGCCGTTCCCAAGAGAAAGACTTCCCCCTCACGGCGGAACATGCGCCGCAGCCATCATGCCCTGACGGTGGAGGCATTTCAGGAATGCCCGAACTGTGGCGAGCTGAAGCGCCCGCATAACCTCTGCAATGCCTGCGGCCATTATAATGGCCGCGAGGTCGTTTCGGTCGAAGCCTGATCCCGATAGCCGGAGGCGGTTGAAAACCCAATGGTCAGCCGTCCCGTCATCGCGCTTGATGTCATGGGCGGCGATGGTGGCGCGCCCGTGGTCATCGCCGGGGCGGAAATCGCCAAGCGCCGCGATCCGGACCTGTGCTTCCATCTCTATGGACGCGAGGAGGACATCCGCCGCGAGCTTGCCGCCGCGCCCGGGGTCGCCGCCGATTCGACCGTGGTTCACACCAATGTCGCGGTGGGTCCGAACGACAAGCCCACCCAGGCGATCCGCCGTGCCCGCGACAGCTCGATGGGCCTTGCCATCGCCGATGTGAAATCGGGGGCTGCGCAGGCTGCCGTTTCAGCCGGGAATACCGGGGCGCTGATGGCCATGGCCAAGCTGTCGCTCCGCACCATGGAAGGTATCGAACGTCCTGCGCTGGCGGCGCTGCTGCCGACGCTTGGCGACAACGACCTTGTCATGCTCGATCTGGGCGCGAACACCGAGTGCGACACTGAAAATCTCGTCCAGTTCGCAGTGATGGGCGCGGCCTATGCCCGCACGGTGATGGGGCTGGAGCGCCCGCGCGTGAAGCTGCTCAACATCGGCGAGGAAGACCTGAAGGGCACCAGCGAGCTTAAGGAAGCAGCCACGCTGCTGCGCGGGGCCACCTATCTGCCGATGCGGTTCGAAGGTTTCACCGAAGGCGACAAGCTGGGTCGGGGCGATGCCGATGTGATCGTCACCGACGGTTTTTCGGGCAATATCGCGCTCAAGACCATTGAAGGCACCGCCCGGATGGTGACCGACCTGCTGCGCAGGTCGTTTGAAAGCTCGCTTCGGTCAAAGCTCGGCTTTCTCATGTCGCGGCCCGCGCTGCAGATGCTGAGGGTTCATCTGGACCCCAACAACCATAATGGCGCGGTGTTTCTGGGGCTGAACGGACTTGTGGTGAAAAGTCACGGCGGGGCCAACTCCATCGGCATCGCCAACGCAATAGGTGTTGCCGCTGCGCTGGTGAGGGAGGATATTACCCGCCGGATCATTCAGGATCTCGATAATTTCAAGGCGCATATGACCGCGTCGCAAACCGCCGAACAGCAGCAGGGGCAGGATTCTATCAATGGCTGAACGCCGATCCGTCATCGTTGGAACCGGAAGCTGCCTGCCCGAACGTGAAGTCACCAATGCGGAGCTTTCAACCCGCGTCGACACATCCGACGATTGGATCGTCGAGCGCACCGGCATCCGGTCGCGCCGCATCGCGGCGGAAGGCGAGACCACGTCCACGCTTGCGACCGTCGCCGCGCGCCACGCCCTTGAGGCGGCAGGCGTGGAGGCCGGGCAGATCGGGCTGATCATCGTTGCGACCGCCACGCCGGACTACACCTTTCCTTCGGTCGCGACCCAGGTGCAGGCGGCGCTTGGCATCAACGATTGCGTCGCCTTCGACGTGCAGGCCGTCTGCTCCGGCTTCCTCTATGCGCTGTCGGTCGCCGACAGCATGATGAAGGGCGGCACGACCGACAAGGCGCTGGTGATCGGGGCGGAGACGTTCAGCCGAATCCTCGACTGGGAAGACCGGACGACCTGCGTTCTGTTCGGCGACGGCGCGGGCGCGGTGGTGCTCGACGCCCAAAACGGCGATCGCGGCATATTGGCGACCCGGCTGCACGCCGATGGGCGGCACCGCGAAATGCTTTACGTCGACGGCGGGCCGTCCGCGACCGGCACGGTCGGCAAGCTGCGGATGCGCGGCAAGGAGGTTTTCCGCCACGCCGTCGTGAATCTTGCCGATGTTCTGGTGGAAACAATGGATGCGCTCGGCCTTACGCCGAGCGATATCGACTGGGTTGTCCCGCACCAGGCCAATATGCGCATCCTGCAGGGCACGGCAAAGAAGCTGGGCCTTGCGCCCGAAAAGGTCGTCGTCACGGTCGATCGCCACGCCAACACCTCGGCCGCGTCAGTGCCGCTCGCGCTTGACGAGGCGGTGCGCGACGGCCGCGTAAAACAGGGCGACATGGTGGTGCTGGAAGCGATGGGCGGTGGCTTTACCTGGGGCGCGGCTGCCGTTCGCTTCTAGCTGGCCGCTTCAATAGGGCTGGCTTGCAAGCGCTGCCTCTATCAGCAGATCGGCAAGGGTGGCGGGCATCGTCACCTGCGGCAGATGGCCGGTGTGAAGGACATGGACCGGCCAGATCTTCCGCCGCGCGCGTGCCGCCGCTCCCGAGAACGCATCCACCTTCGCGCCCTGGTCCATCGTCAGTATGTAGGTGCCGGGAATGGCGGCGGCGGCCGGGTTGGTCAGGCTGATCCTTTCCTCCAGCGTGCCGATCGGCTGGGGCGGACCCTTGCCGTCGTTCGACGCGATGGCCCAGCCTTCGCCCCGATCCGCCGCCCGTTTTTTCAGCGTCGCGACGAAGGCCGGAGCCATCTGGTCAAAGGCCGATTCGCCATGTTGGGGCAGAAAGGCGTCGACATAGACGAGGCGTGCAAGTTTTTCCGGGGTGCGCTCGGCCACGCCTGAAACCACCATGCCGCCAAGGCTGTGTCCGACGAGGACGACATGCTCCAGCCGCTCGCGCGCGATCAGCGCGACGATGGCGTTCACATGGCTGGTGAGGTTGACGTGCGGCCCGCCTTCCTGCGCCCGGTCTCCCTGTCCCGGCAGGGAAGGGGCGAACACGCGATGGCCCTGCTTTTCCAGCAGCGATTTCACTTTCCACCAGCCCTGACCGCCGCCCCAGCCGCCGTGGATCAGGATGAAGGGCAGCTTGTCCGCCGCCTGTGCGGGAAGGGGGATGGCGAAAAGCAGAATGGCAAGGATGAGCCGCACCGGCGCTCAGCCTTGCGGTGTGATCGGCGGTTCCGCCTTGTCCAGCTTCATGCCGTGCTTCATCAATATCGGGGCTTGTGCCATGGCGAAGACCAGCGACAGCGGCACCACGCCCCAAAGCTTGAACGCGATCCAGAAATCGGTGGACTGGGTGCGCCACACTGCCTCGTTCAGCAGCGCCATGGCGATGAAGAACAGGCCCCAGTTGCGGGTCAGCTTGTGCCAGCCCGCCTCGTCAAGGCCGGGATAGGCGGTCTCCAGCACGATCTTCAAGGTCGGCTTTCCGCTGATGAGGCCGAAGAAGAGGATCGACGCGAACATGACATAGACGATGGTCGGCTTCACCTTGATGAAGGTTTCATTGTGCAGCCACAGCGTCAGCCCGCCAAAGCCGAGCACCATCACGCCCGACAGCCACAGGATCGGCGAGACCCTGCCCATCTTCATCTTCGACACCAGCATGGCGACGGCCGTGGCCGCCATGAAGGCGGCGGTGGCGGTGAACACGCCCGCCAGGCTGTTGGCGATGAAGAAGGCCAGCAACGGCCCGAAATCGATCGCCAGCTTAAGGCCCGTGCCCGGTTCTGTGGTCTTGGCGGCGTCGGTCATCCTTGGTCCTCGTCAACGTGCGCCGGCGATGGCGCGGGCCAGTTCATCCGCATCGAACGGGCGCAGGTCGGTCATGGTTTCACCAACGCCCACGGCATGGATCGGCAGGCCATAGCGTTCCGCCGCCGCAACCAGCACGCCGCCGCGCGCCGTGCCGTCCAGCTTGGTCATCACCAGCCCGGTGACACCGGCCGTCTCGCGGAATGCCTCGATCTGGCTGAACGCATTCTGGCCGACGGTCGCATCCAGCACCAGCACCACGTCGTGCGGCGCGGCGGCGTCCAGCTTGCCGAGCACGCGCTTCACCTTGGCAAGCTCGTCCATCAGGCCCTGCTTGTTCTGGAGGCGTCCGGCGGTGTCGACGATCAGCACGTCGACTCCTTCGGCCCGCGCGCGCTGATGCGCGTCGAACACGAGGCCTGCCGCATCCGCGCCTTCTTTGCCCGAGACCACCGGCACGCCCGCGCGGTCGCCCCATGTCTGGAGCTGGGCGATGGCGGCGGCGCGAAAGGTGTCTCCCGCCGCAAGCATCACCGAATAATCCTGCTCGGTGAACAGATGCGCCAGCTTTGCGATGGTCGTGGTCTTGCCCGATCCGTTGACGCCCACCACCAGCACCACATGCGGGCGCGGAAAGGCGGTGATCTCCAGCGGCTTGGCGACCGGGCGCAGGATCTTTGCGATTTCATCGGCAACGATGGCGCGCAGGCCAGCCTCGTCCAGCGTCTTGCTGTAGCGCCCTTCGCCCACCCGCGCGGCGATTCGGGCCGCAGCAGCGGGGCCAAGGTCGGTCGCGATCAGCGCCTCCTCAAGCTCGCCAAGCGTCCGTTCGTCAAGCTCGATGCCAGGCCCGACAAGGCCGGTGAGATTCTCGTTCAGCCGCTCCGACGTGCGGGAGAAGCCGCGCCTCAGCCGATCGAGCCAGCTTCCGCCCTTTTCTTCGATCACGCTTTCACCGCCTCAAGCATCCCATCCACAACGCCGGATGTCTTAACAGCCACAATCTCTCCCGGTTCGCCGCCGCCATCGATGCGGATGGGGGCAAAGCTCTCGCCATGTCCGCTGCCGTCCTCCCGCTCCACGAGCAGGCGCTGGGTGGTTCCGACCAGGGAAGCGAGCCAGCGATCGAGCCGGGTCGCCGAAGCGGCGCGCAACCGGGCGGCGCGTTCCTTCCGCACCGGCACGGGCACCTGCGGCATTTTGGCGGCAGGGGTTCCGGTGCGCGCGGAATAGGGGAAGATATGGCCGAAGACGATGTCGCATTCGTCGATCAGCCGCAGCGTGTTCTCGAACATTTCGTCGGTTTCGGTCGGAAAGCCCGCGATCAGGTCCGCGCCAAAGGCTACATCGGGCCGCGCCTTGCGCACCCGCGCGCAGAAATCGATCGACTGCCTGCGGTCGTGCCTGCGCTTCATCCGTTTCAGGATCATGTCGTCACCGGCCTGCAACGACAGGTGAAGATGTGGCATCAGCCGGGATTCCCCGGTGATCGCGTCAAGCAGCGCCTCGTCGATTTCCACCGAATCGATCGATGACAGGCGCAGGCGCTTCAACTCCGGCACATGGGTCAGGATGCGTTGCACCAGCCTTCCGAGCGTGGAGCCGCCCGGCAGATCGGGGCCATAGGATGTCACGTCCACGCCCGTCAGCACCACTTCGCCAAAGCCCTGATCGACCAGCGCCTTGATCCGGTCGATCACCAGCCCGGCGGGGGCGGAGCGTGAGTTTCCCCGCCCATAGGGGATGATGCAGAAGGTGCAGCGGTGGTCGCAGCCGTTCTGCACCTCCACAAAGGCGCGGGCGCGTTCGGCGAAACCACCCAGCATGTGGGGCGCTGTCTGTCGCACGGCCATGATGTCGGACATGCGCACGTCGGGAACATCCGCATCGTCGAAACGCAGATTGGCAGGCTCGAACTTGTCGATATTGCCCAGCACCCGCGAAACCTCGGGCATTGCGGCGAAGGTCTGCGGCTCGATCTGCGCGGCGCAGCCGGTGACGATCACCCGGGCTGCCGGATTGGCCCGCTTGGCCTTGCGGATCGCCTGCCGCGCCTGCCGCACCGCTTCGCCCGTCACAGCACAGGTGTTGACGATCACCGTCTCCCCGCCGTCCGCCGCCAGCGCGCGCATGGCGTCGGAATCCGCGGCGTTCAGGCGGCATCCAAAGGTGATGACCTCCGCCGTCACCGGAACGCCTCAAGGTCGATCTCGCCGGTATAGGCAAGGGTCGCCGGGCCGGTCATGCGGATGTTGCCGCCCGACCGCCATTCGATGACCAGCGGCCCGCCCGGCAATTCCACGGTCACCTCGTTGTCGGCCAGCCCCGCCCGGATCGCCGCGACTGCGGTGGCGCATGCGCCGGTGCCGCAGGCCCGGGTCAGGCCCGCGCCGCGTTCCCACGTTCGCGCGCGGACGCGGCCTCTGTCGATGACCTGCGCGACATTGACGTTGATCCGGTTGGGGAACAGCGGATCGGTTTCTATCTGCGGCCCAAGCCGCTCCAGCGGCACGTCATCCAGGTCGGGCACGAAGAACACGAGGTGCGGGTTGCCGACGTTGATCGCGGTCGCCCCCTCCAGCATC
Source organism: Tardibacter chloracetimidivorans (assembly GCF_001890385.1). Classification (NCBI taxonomy): domain Bacteria; kingdom Pseudomonadati; phylum Pseudomonadota; class Alphaproteobacteria; order Sphingomonadales; family Sphingomonadaceae; genus Tardibacter; species Tardibacter chloracetimidivorans. Next base: position 1,536,464 of record NZ_CP018221.1, on the reverse strand, counting down.
TCCCAGCCCACCGGCAGGGCCGTGGTGTCCATTGCATAGGCAAGCGGGATCTCCTCCCAGCCGAAACGGGGGGCGCCCATGTCCACGCTTGCGCCATCGCCGCCGGGCGCTGCCGAAAGCAGCCCGCCCGCCGTCTCTATCGAGCACTCCCGGCCGACCAGCGCCGCGACGCAGCGGGTGGCGTTTCCGCAGGCTTCCACTTCCGATCCATCGGCGTTCCAGATGCGCATGCGGACATCGGCGATGGTGGACGGCTCGACGACGATCAACTGGTCGCAGCCGATGCCGGTATGGCGGTCGGCAAGCGCGGCGGCGAGCGCCGGCGTCATCGCCAGCGGCGTCTCGCGCGCATCGAATACGGCGAAGTCATTGCCGAGCCCGTGCATCTTGTGGAATGATCGCGTCATCGCGCGCGATTTAGGGTTTCAGAGGCCCCAAGTCCACCAATGGAGTCGCCAGTGCCGATCGAAGCCGAAGAGGTTCTGCAATTCTGGCTGTCCGAAACCCCGATGGAGCGTCGCTTTGTGCGCGACAAGGCGCTGGACGCGGCGATCCGGGAGCGTTTTGGCGCCCTGCACGCGCGGCTGGCGGAAAAGGTGCCGCAGGAGTGGCGCGACAGGCCGCGCGGCCTGCTGGCCGCCGTGATCGTGCTGGATCAGTTCTCGCGCAATCTCTATCGTGATGATCCGCGCGCCTTTGCCCAGGACGAGGCGGCGCGGGCGCTGATGCGCGAAGCGCTCGACAAGGGTTGGGACAGGCTGCTTGGCGTGGAGGAAAAATGGTTCCTCTACATGCCGCTGATGCACAGCGAGGATCTGGCCGATCAGGAGCTTTCGGTGGAGCTTTACCGCGCGCTGGGCATGAAGGACGTGCTGGACTTCGCAATCCGCCATCGCGACCAGATCGCGTGTTTCGGTCGTTTCCCGCAGCGAAACGACGTGCTGGAGCGCGACAGCACGGCGGCTGAAGCGGCCTTTCTGAAAGAACCCGGCAGCCGCTTTTGAATTATCGGCGCGCGCCCTGCCTTTGCCGGGCGTGGGTGAGCAGGATCAGCGAGAGCACGAGCGCCATCGTCGATAGCGGCAGCAGATTGGCGGTCGCCGCCGATTTCCACGCCTGTTCGATGATCCGGAGGCTGGGCAGGATGACCGTCATCAGCAGCCCGCAGCAGGCCGTCATGATCAGGCCCCGGAGCATCTCGGTGTTCCGGCTGGCGGTGATTGGGGCGACCCGTTCCTGCATCAATGCCTCCTGCTGCATGTTGACCCGGAGCTTCGCGCGAAAATCTTTCCAAGGTATGAAGATCGCCCCGGCGTTGACTTTTGCGGCCGTCCGGCGTTAGGAGCGAACTGCTTCGATCTTCGAAGAGCATGATTGCACAGCGTCCACGGATGCACGCCGGCCAGCGAGTTTTCGCCCGCCGGCGTAAAACCGTTTGGGAGTAGGTCTATGTTTGAGAGCCTGAGCGACCGGCTTGGCGGCGTGTTCGACCGCCTGCGTGGGCGTGGTGCGCTCTCCGAAGCCGATGTCCGCGAGGCGATGCGCGAAGTGCGCGTCGCGCTGCTGGAGGCCGATGTCGCGCTTCCGGTCGCCCGCAGCTTTGTCGACAAGGTCACCGAGCAGGCTGTCGGCCAGCAGGTGATTCGCTCGGTCACGCCCGGCCAGCAGGTCGTGAAGATCGTCCATGACGGCCTTGTCGAAATGCTGGGGTCGGATGCAGTCGACCTCAATCTCGACGTCACGCCTCCGGCGGTCGTCATGATGGTTGGTCTGCAAGGCTCCGGCAAGACGACGACCACCGCCAAGATCGCCAAGCGGCTGACCGAAAAGGGCCGCAAGAAGGTGATGATGGCGTCGCTGGACGTCGCCCGCCCGGCCGCGCAGGAACAGCTCCGCGTGCTCGGCGAGCAGACCGGCGTCGCGACGCTGCCGATCGTCGTCGGGCAGCAGCCGGTCGACATCGCCCGCCGCGCGCTTCAGGCGGCGAAGCTCCAGGGCTTTGACGTGGTGATGCTGGACACGGCGGGCCGCCTCCACGTCGACGCGCAGTTGATGGAGGAGATGAAGGCGGTGGCCCGGGTGGCCGAGCCGGACGAGACGCTGCTCGTCGTCGATGCGCTGACCGGGCAGGACGCGGTCAATGTCGCGAGGAGCTTTTCCGATCAGGTCGAACTCTCCGGCGTCGTCCTCACCCGGATGGACGGCGATGCGCGCGGCGGCGCGGCGCTCTCGATGCGCGCCGTCACCGGACGCCCGATCAAGTTCGTCGGCGTCGGCGAGAAGCTGGACGCGCTCGACACCTTCGATCCGCGCCGGGTCGCCGGTCGCATCCTCGGCATGGGCGACGTCGTCAGCCTTGTCGAAAAGGCGGCCGAGACGATGGAGCAGGACGCCGCCGAAAGGCTGGCGGCCAAGATGTCGAAGGGCCAGTTCGACATGGAGGACCTGCGCTCCCAGCTTCGCCAGATGCGCAACATGGGCGGAATCGGCGCACTTGCCTCGATGATACCGGGGCTGGCGAAGGCCAAGGCCGCGATGGCGAACAACGGACCCGACGACCGGCTGCTGCTTCGCATGGAGGCGATGGTCGGCTCCATGACTCCCAAGGAGCGCGCCAAGCCAGACATCCTCAACGCCAAGCGCAAGATCCGCATCGCCAAGGGATCGGGCACCACGGTTCAGGACGTGAACCGGCTGCTCAAGATGCATCAGGAAATGTCCACCGCCATGAAGAAGCTCAGGAAGATGGGCGGGATGAAGGCGTTGATGGGCCTGATGGGAAAGATGCCGGGCGGTGCTGGCGGCCTTGCCGGAATGATGGGCGGCGGTGGGGGAGGCCTGCCCGGTCTTCCCGGCGCGGGCGGTCCGGGCGGCTTGCCGCCGGGCTTCGACAAGTTTCTGAAGCGATAGTTTTTTGAAGGTTACAGGAAGGAAGAGCGAAGAATGTCAGTTTCAATCCGTCTGGCGCGCGGTGGCGCCAAGAAGCGTCCCTATTACCGCATCGTCGTTGCGAACAGCCGCGCCCCGCGCGATGGCCGCTTCATCGAGAAGATCGGCACCTATAATCCGCTGCTCGCCAAGGACGATCCCAAGCGCGTGACGCTGGACGGCGACCGCGCGAAGCATTGGCTGAGCGTCGGCGCGCAGCCGACCGATCGCGTTGCCCGCTTCTTCGACGCCGCCGGCATCGTGGAGCGCGCCGCACGCAACAACCCGAACAAGGCGAAGCCGGGCGAAAAGGCGGTGGAACGCGCCGAAACCAGGGCTGCCAAGGCTGCCGAAGCCGAGGAAGCTGCAAACGCCGCCGCCAACGCTCCGGCCGAGGAAGAAGCTCCAGCCGAGGAAGTCGTCGCCGAAGCTCCTGCCGAGGAAACCGCTGCGGAGGCTCCCGCCCAGGAAGAGCCGGCCAACGAAGGCGTTTCCGCTGAGGCTCCGGCCGAAGGCGCGGTCGACGCCGCTCCGGCTGAAGGCGCTGAAACCGCCGAGGAAAAGGCCCAGGGCTGACGCTCCATGGCTGAAAAGCTGGTTACCCTCGCCGCCGTCGCCGGAGCGCACGGCATAGGCGGCGAGGTGCGCCTGAAGCTGTTCGCGCACGACATTGAAAGCCTGAAGCGCCACCGGACGTTCGATGCCGGTGGCCGCATGCTTTCATTGAAGTCCATCCGCCCGGACAAGGGCGACGCGGTCGCGCGTTTCGCCGAGGTGAGCGACCGCACCGACGCCGAAAAGCTGCGGGGCACGGTGCTTGCCGTCGCGCGCGAGTCGCTGCCGCCGCTCGGCGAGGGCGAATATTATCATGCCGACCTGATCGGGCTGCCATGCACCTCCACCACGGGTGAAGACCTTGGCCATGTCGTCGCGGTCGACAATTACGGCGCGGGCGACGTGATCGAGATCGAACGGCCGGACGGCGGCCGCTTCATGGTGTCGATGAACCGGGAGGCGGTGCCGCAATGGTCCGCCGAAGGCATGGTGATTGACGCCAGCTTTGCGGCTTAGTATATACATTGCGTATATACGGAGGCCGTGATGGGCAAGGAATATCGCGCGAAGGTGTTCAAGTCGGGCAACTCGCTTGCGTTGCGGCTGCCGAAGGCGCTGGGTCTCAAGGAAGGCGCCGAAATGGTGGTCCGCGAGGAGCAGAGCAAATACACCTTCGAACCGGCCGATACGTCAGGCCGAAAGCTCGATATCAGTGGTTTTGCCGGAAAGGCGCCGTGGCTGAAGCCCATCCCGAGGGAACTTCGTGAATTTGACGAGCGGCCCAGCACGGTCGCCAAACGTGCACGCCAGCACGAATCGTGACGAAGTATCTGATCGATGCGGAGTCGGCCATCTATGCGATGGCCGAACGCCACTCCCCATTGACCGAGCGAATGGAGCAATGTGCGCCCGGCGACATTGCGATCTCGGCCATCAGCTTTGCCGAAGTCGCCCTTGGAACGCACAATGGCAAACCGCCTCCGACAGAGGTTCTCGACGCCTTTCTCGCGGTGATTCCGATGCTGCCTTTCGATGAGGCGGCTGCTCGCGCCTATGCGGGGCTTCCGTTCAGGCGTGCGCGCTTCGACCGCTTGCTGGCAGCACATGCGCTGAGTCTCGACGCCGTGATCATCACCAACAATGAAGATGACTTTGCGGATGTGCCGGGTCTGAAGCTTGAGAATTGGGCGGCGTGATGGTTGCTCGTCTTTCAACTCGTCATTCCCGCCTTCGCGGGAATGACAAATGAGGTAACCGGCTCCATGTGGTCCGCCGCCGTCCTTACGCTCTATCCGGAGATGTTTCCCGGCACGCTCGGCCAGAGCCTTGCCGGGCGTGCGCTGGCCGACGGGCTGTGGTCGCTGGATGCTATCCAGATCAGGGGTTTCGCGACAGACAGGCACCGGTCGGTCGACGATACGCCCGCCGGCGGAGGCGCGGGCATGGTGATGCGTGCCGATATTCTTGCAGCCGCCGTGGATGCAGCCGCCGCGCGCCATCCGGGCAATCCGGTGCTGGCGATGACTCCGCGCGGGCGGCCGCTCACGCAATCCCGCGTGCATGAACTCGCCGCTGGGCCGGGCGTGACGATCCTGTGCGGCCGGTTCGAAGGCATGGACGAGCGGCTGTTCGAGGCGCGCGCCGTGGAACCCGTCTCCATCGGCGACTATGTGCTGTCGGGCGGGGAAGTGGCGGCCCAGGTCGTACTGGACGCTTGCATCCGGCTCATTCCCGGCGTAATGGGCGCGGCTTCGAGCGGTGAGGAGGAAAGCTTCGAGGCTGGCCTTCTTGAATACCCTCAATACACCCGCCCCCCCTTGTGGGAAGGGCGCGCGATCCCTGAAGTGCTGCGATCGGGGGATCACGCGAAGATCGCCGCCTGGCGGAAGCAAAGGGCGGAGGATGACACACGGCTAAGGCGGCCGGACCTTTGGGAGCGCCATGGGGGCGCGCCGGTCCATCCGCCCTCTGGCGCGCAGGCAAAAGAAGAGGACGAATGAGATGAACCTCATCCAGGCGCTTGAAGCCGAGCAGATCGCCAAGTTCAACGAGGCGAAGAAGATTCCCGAGTTCCGCGCCGGCGACACGCTGCGCGTCGGCGTGAGGGTCGTGGAAGGCGAACGCACCCGTATCCAGAACTACGAAGGCGTGTGCATCGCGCGTTCGAACAAGGGTTTCGGCTCCAGCTTCACCGTGCGCAAGATTTCCTTCGGCGAGGGTGTGGAGCGTGTGTTCCCGCTCTACTCGCCGAACATCGAGAGCATCGATGTCGTTCGCCGTGGCGTGGTGCGCCGGGCGAAACTTTACTATCTGCGCGGCCGCTCGGGCAAATCGGCCCGAATTGCGGAGCTTCGCGACAATCGACCGGCCGCCGAGGCACGCGAGGGCTGATCCCTCAGACTTCGGAAAGACAAGTTCTCGGACGGCCGGGCTTCTGGAAGGAAGCGCCGGCCGTTCGCACATTCAAGAAGGATTGATACATGGGTTACCGCGTAGTTGTGGTCGGAGCGACCGGCAATGTCGGGCGCGAAATGCTGAACATCCTGGCGGAGCGCCAGTTTCCGGCGGACGAGGTGGCCGCGGTGGCGTCCTCCCGGTCCACCGGCAACCGCATCGATTTCGGCGAGAGCGGCAAGGAACTGACGGTCAGGAACATCGAGCATTTCGACTTCACCGGGTGGGACATGGCGCTGTTCGCCGCCGGTTCCGGCCCGACCAAGACCTATGCGCCCAAGGCGGCGGAGCAGGGCTGCACCGTCATCGACAATTCGTCGCTCTACCGCATGGACCCGGATGTGCCGCTGATCGTGCCGGAAGTGAACCCGGAGGCGATCGACGGCTACAAGGCGAAGAACATCATCGCCAACCCGAACTGCTCGACCGCCCAGATGGTCGTCGCGCTGAAGCCGCTGCACGACGCGGCCGGCATCAAGCGGGTCGTCGTATCGACCTATCAGTCGGTGTCGGGCGCGGGCAAGGAAGGCATGGACGAACTGTTCGAGCAGACCCGCGCGGTCTTCGTCGGCGATCCGAAGGAGAACAGGAAGTTCACCAAGCAGATCGCCTTCAACGTCATCCCGCACATCGACGTGTTCCTCGGACCCGATTCGGGCCTCGACGGCTACACCAAGGAAGAGTGGAAGATGACGGCCGAGACGCAGAAGATTCTCGACCCCGACATCAAGCTGACGGCCACCTGCGTGCGCGTGCCGGTGTTTGTCGGCCATTCGGAAGCGATCAACATCGAGTTCGAACGCCCGCTGTCCGTCAAGCAGGCGCAGGCGATCCTGCGCGAGGCTCCGGGCGTGATGCTGATCGATAAGCGGGAGGACGGCGGCTACATCACGCCGATCGAATGCGTGGGCGATTACGCCACCTTCATCAGCCGCGTCCGCAAGGACCCGACGGTGGAGAACGGCCTTGCCCTGTGGTGCGTGTCGGACAACCTCCGCAAGGGCGCGGCGCTCAACGCGGTGCAGATCGCCGAGCTTCTCGGCCGCCGCCATCTGAAGAAGGCGTAAGGTCCGCCCCGGTCATTCCGGCGAAGGCCGGAACCGCGTGGATCCATGAACACGGTGGCGGACAGTTCGCATAGGCCTGTGTTCATGGATTCCGGCCTTCACCGGAATGACGAGAGGTGACGAGGAGGAGGATGCGGATGCTTCACACGCCCGCCGCCCCTCCGCGTCCTCTGCGCGCCCCTTCCCACACACAGCCCGCAAAAACCGCTGTCCTACACGATCGCCGCTGCGGTAAGTGATTCGCCGTCCGTGCAGCTCGAGATGCAGGGACAGGCGTTCCCCCGGCGACGGGGGAGATGATCGGCGCGGACGTCCCGGCTTCAGGTCGAACGTTCGCATGGCACATAGTCAGCAAGCACGGCTCCGTCTGTCCGTCATCGAGTGGCGGGTCCGGCTGCCGCTGGCGTCAAATCTCGACGTGCTTCACCATTGCACTACCGAAACCGTCGAGTCCGGGCACGAAACGCGGCAACTCCGCGCCGGTCATCAGTCTTCCCGCCACCCCGGCCGCCCCAGCGCGAGCCGGGCCACAGGCGCATCCCCCGTCATTCCCGTCTTCGCCTGACTCACCGAAGGGAGTAGGCTGGCCGCCACCACGGAGGTGAGCCATGACCCAGACGACGACGGGCGGTTGCCAGTGCGGCCAGGTGCGGTTTGAAGCAAAGCCGCCGGAGCTTTCAGCCTATTTCTGTCATTGCCGCATGTGCCAGCGGGCGGTCGGCAATATTTTTGCCAGCTTCGTGAACCTGCCCAAGGCTGATGTCCGCTGGACAACGCGGGAGCCGGATTATTACGCCTCCACCATGTTCGCGCGGCGCGGCTTCTGCAGCGCGTGCGGCACGCCGCTGACGTTCGATTATCCGGACAGCGACGTGATCGACCTCACGCTGGGCGCGTTCGACGATCCTTCGCTCTTCACGTTCAAGCATCATTTCGGCGTCGAGAGCCGGATAGAGGCTTTCCGCCACACCGAGGGCTTTCCAGAATACCGGACGACGGACTATCAGCCGATAAGGCAACGATGGCTGGATCATTATGGCAAGCTCCCCGACTGAGGTTTCAACCCGCTATTTCAAGACGGACGATGGGGTGGAACTCGCCTGGCATGAAATGGGCGAGGGGCGGCCCGTCATCCTGATCCACGGCCTGTTTTCCAACGCGCACACCAACTGGGTGAAATATGGCGCGGCGGCCGAGGTCGCATCGCGCGGCTTTCGAGTCATCATGCCCGATCTGCGCGGCCATGGGATGAGCGCGAAGCCGCATGACGCCGCCTCCTATCCCAAAGACGTGCTCGCCGATGACGGGCTGGCGCTGCTCCGCCATCTGGGGCTTGCCGAGGGCGAATATGACCTTGGCGGCTATTCGCTGGGCGCCCGGACGACGATGCGGATGCTGATCCGGGGCGCGTTGCCGCGCAGGGCGGTGCTGGGCGGCATGGGCCTGCAGGGCCTTGTCGACACCGGCAGGCGGTCGGCGCATTTCCATCATGTGCTGGATCATATCGACGAGCATCCGCGCGGCTCGCCCGAGTGGATGGCGGTGCAGTTCCTGAAGACCACCAAGGGCGATCCGCTGGCGATGAAGCCGCTGCTCGACAGCTTCACCGATTCGACCGAGGAAGAGATCAGGAGCGTCGTCACCGACACGCTGGTCGTCTGCGGCGAGGACGACGAGGACAATGGCTCGGCCGAAGCGCTCGCCGCCCTGCTGCCCAATGCGCAATATGTGGCCGTGCCGGGAAATCACATGAGCGTGATGCTGCGGACGGAGCTGAACACCGCCATCGCCGATTTCCTCGCGGCTTGACCTGAAGCCTTCGCTTCGCTCCACTGCCGGTCGTTGAACCCGTAGCGGAGTACCGGACATGAAGGCCCCGATCAAAGCCAGAACCTCCCTTCTCGCGCTGGCGCTGTTGCTCGGCGGCTGTGCCGCAACGGCATCCCCTCCGCCGCAGCAGGCGGCAGCGACTTCCGGGGTCAGTGCGGCCGATGCCGACGCCTTTGTCGCGGCGGCCGAAAAGGAGCTGTTCGACTTCTCGGTCTTCAACGCGCGGGTGCAGTGGATCAACAACACCTACATCACCGAAGACAGCGATGCCGTGGCCGCCCGCGTCGGTGCGGAGGGCACCGAAATGTCGGTCCGGCTGGCGAAGGAGGCCGCCCGGTTCGACAAGACGCCCGGCCTTTCCGTCGACACCCGCCGCAAGCTTGGCATATTGAAGCAGGGCATCGTCCTGCCAGCGCCGTCGACTCCGGGCGCTGCGGCCGAACTCAACACCATCGCCACCCGCCTCCAATCCACCTATGGCAAGGGCAAGGGCACGCTGGACGGCAAGCCGATCTCGGGCAACGACATCGAAGAGAAGATGGGCACCGTCCGCGATCCCGCGAAGCTGAAGGAAATGTGGGTAAGCTGGCACAAGGTCGGGCAGCCCATGAAGGACGATTATGTCCGCATGGTCGATATCGCCAATGCGGGCGCGCGCGAGCTTGGCTTTGCCGACACCGGCGCGATGTGGCGGGCGGGCTATGACATGCCCGCCGACGAATTCGCAGGGCTGACCGACAGGCTGTGGGATCAGGTGAAGCCGCTCTATCTCCAGCTGCACTGCTACACGCGGGCGAAGCTGAACCGGAAATACGGCGATGCGGTGCAGCCCGCGACCGGCCCGATCCGCGCCGATCTGCTGGGCAATATGTGGGCGCAGGAATGGGGCAACATCTATGATGTCGTCGCGCCTCCGGGATTGGGCGATCTCGGCTATGACGTGACCGATCTGCTGGTGGCGAACAAATATGATCCGCTGAAGATGGTGAAGACCGGCGAGGGCTTTTTCTCCTCGCTCGGGTTTGCGCCGCTGCCCGAGACGTTCTGGCAGCGCTCGCAGATCACCCGGCCGCGCGACCGCGAGGTGGTTTGCCATGCCTCCGCCTGGAACCTCGACAACAAGGACGATCTCAGGATCAAGATGTGCACCAAGGTCAACGGCGACGATTTCGTCACCATCCACCACGAGCTTGGGCACAACTACTATCAGCGCGCCTACAACCAGCAGCCTTTGCTCTACATGAACGGCGCGAACGACGGCTTTCACGAGGCGATCGGCGACATGATCGCGCTGTCGATCACGCCCGATTATCTGGTCCGGATCGGGCTTCTGGACGAAAAGCAGGTGCCGTCGGCCGACAAGGACATCGGCCTGCTGCTGCGTCAGGCAATGGACAAGGTCGCTTTCCTGCCCTTTGGCCTGCTGGTCGACAAATGGCGCTGGGGCGTGTTTTCGGGCGAGATCACGCCGGACAATTACAACAAGGCGTGGACCGACCTGCGCCACCAGTATCAGGGCATCATCCCGCCCGTGCCGCGAAGCGAAGCGGATTTCGATCCCGGCGCGAAATTCCACATCCCCGGCAACACGCCCTACACCCGCTATTTCCTGGCGCGGCTGCTCCAGTTCCAGTTCTACAAGGCGGCATGCGACCAGGCTGGCTGGAAGGGGCCGCTCCACCGCTGCTCCTTCTATGGCAACGAGCAGGTCGGCCAGCGGCTGAACGCGATGCTGGAGCTGGGCGCGTCAAAGCCGTGGCCCGATGCGCTGGAAGCCTTCACCGGCGCGCGCGAGATGGACGGCACGGCGATGATCGCCTATTTCCGGCCGCTGATGACCTGGCTTGAGGAACAGAACAAGGGCCGCCAGTGTAGCTGGTGAGTTGCCTGCCGAAGTGAAATCCAGCCTTTCCGGTTTCTTGACCGCCCGCCGGGCGCTGTGCTGAATGCGCGCGCCTTTCCAGCGGCATGGCGGCATATGTGAGGACGGCCGAATGACGATCACCATGTACGGGATCAAGAACTGCGAGCAGCCTGCGTCCCTTTATTGACGGAAGAGGGCCGATCTCTTACCGTCGGCACTTTCTCTCTAGTTTCCAGCCAGATAGCTGCTAGTACGAACAGCAAGCGGGGGTATAGATGAACGTTGGGGAAATCGAGAGGCTAGCTAATTGGTACCTAGAGTACTTTCAACCGCTAAGCAAAAGTTATCAAAGACTAATAGCTCCCATCCAGCACAATGCCAGTCAGCCTAATAAACAGCCCTTTGAAACACAGCTGACCAACGTTCTCAACTATCTCAGGGGGATGGACTTTGAAGTGCTCTCACTCCAGCAAATCAGGTTGCTGGATCAGTTAGGCGTTAGCCGCTTTCTTGGAATCGAGGGGGCTAACTTTATAGAGGCGACAATCAAATCATCGAATTACGATCCGGCGACCGCTCTGAGCGAATTGAATGCAGCATTCAGTGCCCTGTCAACGGCGGGTAAGCACTTTGACGCATTTCTCAATGCGTTGAATGGTCTCAACCTGCGCAATGCTGGCCCGGAAGACGATGGCGATCTTATCACAATTCGCGTTGGCTTCCAGAAGGAAGCAGCGATCAACAATCTGACCGAATGGAAGGACTCTGCGAAGGACTGGTATGATATTGTCCGAGGGCTAGCTCTTGCTTCCAATGAGGCGCCGGAAGAGACCCGTGTTGTCGGCGCTACTACAGGTTCAATCATCCTTATCCTGGCAGGGACGGCTGCTGTCACAGCGATGCTTGCAATTATCTCTAAGCATGTTGCCGGTGTTGCGAAGGACGGGTTGGAAGTACTTAACTTGATGGAAGACCTGCGACAAAAAAAGCTGCTCACAACAACGATGGAACAGGAACTCCAAAGCCTTATTGAGACACGTAAGATAGATGCCTTAGACACTATCTTGGGTGAGTTGAAGCCGCTCTTGGCGGATGCTAACGGCGACAAAATCCCTGCGCTGAAAAACTCAATCAAGAAGCTGCTCACATTCAACGAGAAGGGGGGCAATGTAGATTTTGTTGCTCCCGATGGCGGTGAGGATGATGAGGAAGCCAATTTTGAAGGCAATGAGGAATCTAGGCCGGAAAAGGGCAATGCGGCTCTTTCCGCTGCACGAGAAGCCATTCGCGGGTATCAGGCCGTCCGCGAACAATTAAAGATGTTATCCTACCAGCGATCCCCTGCCGAACGAGGCGAGGGGGCTTGAGGTATTACAGTTGAAAGTTTTTCGATGACGATCACCATGTACGGGATCAAGAACTGCGACACGATCAAGAAGGCGCGCAACTGGCTTGAGGCGCGCGGCATCGACTATCGCTTTCACGATTACAAGGCGGCAGGCATAGACGGCGCGAAGCTGGCGGAATGGAGCGGAAAGCTGGGCTGGGAAAAGCTGCTCAACCGCGCCGGGACGACGTTCAAGAAGCTGCCGGACGCCGACAAGGCGGACATCGACGAAGCAAAGGCGATCCGGCTGATGCTGGCCCAGCCTTCCATGATAAAGCGGCCGGTGCTGGATACGGGCGACGCTTTGCTCGTCGGATTCAAACCGGAAATCTATGAACAGGGAGTGACGGCGAAGTGACACGACGGCTGATTTCCAGCGGATCGCCTTTTGAAAAGCAGGTGGGTTATTCGCGCGCGGTGGTGGACGGCGACTGGTGCTTCGTCGCCGGCACGACCGGCTATGATCCGGTCACCAAGGTGATGCCGGAAAGCGCGGCAGAACAGGCGAAAAATGCGCTTGCCGTGATCGAGAAGGCGCTGGGGGAGGCGGGCTTCGCGCTCGCCGACGTGGTCCGCGCGACCTATTATTTCACCGACGCCGCCTATTGGGACGAGGTCGGCCCGACGCTTGGCGCTGCCTTTGGCGACATTCGCCCGGCCGCGTCCGCGATCGTCGTCGGGCTTGTGAAACCGGAAATGAAGGTCGAAATTGAGGTGACGGCGCTGAAGCGCGGCTGATCCGGAACGGGAGCGAACCGATGTCCACCACCTACACGCTCGACACGTCGACGAGCCGGGCAACGCCCACGCCCGCGCCGATGAAGCGGCTGACGGTGCCCGCCATCGGCAAGCGCAAGGGCGGCGAACCGCTGGTGATGCTGACCGCCTATACCGCACGCATGGCGCAACTGCTCGATCCGCATTGCGACATGCTGCTGGTGGGCGACAGCCTGGGGCAGGTGATCTACGGCCTGCCCTCCACCCTGCCGGTGACGCTCGACATGATGTGCGCCCATGGCGCGGCGGTCGTCCGTGGCTCCTATCATTCGGTCGTGGCGATCGACATGCCGTTCGGCAGCTATGAGGCCTCGCCCGAACAGGCGTTTCGCAGCGCCTCGCGCGTGATGGCGGAAACGGGGGCCGCCGCGGTCAAGATGGAAGGCGGCGAGGCGATGGCCGAGACGGTGCGCTTTCTGGTGACGCGCGGCATCCCCGTCATCGGCCATGTCGGGCTTACGCCGCAGGCGGTGAACGTGCTTGGCGGCTATGGCGCGCGCGGCCGCTCGGCGGAGGAGCAGGCAAAGATCGCGTCGGACGCCAAGGCCATAGCCGATGCGGGCGCGTTCGCGATCGTGCTGGAAGGCGTGATCGCGCCGCTTGCGGACCGCATCACGGCCGAGGTGGCTTGCCCGATCATCGGTATCGGCGCATCCGCCAATTGTGACGGACAGGTGCTCGTCATCGACGATATGCTGGGGATGTTCGAGCGCGTGCCCCGCTTCGTGAAGCGCTATGGCGACATGGCGAGCGAGATTTCAGCCGCCGTTCAGGCCTATGCCGGAGAAGTGCGGAGCAGGGCCTTTCCGGGAGAGGACAACATCTATCTTCCGAAGCCTTGAAGGCGGGCCTTGAGCACGGGGGGCGCTCCGCCTAAGGTCCGCCCGCTCATGACACGGAGTTCGCCGTTTGGCCCAGAATAAAGAAGTCGACGAAGCCTTTCTGCGGGAGGTGGATGATGAACTGCGGCGCGACCAGCTTGCAGGCTGGTGGCGCCGCTGGGGCCGCTGGCTGGTCGTTCTCGTCGGGCTCGGGCTGATCGCGCTTGCCGCCTGGCTGTGGTGGCAGGAAGAGCAGAAGCGGCAGGCGGGGCTGCTCGGCGAAACCTTGGTGCAGGCTTTCCAGAGCGCGGAATCGGGCAACGAGACCCGCGCCATCGCCGGTTTTTCGGAACTCAAGCTGTCCGGCAACAACGCCTATCGCGCGGCCGCGATGCTGGGCGAGGCCGAAATGGCCGCCAAGCAGGGCGACGCCAAGAAGGCGGCCGACGCCTTCGGCAAGGTGGCGGCGGACATGAACGTGCCCGAGGCCTATCGCAATCTGGCGCTGGTGCGGCAGACGGCCTTGCAGTTCGACAGCCTGAAGCCGGCCCAGGTGATCGCGCGGATGAAGCCGCTGGCGATTGCGGGCGGGCCATGGTTCGCCTCCGCCGGAGAAATGACGGCGATCGCATATCTGAACGACAACAAGCCTGATCTGGCCGGGCCGCTGTTCGCGGCGATTGCAAAGGACAAGGATGCGCCGGCTTCGGCGCGGTCGCGCGCGGCGCAAATGGCCGTGGCGCTCGGAATCGATGTTGCGCCGGATCAGGCGGCGGGTGAGGCGGGAGCCACTGAATGAAGCGCATAATATTTGTTTTGACGGCAGCCGCACTGGTTTCCGGCTGCGGCATCTTTGGCGGCGGCGGCGACAAGAAGCGCACTCCGGTGCTTGGCGAGCGTTTGCCGATCCTCGTCTATGAAGCCAACGCCGAGCCCGATCCTGAACTCGCGGACGTCACCATCGTGCTTCCCGCGCCCCGGACGAACGAGGAATGGACACAGCCCGGCGGCAATGCATCGAAGAACATGGGCCATCTGACGGTCACCCAGCCGCTGGACCGGGCGTGGAGCGCATCGATCGGCAAGGGCAGCACGTCCAGGGCGCAGCTGGTCGCGGGGCCTGTCGTCGGCGCAGGCCGGGTCTACACGATCGACACCCGGGGCGAGGTGCGCGCATTCGACGCACGGAGCGGATCGGTCGTCTGGCGGTCGGACCTGGCAAAGCGCGGCGATTCCGACGCCACGGCGTTCGGCGGCGGCGTGAGCTACGGCAATGGGCGCGTCTTTGCGACCACCGGATGGGGCAAGGTCGTCGCGCTCGACGCGACGACCGGAAACGAGGTCTGGCGGACCAGTCTCAACGCACCGCTGCGCGGCGCGCCCGCCGTCGACGGGGATCGCGTCGTCGTCATCACCCAGGACAACCAGATCGCGACGCTTTCGGCGACCGACGGCAGCACCCTGTGGGAATCGGCGGGAACGATCGAAACCTCTAGCCTGCTGGGCGCCGCGACGCCC
Organism: Tardibacter chloracetimidivorans; assembly: GCF_001890385.1. Classification (NCBI taxonomy): domain Bacteria; kingdom Pseudomonadati; phylum Pseudomonadota; class Alphaproteobacteria; order Sphingomonadales; family Sphingomonadaceae; genus Tardibacter; species Tardibacter chloracetimidivorans. Next base: position 1,521,263 of record NZ_CP018221.1, on the reverse strand, counting down.
GCGATTGCGCTTGATACCGTGGTCGCCGGCTACTCGTCGGGCGAACTGGTCGCCATGCGCATCGAGAACGGCCGTCCGGTATGGCAGGACACGCTTGCCCGGACGGGCGTCGCAACCTCGGTGGCGATGCTTTCCGATATAGACGCTTCTCCCGCGATCGATGAGGGCCGCGTTTTCGCCATCGGCCAGGGCGGCCGCATGGCTGCGGTTGAACTCGCGACCGGCCAGCGTGTGTGGGAAGTCAACATCGCCGGAATCTCGACGCCATGGGCGGCGGGCGACTGGGTTTATGTCGTGACGTCGGACGCGCGGCTGCTGTGCCTTTCGCGCGGCACCGGCAAGATACGCTGGGCGACGCAGCTTCCCGCCTACAAGAACGAGAAGAAGCGGAAGAACCCGATCCGCTGGTCAGGGCCGGTGCTTGCCTCCGAAGGCCTGTTCCTGGTCAGCACCCATGGGCAGATGATCAGCGTGTCGCCGTTCGACGGGGAGATCGCCTCGCGGACGAAGCTGTCCGACGGCAGCCACCTGAGCCCCATCGTCGCCAACAACACGCTTTATGTGCTGACCGAGGACGGGAAGCTCAGCGCCTGGCGCTGAGCTGTTCCAGCTTCGGCCGGACGATTTACGCTTTGGCCTGGAACTGAAAAACATGTCCATCCTTCCGGTCGTTGCGATCGTCGGCCGCCCCAATGTCGGCAAGTCCACGCTGTTCAACCGGCTGGCGGGCAAGAAGCTGGCGCTGGTCGACGATCTGCCGGGCGTCACGCGCGACCGGCGCGAGGGTGAGGGACGGCTGTTCGATCTCGATTTCCGGATCGTCGACACGGCCGGTTTCGAAGAGGCCGATCCCGATACCCTGCCCGGCCGGATGCGCGCGCAGACGGAGGCGGCGCTGGGCGAGGCGGATGTCGTGCTGTTCCTGATCGATGCGCGGGCGGGCGTGACTCCGCTCGACAAGACGATCGCCCAATGGCTTCGCGTCCAGCCGCGCCCGGTCATCCTTGTCGCCAACAAGGTGGAAGGCCGCGCGACGAGCGAGGCGGGCCTTTCGGAAAGCTATGAATTGGGCCTCGACGAGCCGGTTGCCTTTTCGGCCGAGCATGGCGAGGGCATGGTCGAGCTGTACGATGCGCTGCGCCCCTATATCGATGCCTTTGTCGAGGCGCGCCAGATCGAAGCGGCCGAAGACGCCGAGGGGGAGGACAGCGCCGACGGGCCGCTGAAACTCGCCATCATCGGCCGACCGAATGCAGGCAAGTCCACCCTCATCAACCAGCTTCTGGGGCAGGAGCGGCTGATCACCGGGCCGGAGGCCGGGATCACGCGCGATTCCATTTCGATAGACTGGGAATGGCAGGGCCGCGCCGTCCGCCTGATCGACACGGCGGGCCTCCGTCGCAAGGCGAAGGTGACCGAAAAGCTTGAAAAGCTGTCGGCCGCCGACACGCGCCGCGCGGTCGATTTCGCCGAGGTGGTCGTCCTCCTTCTCGACGCGACGCTGGGGCTTGAGGCGCAGGACCTGCGCATCGCCGACATGGCGCTGACGGAAGGCCGTGCGTTCATCATCGCGCTCAACAAATGGGACGTCGCCCACGACCAGAGCCGCCTGTTCCAGGGCGTCCAGGCGGCGCTGGAGGAGGGGCTGGCGCAGATCAAGGGCGTGCCGCTGCTCACCGTGTCGGGCAAGACCGGCAAAGGGCTGGACACGCTGATGAAGGTCGCCTTCGAGGCGCGCGAGAAGTGGAGCCGCCGCGTCGGCACATCCACGCTCAACCGCTGGTTCGAAAAGGCCATCGACAAGAACCCGCCGCCCGCGCCCGGCGGCAGGCGCATCAAGCTCCGCTACATCACCCAGGCAAAGACGCGGCCGCCGACCTTCATCGTGTTCGGCAACCGACTGGACGAACTGCCCGAAAGCTATCGCCGCTATCTGGTCAACGCGCTCCGGACCGGCCTTGATTTCGACGGCGTGCCGATCCGGCTGAACCTGCGCAGCCGGACCAATCCGTTCGACCGTTGAGCGCCGCCGCCGTCATCGACGCGCGGGGCCTCAGATGCCCCTGGCCGGCGCTCCGGCTGGCGCGCGCGGTGCGTCGGGCCGGTGGCGGCTGTTTCGAGTTGCTGGCCGAAGATCCGGCGGCGGCGCGCGACATCCCCCGGCTGGCGGAGGAGCATGGCTGGGAGATAGAGCAGCTTCCGGCCGATCCGCCGCTTCTCAAATGGCGAATTAACGCCTGATCGCAACCATTGGTTTACTGCTTCCGGCTAGGATCGCCCGGAGTGCGGGAGCGGGGGCTCATTGATGCTGGATCAGGTCGAGGACGAGATCGTCGATACGCGCGTTTTCGAGCGCGCCCGCGCCGAGCTGGGCGGCGCCTTCCTGCGCATCCTCAGCTATTTTCGCGAAGATGGCGTGAAAGCCGTCGACCGGATCGAGCATGCGATGCGCAACGGCGACTCCGCTTCGCTCGTGCTTCCCGCGCATACGTTGAAGGGTGAAGCGCGGCATTTCGGCGCATTGTCGCTGGGCGATCTTGCCGAAACCATCGAGATGGGCGCGCGCCGCTGCGTCGATCATCAGGAAACGCCGGAAGAGCTGCTGGTGCCGGTCGCACGCCTGCGTTCGATGTTCGAGCAGACGCTCGCCTGGTTCGACAAGGAAACCAATCCGCTGGTAGCCCGGCGCAAGCAGCAGAACCACGCTTCCTGAATCGTCCAATCCCGCTTTTTGGTTGAAGTCATTTCGGCGGCATGCTGCTATCCTGCCTCACGATTGGCGGCGGGAGTAGCGCGATGGACGGGGCGGGGCGACTGTCTGACCGGCTGGGCATGATCGCTGCGGCGATCATTCTGGCGCTTGGCCTCATGATCGGCGGCTATCTGCTCGGCAACGGGCTGGTGAGGGCGCGCGAGGCGGACCGGTCGGTCACGGTGCGCGGCCTTGCCGAACGCGACGTCACCGCCGATCTTGCGACCTGGACGCTCGCCTATTCGGCGCAGGGGTCTGAGCTTGGACCCGTTCAGGCGCAGGTCGACGCCAACACCAAGGTCATCGAGGACTTTCTGAAGGGCTTCGGCTTTCAGCCCGGCGAGATCAGCGTGGGCGGGGTGAATGTCAGTCAGTACACCAACAATAATGGCGTGCCGAACATCACCGTCCGCCAGCGCATGCAGTTGCGCACCACCAGGGTCATGGAGGCGCGCCGGGCCTTTGCGCGGCAGTTCGAGCTGGTCCGGCGCGGCGTGGCGTTGGAAGGCGAGTCGGGCATTGCCTACAGCTTCACCAAGCTGAACGAGGTCAAGCCGGCGATGATCGCCGAGGCGACGCGCGATGCGCGCGCCGGGGCGGAACAGTTCGCGAGGGATTCGGCCACCAGCGTCGGCACGATCAAGCAGGCGACGCAGGGCTATTTCTCCATCGGCGCGCGCGATGGGGACAATAGCTCTTCAAGCGAATCCCCATTCCAGAAGGTTCGCGTGGTGACGACGGTGGATTTCTACCTCGATTGAAGGGTCGCGAGGAACTTCTGAGCCTTCCCGCTGGTTGCGTGAACAGTGCGTCAGTGTTCGGACTCGAAGAGGAGAAGAAGATGAGCGCCCATCCGCCGGAATATCCCGAAAAGATCAGCGACGCCTTGCCGATCGAGGAAACCGACCGGACGATCGCATCGGACAAGGTGGAAGGAACGGCCGTCTATGACCTGGACGGGGAACGCCTCGGCCATATCCATAATTTCATGATCGACAAGCACAGCGGCGAGGTCCTTTACGCCGTGATGTCGTTCGGTGGCTTTCTCGGCATCGGGGAGCATTATCATCCGCTGCCCTGGAAGGTGCTGAAATATGACGAGGAACGCGGCGGCTATGTCGTGGGGATCAACAAGGACGCGCTGAAAGACGCGCCGCGCTTCGCCGCCGACGATTTTCCGGTGTTCGACGCGCGCTACGGCGCGGGCGTCTATGGCTATTGGGGGGTTCCGTTCCCCTGGTGAACGTCGCCGGGAGGATTGGCCTCGAGCGCGGCCCGAGCGGCGGCGCTGGCCGGGCCGTCGCCCTTCGCGGCGGCCGACCATTTCTCGCGGGCTTCGGCCAGCCTGCCTTGCAGCCCGGCGATATTGCCCGCCTCAAGTGCGATATTCGGGTCGCCGGGCGCGCGCTTTTCCGCCTCCGCGATGTGCAATGCCGCATGGGCGATGTCATTCTGCCGCCGGGCGAGGGTGGCCGATAGCAACCATCCCATCGGATCGCCCGGAACCAGTTCCAGCGCCCTGTCCAGATCGGCCCGCGCTGCGTCCGGCTGCCCCAGCTCCACCAGCGCCCGTGCGCGGTCGATATAAAGCTCGCCCTTCCAGTCATCGCTGCCGCCGCCGTGCGCCAGCGCGGTGTTGAACGCGGCCCGCGCCTTTTCGGCCTCTCCCGCTACAAGCCAGGCATTGCCCGCCTGACCCCATAGATCGGTGACGCGCTGGTCCTGCACCGCCTCCGCCGCGCGCGCCGCCTGCTCGAAGACGACCGCCGCGGGCGCCGCGCGATCCATCGCCATATAGGCGAGCCCCAGGCACTGCCGCGCCGGTATGTCGCCGCCCGTGGCCTGCCATGCCTGCGCCGCTTCAACGCCCGCGCTGGCATCCTTCTGCGCAAGCGCGGCGCATTGCCGGAACCTGTCCGTCTCGTCCCCGGAGGGCTGGGCGGCGACGGCGGCGAGAATCAGAAGCAGGCTCATTCCATCTCCAGCAGTTCGGACACGGTCGTCAGCAGCAGGCCGATGTCTTCCGGCCGCGACAGGCGATGGTCGCCGTTCTTGACCAGCACAGTCCGAACGTCGTCTGAACGAAGCGTGTTGGCGAGCTTGGGCGAGATCGGCCAGGGCACGTCATTGTCGTCATGCCCGTGGAGCAGCCGGACCGGAACGTCGATGGGGATGGGGTCGTTCAGCAACAGATTGCGCTCGCCGCTCTCCCAGAAGCGCAGCGTGGTGACATAGGGCGCCTCGTCATATTCCGACGGCTCCTCGATCCTGCCCTTCGCGCGGATCAGCGCCTTTTGATCGGCGGTGAAGCCCCAGCTGGTGAAATCGGGCGCGGCGGCGATCCCGACGAGCGCCTTCACCCGCTCCGGCCTTGCGCACGCCACCAGCAGCATCAGCCAGCCGCCCATGGAGGAGCCGACCAGCAGCACCGGACCTTCGACCAAAGTGTCGATCAGCTTCAGCACGTCGTCGCGCCAACGGTCGAGCGTTCCGTCCTCGAACGGCCCTTCCGACGCGCCGCAGCCGGAATAGTCGAGCCTCAGCATCGCCCGGCCCTCAACCCCCGCCCATTCCCAGAGCGCGATGGCCTTGGTTCCTTCCATGTCAGACATATATCCGGGCAGGAAAACGATGGTCGGGCCCTTGCCCCGGCGGTGGCGATAGGCGATGCGAACGCCGTCGCCGCGATCCATATAGTTGAGTTCGGTCATGGCTTTGCCTTGACAGTTTGCCCGGCCGTTTCCAAGGGTCGAGCGCATTTTTGACAACACACATGCAAGCGACTGGATTTATGGCCGACACTCTCTCCGTCACGCTTCCCGATGGCTCGGTGCGAGAGGTTGCGGCCGGAACGACCCCCGCCGATATCGCCGCAAGCATCAGCCCCGGGCTGTTGAAGGCCTCGCTCGCCGCGCGCGTCGATGGCGAGCTGCGCGACCTCGGGCGGCCGTTCGAGGCCGACGCGACGCTCTCGCTGGTGACGGCGAAGGACGAGACGGACGCGCTGGAGCTTGTCCGCCACGACTTCGCCCACGTGCTGGCGGAAGCCGTTCAGGCCCTGTTTCCGGGGACGCAGATCACCTTCGGCCCGTCGACCGAGGACGGATTCTATTATGATTTCGCGCCAAGGGACCGGCCGTTCACGGACGAGGACCTGCCCGCCATCGAGGCGAAGATGCGAGAGATCATCGCCGCCGACAAACCGCTCCGTCGGGAAGTCTGGAAGCGTGAGGACCTGATCGCGCGCTGGAAGGACGGCGGCGAGACGTTCAAGGCCGAATGGGCGGCCGAACTGCCCGAGGGCGAGGAACTGACCGTCTACTGGTCGGGCTCCGACTGGCTCGACATGTGCCGTGGGCCGCATCTGCCGTCGACCGGCAAGCTCGATCCGCAGGCGTTCAAGCTGACGCGGGTGTCGGGGGCCTATTGGCGCGGCGACCAGAAGAACGCGATGCTGTCGCGCATCTACGGCACCGGCTGGCTCAACAGAAAGCAGCTCGACGCGCACCTCCACCGGCTGGAGGAAGCGGCCAAGCGCGATCATCGCAAGCTGGGCCAGGAGATGGACCTGTTCCACCTCCAGCAGGAGGCGCATGGCTCGGTGTTCTGGCACCCCAGGGGCTATATGGTCTGGCGAGAGCTGGAAGCCTATATGCGCCGCGCCATCGACGGCGCGGGATATCGCGAGGTCAAGACGCCGCAGATCATGGACGCGCGCCAGTGGGAGCAATCCGGCCACTGGGGCAAGTACAGCGAGAGCATGTTCGTCATCCCCGACGAGACGCCCAATACCGAGGGCGAGGGTCCGGTGATTTCGGGCGAGGCGGACTGGATGGCGCTGAAGCCGATGAACTGTCCGGCGCACATCCTGATCTTCAAGCAGGGCATCAAGAGCTATCGCGACCTGCCGCTGCGCTTGTACGAGAACGGCTGCTGCCACCGCAACGAGCCGCACGGCGCGCTGCACGGGCTGATGCGCGTGCGCCAGTTCACGCAGGACGATGCGCACATTTTCTGCCGCGAGGACCAGATCGTCGAGGAAGTGCGCAACTTCTGCGCGCTCGCCGACCGGATCTACAAGGATTTCGGCTTCACCTATTCGATCAAGCTGGCGCTCAGGCCCGAAAAGCGGTTCGGCAGCGACGAGATGTGGGACCAGGCGGAAGCCGAACTGCGCGAGGCGGTGGTGGCGGCGGGGCTCGCGACCGAGGAATATGGCTGGGAAGAACTGCCGGGCGAGGGGGCCTTTTACGCGCCCAAGCTGGAATGGCACCTGACCGACGCCATTGGCCGCACCTGGCAGGTGGGCACGATCCAGTCGGACCGGGTGCTGCCCGAAAGGCTGGACGCAAGCTATGTGGCGGAGGACGGGGAGAGGCATCGCCCGGTCCTGCTTCATCGCGCGATCTTCGGCTCATATGAGCGGTTCATCGGCATATTGATCGAGCATTTCGCAGGCAGGCTGCCGCTCTGGCTCGCGCCGGTGCAGGCGGTGGTGGCGACCATCGTGTCCGACGCCGATTCCTATGCGCTTGAGGTGGTCGACAGGCTGAAGGCGGCCGGCATCCGCGTGGAGAGCGACCTCCGGAACGAGAAGATCAACTACAAGGTGCGCGAGCACAGTCTCGCCAAGACGCCCTATCTGCTGGTCGTGGGCAAGCGCGAGGCGGAGGAGGGCACCGTCACGATTCGGACGCTCGGCCAGCAGGAACAGACGTCGAAAACCCTTGCTGAAGCTGCAGAGTGGTTGAGAGGCGAGGCCATGCCCCCGGATCGGAAACAGCTGTTATCCACGTCATCCTGAACTTGTTTCAGGATCCATGAACACCGCCGTGACCCGTTCTCGCCCAACGGTGTTCATGGATGCTGAAATGAATTCAGCATGACGCGGAGCATGGGAAACCCGTGCGCCTATGCAACAGACGAATAAAAAGCGCGGTCGGGCCTCGCATGGGGCTTCCGCTTTGCGCCAAGGCACACTAAATCGCGTGCTTGGAATCTATCCGAGGCAACAACAGGAGAACCTGCCATACCACCGCCCATGTCAAGGCGCATGATGACGCCGCCGCCGCCCACCAATGGTCCTCGTTACAATGAATTCATCACCGTGCCGAAGGTGCGGGTGATCGACGAGGAGGGCGAAAACCTGGGGGTGATGTACACGCGGGAGGCGATCGAGCAGGCCGCCGAAGCGGGGCTCGACCTGGTGGAGGTTTCTCCCAGCGCCGATCCGCCCGTGTGCAAGTTCCTCGATGTCGGCAAGTTCAAGTACGAGGCCCAGAAGAAGGCGAACATCGCCCGCAAGAGCCAGAAGACGCAGGACATCAAGGAAATCAAGATGCGTCCCAACATCGACGATCATGATTATGAGACGAAGATGAAGGCCATCCACAAGTTCATCGGCGAAGGCGACAAGGTGAAGGTCACGCTGCGCTTCCGCGGCCGCGAACTCGCCCATGGCCAGCTTGGCATGCAGCTTCTCCAGCGCGTTCAGGAAGATACGAACGAGATCGCCAAGATCGAGCAGTATCCGCGCATGGAAGGCCGTCAGATGCTGATGGTGATTTCACCGAAATAGGCGTTCTCAAAGCCTGAGTCGAAAGCCCGCCCGACCCCGTCGCGGCGGGTTTTCTTCATTTCGCGCAGAGACTGGAGAAGCGATATCGCGCAGAGACGCGGAGGGCGCGGAGCGATTGGTGAAGCGAAATCCCGCGGCGTCCCGCTGCCGCCTCCAGAGCGCCATGAAGGGCCTTCGGCGCTCATGGCTTCTCTGCGCTCTTTGCGTCTCTGCGCGACATGAAGGGTGTGGTTGCTGAAGTTCAGCATGCCGTTGGAGTGTAAATGGGCGTCGGGAAGCCGTCATATCACCCCGTCAATTCACCGACAGGGCCGCGCCCGATAGCCTGCATCGCGCGCCGAAACCCGCGCAAATTCACGCTTTTGTCCAAACTGGCACGGCGTTTGCTGATCCCCTGTTGCCGGAATCCCGGCGATGAGGAGTTGCAGGACCGACGCTTATGGACGTGCTCGACAAATATTTCGGTGTGCATGGCGATGCTCTCGCACTGCGTTCGAAACGGCTGGAGATGCTCGCGTCGAACATCGCCAACGCCGCTACGCCCGGCTTTAAGGCGCGCGACATCGATTTCGCGGCGGAGCTGAAGCGGGCCGAAGGCGGGGGCGCCGGATTGCAGGCGACCAGCGCTGCCCATATTGCGCAAGGAACGCCGGGGTTCGGCGGCGACGCGCTGTACCGGATACCGGTCCAGTCGTCGCTTGACGGAAACACGGTCGAGCTTTCGGTCGAACAGACGAAGTTCGGCGAAAACGCCGTCCAGTATCAGACGACGCTCTCCTTCCTCAACGGCCGCATCAACACGCTGATGCGCGCGATGAAGGGAGAATAGCCATGTCCGGCCTTTCGATATTCGACATTTCCGGCCGCGCCATGTCGGCGCAGCTCGTGCGGCTGAACACGACGGCCAGCAACCTCGCCAACGCAGGTTCGATCGCGAAAAGCGAGGCGGAGGTCTATCGCGCCCGCAAGCCCGTGTTCGAGACCGTGTTCGACGAAACCACGGGCGGCGCGAACGCGACGGTGAAGGTGGACGAGATTGTCACCAGCACCGCAACGCCCGTGAAGCGCTATGACCCCGGCCACCCGCTGGCCGACAAGCAGGGCTATATCTACGAGGCGGCCGTCGACCAGACGCAGGAAATGGTCGAGCTGCTGGAAGCCTCCCGCCAGTATCAGAACAACGTCGAGGTCATCCAGACCGCGAAGTCGCTGATGCTCAACACCCTGAAACTTGGACAGTGAGGCAGCGATGAGCGGCACCTCGACACTTGATCTGAACGCACTCGGCATTCGCAGCTATGACGCGAGCAACGCGCCGACGAAAAAGACCAATCTCGACCAGGGCGATTTCCTGAAGCTGCTCACCACGCAGCTCAAGAACCAGGACCCGCTGAAGCCGGTGGAGAACGAAGCGTTCGTCGCACAGATGGCGCAGTTCTCGTCGCTGAGCGGCATCACCGAGATGAACACCAAGCTCGGCAATATTCTGGAAGCGATGAACCAGGGCCAGCTTTCGACCGCGACCGGGCTGGTAGGCAAATATGCGCTCACATCGGGCACGACCGCCGTCCAGGATTCGACCGGCGCGGTCTATGGCCAGATCGACATTCCCGAAGGTTCGACCGACACCAGCGTCGCGATCAAGGATTCCACCGGCAAGACGCTCAGGACCATCTCGGTCGGCGCGGTGGAGGCGGGCAAGCACGATTTCGCCTGGGACGGCAAGAACGACGCGGGCGAGGCTGTCACGCCCGGCCCGGTCACGATCGAGGCGACCGCCAATGTCGGCGGCAAGCGCGAGGCGCTCAACACCTCGGTCTATGCGCTTGTCCAGGCCGTCAGCCTTCCCACCGCCAATTCACCGATGACCGTCGAGCTGCTGGGCGTCGGGCCGGTGTCGTTCGACAAGATCCAGAAGATCAGCAGCTAGTTCCCGCAGCGTTTCAAAGCCTTCCCAAGGAGACCAGTCATGGCAATGTACACCTCGCTCACCGGCCTCAACGCCGCCCAGACCGACCTTTCGACCACATCAAACAATATCGCCAACGTCGGCACCATCGGCTTCAAGCGTTCGCGCGCGGAGTTTGGCGACATCATCTCCAGCTCGGCGCTTCAGAGCGCGGGCCGCGTCGCGGGTTCGGGCACGGCGCTGAAGACGATTAAGCAGCAGTTCACCCAGGGCGCGATCCAGTCGTCGCTCAACGTGATGGACATGTCGATCATGGGCGAAGGCTTCTTCATGGTGAAGTCGACGTCCGGCACCACCGACATGAGCTTCACCCGCAACGGCTCGTTCAGCGTCAACAGCGACCGCTTCGTCGTGGATAGCGGCGGCCAGGCGCTGCAGGTCTATCCGGTCAATGATTCCGGCACCGTCATTTCGACCAGCATCAGCGACACAAGGGCGCTTCGCCTGCCGCTGACCTCGGGCCAGCCCCGCGCGACGACGGGCATCAACCTGGCGCTTAACCTTCCGTCCGACGCGGAAGTGATCCCCAACAACCCGATCTACGATCCGGTGACGAACCCCTACACGTTCAACCCGGACAGCCCCACGACGTACAACAAGATGACGTCGACCACGGTCTATGACTCGCTGGGCAATCCGCTGGCGGCGGAAATCTATTATGTCCGCACCTCCAGCTCCAATTCGGCGGCCACCACCAACGACTGGAATGTCCACCTGATCGTGGACGGGACCGAACTGACGCCGTCGAGCGGCGCTTCGCCGATGCAGCTGAGCTTCGACACCAACGGCCAGCTCGTGACGCCCACCACCGGGATCGGCTTCAATCCGCTGCCGATCCCCGGCGGCGATCCGCTGACGGTATCGCTTGATCACGGCACTGCGACCACCCAATATTCCGATCCGTTTTCCATCATATCGTTCACGCAGGACGGCTTTCCTTCCGGCCGGCTGGACAGCGTCACGGTGGACAGCGACGGCGTGGTGCGCGCCAGCTTCACCAATGGCGAGACCCAGGCGCTCGGCAAGGTGGCGGTCGCGAGCTTTGCAAACCTGAACGGCCTGAAGCAGACCGGCGACGCCCATTACACCGCAACCGGGCTGTCCGGCGCGCCGATCCTTGGCGAAGCCGGGTCGAGCGGCGTCGGCACCATCCGGTCCGGCTCGCTTGAACAGTCGAACGTCGACATCACCGAGGAGCTGGTCAACCTCATCACCGCGCAGCGCAACTTCCAGGCGAATGCGAAGGCGATCGAGACCGACAGCACGATGACGTCGGCCATCATCAACATCCGCTCGTAACGCGATCTGACCGGGACCGGAGCCCATCATGGACCGCCTCGTCTACACCGCCCTGTCCGGCCTGCGCAGCACCATGTCTGCGCAGGACGTGCTGGCGCACAATGTCGCCAACGCGACCACCCTTGGCTTCAAGCGCGACATCAGCGCGTCGCAAAGCCGGGTGCTGCAGGGCGGCGAGTCGTTCCAGAGCCGCATTCAGGCGGCGGAGGGCGTACTCGCTCCCGATCAGGAGACGGGCGTCATCAACCAGACCGGCCGCACGCTGGACGTGGCGCTTCTGGGCGATGCCATGATGGCGGTTCAGGTGCCGGACGGGACCGAAGCCTATACGCGGCGCGGCGATCTCAGGATCGGCGCGACCGGCGTGCTGGAGACTGGCGACGGCTTTCCCGTCATCGGCGAGGGCGGGCCGATCACGGTGCCGCCCGCCAACAAGGTGGAGATCGGCGCGGACGGCACGGTCAGCATTCAGCCGCAGGGCGCGGAAGCGACCGAGGTCACGCAGATCGGCCGCATCAAGCTGGTGACCGGCGATCCGGCAAGGCTGAAGAAGGGCCTCGACAATCTGATGCGGTCCGACGACGGGCTGGAACTGCCGCAGGACCAGACCGCGCAGCTCCAGACCGGCAGCCTCGAATCCTCCAACGTCAACATGATGGACGCGATGGTGCAGATGATCGAGCAGGCCCGCGCCTATGAGGTGCAGGTCCAGCTGGTCAGCAGCGTGCGCGATATGGACGTGAACAGCACGTCGCTCTTGAAGCTCGAATAGTCAGGAAGGACCGGCAATGACCTCTGCCTTGCATACGGCACGAAGCGGCCTGGACGCGCAGGACATGCGCATGCGCGTGATCTCCAACAACCTCGCCAACGTCAACACCACGGGCTTCAAGCGCGACCGCGCCGAGTTCGAGACGCTGATGTACCAGAACTACAAGCAGGCGGGCGCGAACAGCGACCAGACGAACCAGTACGCGACCGGCCTCAACATCGGCACGGGCGTGAAGGTGGTCGGCACCGAGCGGATCAACACGCAAGGGGCGATGCAGGCGACCGACAATCCGACCGACATGGCGATCAACGGCCAGGGCTTCTTCCAGGTGCAGAAGCCTGATGGAAGCACCGCCTATACGCGCGATGGTTCCTTCAGCGTCAGCTCCGAAGGGCGGCTGGTGACGAACGACGGCTATCCGCTTCAGCCCGACATCAACATCCCCGAAGGCGCGCAGTCGCTCACCATCGGCAAGGACGGCACGGTGACCGTGATGGTCCCCGGGGACACCCAGCCGAGCCAGATCGGCCAGATCGAGCTTGTAAACTTCCTGAACCCGGCGGGTCTTCAGCCGCTGGGCGACAATCTGTTCGCGGAGACCGCCGCCAGCGGCGCGCCACAGGCGGGCACGCCGGGCATCGATGGCCTGGGCGAGATCAGCCAGAACATGCTGGAAACCTCGAACGTCAACATGGTCGAGGAACTGGTCAACATGATCGAGACCCAGCGCGCCTATGAAGTGAACTCCAAGGTGATCAGCACCGTCGACGGGATGATGCAATATGCCACGCAGAACATGTAATTTCAGTTCTCCCAAACCGTTCGTGCTTGGCGCAGTCCTTCCGCTCGTCGGTCTCGCCGCCTGCGCCGCGCCATATGAGCGGCCGTCGGCGGAGTTCGCGCCCAGCTATGCGCCGCCCGTCACCCAGCCCGCCCAGCCGACCGGCGCGATCTATCAGCCCGGCCGCTTCGCGAGCCTGGTGGAGGACAATCGCGCCCGGCGCGTGGGCGATGTGCTGACGATCGCGCTGGTGGAGCGCACCCAGGCGTCGAAGACGGCGTCGGCCACCAGCTCGCGCGACAGCGACATGAGCCTCACCCTGCCGGACGCTAAGCCCTTTTCATGGGTGCCGGACGGGCTGCTTTCGGGCGGCAGCGCACAGAGCTTCAAGGGGCAGGGGGGTGCCGCGCAATCGAACCAGCTTTCCGGGCAGATCACCGTCACCGTCGCCCAGGTCTATCCCAACGGCACGATGCTGGTGCGCGGCCAGAAGCTGATGAAGCTGAACCGGGGCGAGGAATATATCCAGATCGCAGGCATCGTCCGCCCGCAGGACGTGACGCCCGAGAATGTCGTGCTTTCCACCCGGGTGGCGGACGCCCGCATCGCCTATTCCGGCACCGGCGAGATAGCGCAGCAAAGCCGCATGGGCTGGCTGCAGCGCTTCTTCACCGCGATCACCCCGTTTTGAGGTGCTGAACATGCATCCCGATCCTTTTCCCGTCATTCCCGCGAAGGCGGGAATCCATGAACACCGCCGCGCCCGTGTTGGCGGCCGCCTGCGTTCATGGACCCCGGCCTTCGCCAGGGTGACGAAACATTTGCGGCTCGCGGCCATGGCGCTACTCTGTCTTGTCGCCACGCCCGCCTCGGCCGAACGGATCAAGGATCTGGGCAATTTCGCGGGCATCCGGACGAACCAGCTGGTCGGCTATGGCATCGTCGTCGGCCTCAACGGCACCGGCGATGATAATCTGGAATATACGATCCAGAGCATGAAGAGCGCGATCGCCCGCTTTGGCGTCGTCATCCCGCCCAACGTCAAGGCCAGCCTCAAGAACGCGGCGGCGGTGATGATCACCGCCGATCTGCCGCCGTTCGCAAAGCCGGGCCAGAAGATCGACGTCACCGTTTCCGCCATCGGCAAGGCCAAGTCGCTTCGCGGCGGCAATCTGCTTTTGACTCCGCTCGTCGGCGCGGACGGGGAGCCCTATGCGATGGCGCAGGGCAGCCTCGCCGTCGGCGGGCTTGGCGTGGAAGGCGGCGACGGATCGCAGGTGGTCGTGAACGTCCCTTCATCGGGCCGCATTCCCGATGGCGCGACGGTGGAGCGGATGGTCGACACCCCGTTCAACACCTCGCCCGCGCTGATGTTCAACCTGCGCGAGGCCGATTTCACCACCAGCAAGCGTGTTGCCGAAGCGATCAACGGCACGTTGGGGCCAGGCGCTGCCTCGCCGCTCGATGCGGTGTCGATCCAGGTGTCGGCCCCGATGGACGCCAGCCAGCGCATCAGCCTGGTCTCGATCGTAGAGAATATCGAAGTGAGGCCTGCCGATCCGGTCGCGCGCGTCGTCGTCAATTCGCGCACCGGTACGGTCGTGATCGGCGCCAATGTCCGCGTCTCGGCGGCGGCGGTCAGTCACGGCAGCATGACGGTGAAGATCACCGAAAATCCGCAGGTCAGCCAGCCGGGACCGTTCTCGCGCGGGCAGACGGCGGTGGTTGCCGACAGCGGCATCGAGGTGGAGCAGAAGGGCGGCAACATGTTCCTCTTCGCGCCCGGCGTCGCGCTGGACGACATCGTGAAGTCGGTGAACGCGCTTGGCGCAAGCCCCGGCGACCTCGTGGCCATATTGGAGGCGCTCAAGCAGGCGGGCGCACTCAAGGCCGAGCTGATCGTGATTTGAGGATGAAGTTTGCTCCACCCATGAACACGGGACCGTACATCCCTGCGCGGCGGCGTTCATGGATGCTGAACCAAGTTCAGCATGACGGTCAGAAGGAATGTGCAAGATGACCGCACCGATCAACAGCATCCAGTCTGCCGGACCGGCGGCGGTCGACGACAGCCGCCGCGCCAGCCGCGCCAATCTGGAAAAGGCGGCGCAGAAGTTCGAGGCGGTGTTCGTCAACATGATGCTGAAGGAGGCGCGCAAGACGAGCCTTGGCGGCGGCATGTTTGAAAATGACGCGATGAGGACCTTCCGCGACATGCAGGACGCGCGCTTTTCCGAGGAAATGGCAAAGCGCGGCACGCTTGGCATCGCAAAGGCGATGGCCGATTTTCTGGATCGGGCGCAGCCGATGGCGGCGACGGACGAAGCGAAGGGAGCGCCTGAATGAGCGACCTGCTTGGCCTTGGCGCGGCGGGCGTCCGCGCCTATCAGACGGCGCTCGACATCATCGGCGAGAATATCTCCAACGCCAACGTCGCCGGCTATGCGCGCCGTCAGGCGGTGGTGACCGAGAACCCGTCCGCCGGCACCGGCTATCCGCTGGTGCGCGACGTGAAGGCAGGCTCGGGCGTCAACGTCTCCGGCGTGCTGCGCGCCTATAACAGCTTTTTGACCAACGATGCCCGGACGGCGGCGGGTGATTATGCGCGTGCGGCCGCCAGGCAGGGCTGGCTCGATCAGATCCAGTCCTATCTCAACAATGATTCCCAGGGACTGGGCGGGCAGCTTACCGGCTTCTACAACGCCGCGCAGGACCTTGCGGCCGATCCGACATCCGGCTCGGCGCGTGACGCCTTTCTGGCATCGGCGGGCAAGGTCGCCGATCAGTTCCGCTCGCTTGCCCAGTCGTTCGCGGGCACGCGCACCGGCATCAGGCAGGACGTCGACCAGACGGTCGCGCGGATCAACGAGATCGGCCGTTCGCTTTCCAGCCTCAATTCCAGCCTGCGCCGCACGGCCGACGGCACCTCGCAGAACGCGGGGCTTGAGGACGACCGCGACCGGCTGCTTCAGGAGCTGGCCGGGCTGGTGAAGATCGACGCGGAGATCAGGCCCGACGGCACGGTCAACGTCCGGCTGGACAACAGCAACGGGCCGTTGCTTGTCGACCAGAGGGGGCCAAAGCTGCTCGGCGCGGCCGAAGCCAATGGCAAGATCCAGCTCACGCTCGACCCGTTCGGCAATTCGGGGCTGATCTCGGTCCCGGCCAGCGGCGCGCTCGCCGGCCTTGCCGACGCCTATGTCCAGCTTTCGGACAGCGCCGCCGCGCTCGACACTCTCGCCAATCAGTTCGTCACCACGGTCAACGCCGTGCACCGCCAGGGCGTTGACCTGAACGGCCAGCCGGGCGCGGACCTGTTCGCCACCAGTTCGCTTGCGGCCACCCCGTCGCGCACCAATGTGGGGCAGGCCACGTTGCGGATGGAGGTGACCGACCAGACGCAGGTTTTCCCCGGCGGCTACGAGCTTCGCTATGACGGAACGACCAGCCAGTGGACGCTGTCGCGCACCGATGGCAGCGCGTCGGTGTCTGGCACGGACTCGCTCGATCTTGACGGGGTCCACCTCGATCTTGGCGGCGCGCCGGTGGGCGGCGACTGGTTCGCGATCAAGGGGCAGACCGGCGCTGCGGGCATGCGCGTGCTGATCGACGATGGGGCAGAGGTCGCCGCCGCGGCGCCCTTTTCCGCCAGCATATCGGGGGACAATGAGGGCAGCGGCACGGTCGCGGTTCGCACCAATCCGGCGGCGGCCGCCATTCCAGCGCCTGCGCCTTCCAGCTTCGTCATTCAGGCCGGCGCGGGCAATATATATGAGATCATCGACGCCGCCGACACTGCCGTTCCGCCGACCGTGCTGGCGAGCGGCCCCTATGTTCCGGGCGCATGGATTCCGGTGAACGGCTTTGACGTTCAGCTGTCGGGCAGCCTCCAGCCCGGAGACAGCTTCACGGTGCAGCCGACGCCCGCCGGCATGGCCGACAACGGCAATATCCGGGCGCTCATCGACACGCGGCTCGGCAACCCCGGATTTGAAGGCAAGTTCACGCGCGAGGTGACGCGGGTCGCGACCAACCTCAGCGACACCACGGCGCTCGCCACCGCCGCCCAGGCCGTCCGCGACAAGGCGCTGGAGGCGCGCGACTCCGCATCCGCCGTCAATCTCGACGAGGAAGCGGCCGAACTCATCCGTTTCCAACAGGCCTATCAGGCCAGCGCAAAGATCATCGCGGCAGCGCGCGAGATCTTCCAGACCATGCTCGACATTCGGTGATGAACAATGCGTATCGGCAGCTTCCAGTCCTATAATTCGCAGACCAGCCGCATGGCGGACCTGCAATCGACGATCGATCGGCTCCAGACGCAGATCGCGACCGGCAAGCGCGTGCTGCGCCCGTCGGACGATCCGCTTGGCGCGAACCGGGTGGTCGATCTTCAACGCAGCATCACCGACAACCAGCAGTTCATCCGCAACATGGACACGATCACCACGCAGATTTCGCTGGCCGACAGTGCGGCGGAATCCATGTCGAACCAGCTTGTCCGGGCGCGCGAGCTTGCGATCATCGCGGCGAACGGCACCATGACCGCAACCGACCGGCAGAATATCTCGACCGAACTGGCCCAGATCATCGAGCAGGTGCTGGCGCTGGCGAACACGCGCGATTCCTCCGGCAACTATATTTTCTCCGGCGCGCAGGTCGGCGCACCCGCCTTTGCGCGCGACGCATCGGGCGCAATCCTCTGGCAGGGCAGCGGGGAGCCGCCCCGCGTTCCGGTCAACGCAGACGTCACCGTCTCCACGGGGGCGAGCGGCCTTTCGATGCTGTCGATCGACACGTCATCGGGCCGGCAGACGATCTTCCAGTCGCTGATGGAGTTCAAGGACGCGCTCGACAATCCGCCGCTGACGCCCGCCGATCAACCGGCGTTTCAGGCCAGCATGGACAAGGCGCTTGCAGACCTCAGCGCCGGGGTGGACCGGCTGATCGACCAGCGCGCCATCTTCGGCTCGCGGCTGGCGCAGGTGGATACGGAAAGCGAGCGGCTGAAGACGCTGGAGACGACGATGACCATCGCCCAGAGCAAGATCGAAAGCCTCGACGTGGCGGGCGCGATCACGCAGCTGCAAAGCGCGATGACCCTGCTTCAGGCATCGCAGCAGAGCTTCGCGCAGATCAAGAAACTGTCGCTTTTCCAGTATCTTTGATGGCGAAGCGTTAACCTGGCGGCGGCTAAAGTTTTTCCGGATCGGGTCGTTAAACAGATCAGGCGGAAAGACGCGTGATCTAATCGGGGTGGCGGGAATATGTTTGCGGCAATCGGGCTTATCGTGCTGTTTGCCATGGTGTTCGGCGGTTTCGCCATTACCGGCGGGCATCTCGGCCCGGTGTTTCACGCCATCCCCCATGAAATGCTCATCATCGGCGGTGCCGCGGCGGGCGCGCTGCTGCTGGGCAACTCCATGGGCCTGCTCAAGCAGGTAGGCGGCGGCGTCGGCAAGGTCTTCAAGGGGCCGACCTATTTCAAGCAGGATTATCTCGACACCATCTTCCTCACCGCCAAGCTGATGAAGATGCTGCGCACCGACGGCCCCGTGGCGATGGAAGCGCACATCGAAAATCCCCAGTCCAGCAACATCTTTGCCGATTATCCCAAGCTGCTGAAAGACCATTTCCTGATCGATTTCATCTGCGACGCGATCCGGCTTGTGGTCGTGTCGTCGGGCACGCTCAACGTCCACGCAGTCGAGGAGATCATGGACAATGCGCTGAAGACCCACCATCACGGCGTCGAAAAGACGGTGAAGGTGCTTCAGACGCTGGGCGACGCGCTTCCTGCGCTTGGTATCGTCGCGGCGGTGCTTGGCGTGGTGAAGACCATGGGATCGATCGACCAGCCGCCCGCCGTGCTTGGCGGCATGATCGGATCGGCGCTGGTCGGCACCTTCCTAGGCGTGCTGCTCGCCTATGGCATCGTCTCGCCGCTCGCCAGCCGCCTGGAGCAGATCGTCGAGGAGGACGGCGAGATCTATCACGTCGCCAAGGCGATCATCATATCCTCGCTGTTCGGCAATCCGCAGCCGATCGTGATCGAGGCGGCGCGTACCAGCATCAGCCACAAGAACCAGCCCGGCTTTGCCGAGGTGTTCGACGGGCTGAGGGCGAAATAATGCGCGGTCGCGCAGCTACGGCACCGGCCCGCCCCCCCACCCGGCCACCCGTTCAGGATGCTGCCGCTGGGTGGCCGGGTGGGGGAGCGGGCTGGCACCGCTCAATCCGTAAGGATTCAGAAAGATGAGCGCCGAGCCGATGAAGCCGTTGGTCGCGGAATCAGAGGTTCTGCCGCCGATCATCATCAAGAAGATCACGGTGGCCGGACATGGCGGCCATCACGGCGGCGCGTGGAAGGTCGCCTATGCCGATTTCGTGACCGCGATGATGGCGTTCTTCCTGCTGCTCTGGATCGTCGGCGCCACCAACGAGGATCAGCGCAAGGGCATCGCCGATTATTTCTCGCCCACCCTGGTCCAGCACACCAAGGCGGGCGGGTCGAACGGCGTGATGGGTGGCCGAGCGATGATGGCGCCCGACGGCAATGCGCCCCAGGCTGTGCCCGCCGGATCGCAGCGGGTGCTGCCCGTCACAATGTATGCGCAGGTTGCGCCGCCGACGCCGGAGGAACGGCTCCGGACCGAGCAGATGAAGAAGGAAGACCAGAAAAGGTTCGAGCAGGCCGCCAACGAGCTTGGCCAGCGCATGTCGCGCGACGGCGATCTGGCGAAGCTGCGCGACAAGGTGCGCCTGTCGATCACGCCCGAAGGCCTGCGGATAGAGATATTGGACGAGGCCGATTTCGCGATGTTCGATATCGGCACCAATCGTCTGTCGCGGGCAGCCGCCGAACTGCTGGTGGAGGTCGGGGGCGCCATCTCTACGCTGCCCAACCCGATCGCGATGCGCGGCCACACCGACAGCCTGCCCTATAATCCGCGTCCCGGAACGCCGCAGGGCATGAACAACTGGATCTTGTCGTCGCAGCGGGCCGAGGCGACGCGGGCCATGCTCGCCACCAATGGGGTGGATCCGACGCGCTTCGCCCGACTGGAAGGCGTCGCCGACCGCGAGCCCTTCAACGCCCAGAACCCCTATGATCCGCGCAACCGCCGGATCAGCGTCACCTTGCTGTACCGCACGCCGGGCAAGTGATGTTCAGCCTGTCGCGCGTCACGCCTCGCGGAAGTTCAGTTCGATCAGCACGCCGTTCGGCTCGTGGACGAAGATCTGCCGCAGCCCTGCTGCCCGAATATGGTTTTCGGTGAAGCTCAGGCCGAGCCGGGCGAACCTGTCGCGCGTGGCTGCATAGTCGCCGCAGTTCAGCGCGACATGATGGACCGCGCCGCTGCC
The DNA here is from genome assembly GCF_001890385.1 of Tardibacter chloracetimidivorans. NCBI lineage: Bacteria > Pseudomonadati > Pseudomonadota > Alphaproteobacteria > Sphingomonadales > Sphingomonadaceae > Tardibacter > Tardibacter chloracetimidivorans. Next base: position 1,500,747 of record NZ_CP018221.1, on the reverse strand, counting down.
ACGCGAAGCCACCGCGGCCTGCTTGTCATCGCCCGGAAAGGCGAGGCTTGTGGACCCCACATGGATCGCGGCATGGCCGTTGCCGTCCAGCACCCATCCGCTGTCGCTGATGCTGGACCGGCCGGGCGGCGGCGTGACCGTCATCTCCAGCACATCCCTGAAAAAACCGAGGGTTGCGGCGACATCCGAAGTGCGGATGTTCACATGGTCGATGCCGATGACGGCCATGGACCTCTCCTTTGCATCTTTCTCCGGGTCGGGTTCAGCCTTCTCTCGCGGCCGACCCGACCGAGCGGTCGACAAGGCCGGACCGCATCATCAACCAGTAGATGATCACGCCCGGCAAGGCGAGCGCGGTCGTCAGCAGATAGAAATCCACATAGCCGATACCTTCGATCAGCGCGCCTGCCGTGGTGCCGGTGAGGAAGCGTCCGACAATCGCGGCCGCAGCCGACAGAAGCGCGAACTGCGTCGCAGTGAACGCCAGGTTGCACAGCGCCGACAGATAGGCCACCACCACCACGCCGCCGATGCCGCTTGCAAAGTTTTCAAAGCCGATGGTGAACGCAAGCCACGGCATCGAATGGCCCGCAGCCGCAAGCGCTGCAAAGCTCAGGTTCGATACCGCCATCAGGAGCAGGCTGATCATCACCGACCGCTTCATGCCGAGCCGCGCGTAAAGCCAGCCGCCGACGAAGATCCCGGCCAGCAGCGCGATGAAGCCAACCCAGACATCGCCCACCAGTATCTCGTCCTTGGTGAAGCCAAGGCCGACGAGCAGGTCGCGGATCATCAGATTGGCCATGGTGTCGCCGATCTTGTGGACCAGCACGAACAGCAGCACGACAAGCGCGCCCTCGCGAGTGAAGAAGTCCTTGAGCGGGGAGACGAAGGCGTCGACCAGCTCGGCCATGCCCCGCTTGGGCGTGGGCTCGCGATGCCGTTCGGGTTCGCCCATCACCAGCGAGGCGAGCATGGCGGAAAGCGCAAGCGGCGCACAGGCGATATAGCCAAGCGTCCAGTCAGTCCGCAGCGCGACGAACAGCGCCAGCGAGGCGGCCACCGCCGCCCCGATCCGCCAGCCATATTGCGACATGCCGGAGCCCACGCCCAGCTGTTCCGGCTTCAACAGCTCGATCCGGTAGGCATCGATCACGATGTCGAAGGTTGCGCCGCAGAAGCCCAGCAGAATCGCGGCATAGGCGACGGTGCGGATGTCGGCCGCCGGATCGGCGAAGCCAAGCGTCACCACGGCCGCCATCACCGCGAACCCGGCCAGCCAAAGCCACGCGCGGCGCTGGCCGAAGCGGGCGGAGAGAATGGGGATGTGGACCCGGTCCACCAGCGGAGCCCAGGCCCATTTGAAGCTGTAGATCAGCAGCGCGAGCGCGAAGGCCGAGATCGATTTCTTGTCGATCCCCGCTTCCGACAGCCGGTTGGTGAGCGTCGCCGCGAGCATCGCGAAGGGAAAGCCCGACGAGATGCCGAGAAACAGCGCCGCCAACGGCGCGGGTTCCAGATACGGACGGACGCCTTGCGGTAGGCGGTCACGCCAGGTCGGCGCGGCGAAGGGGCTGATCATCGGGCGCAACTTAGCCGAACGTGCGCGGGAGGAAAGCCGTTTGCTTAGGGTCAGGACCCTAAAAGCTTGCGCCGTCGACGCGGCGTATCGGCAGCGAGTCTATATCCACCTCCGGAATGCAGCGTACGTTGATTGCCGCAGTCCGTTCGCCGGTATTGGGATTCGCGCCTTCAGAATAGGGCGCGCATCCACAGACGCCGCAGTGATGATGCTCGATCTTGTGGGCGCCAAAGAAATAGCTGGCCACCGCGTTCTCGTCGGTCACTAGTCGAAACTGGCTGTCCGGCAGAAACCACCATTTGCGTCCCTGGCGGCGGCAGTAGGAGCAGTTGCATTCAACCACCTCGGCCGGCGGTTCCGCATCGACTTCAAACCGAATCGCTCCGCAATGACAGCTTCCCTGTAACGCCATGGCATGTTCCTTTCCTCGATTTGCCCACCTTGAACCGGATCGTGCAACATTATGCCAAACCCGGCATTGTTCCAGTCAGTCCACCGCTCCAGTCAGTTCACCATTTCAGTCAGTTAACCGGGGCCTGTCTGCGGTAGCTGAGTGCTTCGGCAATATGGATGCGGCCCACATTCTCGGCGTCGGCAAGATCGGCAAGGGTGCGGGCGACGCGCAGCACGCGGTGAAATCCGCGCGCGGTCAGCCGCATCGCCTCGGCCGCCTGGTGCAGCAGCTTGCGGCCGGCTTCGTCGGGCGTGGCGACCTGCTCCAGCAGCGTGCCGTCCGCCTCGGCGTTGGTGCGGATGCCGTGTCCGGCATAGCGGGCGCTCTGGCGGTCTCGCGCCGCCTTCACCCGGGCCGAAACTTCGGCCGATCCTTCGGCTGGTGGTGGCAACACCAGATCGGCGGCGGAGACGGGCTGGACATCGACGTGCAGGTCGATGCGGTCCAGCAGCGGGCCGGAGATGCGCGTCTGATATTCGGCCGCGCAGCGCGGCGCGCGGGCGCAGGCAAGCGAGGCATCGCCCAGATGGCCGCACCGGCACGGGTTCATCGCCGCGACAAGCTGAACCCGCGCCGGAAAGGTGACATGGGCATTGGCGCGCGCGACCGTGACCTTGCCCGTTTCCAGCGGCTGGCGCAGCGAATCCAGCACCGATCGCTGAAACTCCGGCAGTTCGTCCAGAAACAGCACCCCCAGATGGGCAAGGCTGACCTCGCCCGGCCGCGCCTTCAGCCCGCCGCCGACCAGCGCCGGCATGGACGCGGAATGATGGGGCGCGCGATAGGGGCGGGCGCGCAGCAGCTTGCCGCCTTCCAGCGATCCGGCGACCGATGCGACCATCGACACTTCCAGCGCCTCGGCCGGCGTCAGGTCCGGCAATATGCCGGGCAGGCAGGAGGCGAGAAGCGACTTGCCGGACCCCGGAGGGCCGCTGAAAAGCAGATTGTGTCCGCCCGCCGCCGCCACCTCCAGCGCGCGCTTGGCGCTTTCCTGCCCCTTGATCTCCGACAGGCAGGGGCCGCCGACCTGCTTTTCGGCCCGCGCGGGTTCAGGCGGCGACATGAGCTGGATGCCGCGAAAATGGTTGAGCAGCGTCAGCAGATCGGTGGCGGCAAGCACCTCGATCCGTCCCGCCCAGGCCGCCTCGCCCCCCTGGTCGGCGGGGCAGATCATGCCGAGGTCGTTCTCCGACGCGTGGAGCGCCGCCAGCAGCACGCCGGGCACCGGCGCGACGCGGCCGTCCAGCCCAAGCTCGCCAACCACCAGATACTGGCCCAGTTGTTCGGCATCGACCACGCCCATCGCCGCCAGCAGGCCAAGCGCGATCGGCAGGTCGTAATGCGAGCCTTCCTTCGGAAGATCGGCCGGGGAAAGATTGACGGTGATCCGCTTTGGCGGAAGCGCCAGGCCAAGGGCGGAAAGCGTTGCGTGCACGCGGTCGCGGCTTTCGCCCACGGCCTTGTCGGGCAGGCCGACGACCCTGAAGGCCGGGACGCCATTGGCGATCTGCACCTGCACATCGACCGTGCGGGCCTCCAGCCCCAGAAAGGCAACCGTCGTGACGTGCGCAACCATGGACCCCGGCCCCTGTTCCCCTTTGGTTCCGTCGCTTAGCCGCATAGGGGACTGAGCGGCAAGGAAAATGACGCCCGCTAAACAACTTGCCGCTGCCGCCGTTCATTGAAACATGAAACGCGCTTTGCTTGTCCTTTTCGTCGGTCTGGCCGCAGCGGGCGGACTTGCGCCCATCGCCGTCGCTCGCGAGACCGTGCTGCCCGCGCCCAGGGTCATCACCGGGGTCGGCTATGCGCCGATCTCGTCCCAGCCCGCCACCACCGATGAGGAGCGGCGGCTGCTGGCGATCCGGGCCTCGCAGCTTGCTGCGATGCGCAACCTTGCCGAACAGATCCATGGCCTGAGGGTAGAAAGCAGCTCGCGCGCGGCTGGCTCCACCATCCAGTCGGACCGGATCAGCGCGACGGTGAGCGGGGTCGTGTCCGGGGCGCGGATCGTGAAGATCACGCCCAAGGGCGACGACGCCTATGAAACGGTGGTCGAGGTGGAACGCGCGGCGGAAGGCGCGAAGCAATGATCCGCAGGGCCATTGTTGCGCTTTCGATGTTGGTCGCATCCCCCGCCATTGCGCGCGAACAGGTGGTGGAAGCGACCGGCGTCGCGCCGCTGTCCGGCGATCCGGCGCAGGCGCGCTGGCGGGCGATCGGCGACGCGCTTCGCCAGGCGATCGCAGCGGGCGGGATGGACATGCGCGCCGCCACGCTCATCGACCGCAACGTCATCCGCTCGGACGCGATGTGGGCGACCGCCCAGGCGCGTGTCACCGGCTATCGCCTGACCGACGAATGGCGCGAGGCGGGGCTGATGAAGGTCAGCATCTCGGCCACCATCGCGCCGATCGATGCACCATCGTGCGGGGCCGATCCGCTCCCGCCGGTGCATCTGGGCGAAATGCGGCTGGACGTGGACCCGGCGCTTGATCCCGCCGCGGCCGATCCGCTGGTCGCGCAGTTCCGATATGCGCTTCGCCGCGCCTTCGGGGCTGACCCGAGCGACGCGACGCTTGGCCCGGCGGCGGTGCCATTGTCGGTGGCGACAAGAAGCTGGGATCGCTATTCCGTGCTCGCCTATGGCAATGCGCCGGGCAGCGGCGTTTATGTTCGCCCCTATGTGCGGCTGACCGGGCGCGCGGTGTCGGGGCCGGGGCTGGTCAAAGGCAGGCGCATGGACGCGCTGCTGGGCCTTGAACTGCTGGATGCGGCGCGCGGCACATTGCTTGGCCGGGCGGAACGCGACGGCGACTGGACGCTCGCCTCGCGCGGATGGGACTATCTGCCCGCCGACTATCGCCCCGCGCGGCGCGCCACCTCGCCGGACGTGCGCGGGATGATCGGCCGCCTGATCGAGGATGCGCGCGAACTGGTCCGCTGCCGCCCGGTGGCGATCCGAATAGCAGGGCGGCAGGGCGACGATCTGCTGCTGGGCGGTGGAAGCGATTCCGGGCTGAAGGTGGGCGATCTTCTCCGCGTCGGCGGGCCGACGGTCGATGCGTCGGAAAGCCTCGACTGGCCGATGGCGCAGGTCGTTTCCCTTGGTGATTCAACTGCCCGCGCGCGGCTGTTCGACCCCGCAAGTCGCGGAAATGCGGGACATGTCGCAACGCGGATGCGCTAGGCGTATCCCTTGGCATGGACATTGCTTCCATCTGCGGATGCAATGGATTGTCCGGATGACTGAACGAACAGGCCTGGCCTTTGCTGCAACCTTGCTCGCGCTCGCTATTTTGCAGGTGGCGGCAGTGGGCGCATCGGCGCGCGGCTATGAGGACATGACCCGGCTGGAACAGCGCATAGCGGAGTTCGCGAGCCGGGGCGGCGGCCATCGCCAGCCGCGCCTCGATCGGCGGCTCAGGCTTTCGGGCTGCGACGTGCTTCCCGAACTGCTCTGGTACGGCACGGGCGAAAGCACGGTGCTGGTACGCTGCGGCGGGCCGGAATCCTGGCAGATTTATGTGCCGGTGGTGGTGGCACATGATGCTCCGGCCGCGGCGGCGCAGCGCAACGGAACCGTGGTCGTCACCCGTCCTGTGCCGCGCGGGGCGGCGCTGACGGCGGCCGATCTGAAGGTCGAGCCCGCAACCGCCGTGCCCGGCGGCGTTTCCGACATTGGCGATGTGACGGGGAAGATCGCGGTTCGCGCGCTCAATCCGGGCGAGCCGGTGCGGGCGAAGCTGATCGCGACCGCGCCTGCCGTGAAACGGGGCGATCCGGTCATCATCAAGACGGGATCGCCGGGCTTCGAGATTTCCGCCGAAGGCGTGGCCGAGCAGGACGGCGCGCCCGGCAGCCGCATCAAGGTGAAAAACGCGGCGTCCGGCGGCCGGGTGCAGGCGATTGTTGGCGGGCCGGGAATTGTTTTTCTGCCGGGCTATAAAAATGCGCGGACCGGTCGTGAATAGTCGTATGACCCCGGTTCGATTGATTGTGAGGCGATGAGATGATCGACGGAATTGCAGGGCGTCCGGCCGGGCTTGGCGGTCCGTCTCCGCGGCTGGAGGCGTCCGTCCCCGAAGCTGGTGGAGCGGCCCGGCCAGCAGAAGCCGCCGCGTTGCAAGCACCGGCGCGCGCGGAACTGTCGCCGCTTGCGACCGAGGCGCGCGATGCCGCGTCCGCGCCAATCGACAAGGCGCGCGTCGCAGAACTGCGCGAGGCCATCGCCAGCGGCAGCTACAAGGTTGATCCCGAGAGGATCGCCGCGAAGATGGTCGAGCTTGATCTCGGCTGGGCGGACAAGGACGGCGCGGCATGACGGGCGCGCCCGCCTATCAGCAAACATTGAGGAACCTGAACGAAGCGCTGCGGCAGGAGCTGGCGGCGCTCGATTCTGGTGACGTGGCGGCGCTTGAATCGTCCACGGCATCGAAGCTCGCCGCGATTTCCGCTCTCCAGCTTTCGCCGCTGGTCGCGCCCGACGACGAGACCGAGGCGCTGATCCACGAGGGGGCCGCGCTTTGCGAGCAGGCCGCGCTCAGGGTCAACCTGTTGCTCGCCGGGATCGAGCGGCGGCTGAACGTTCTGGCGCACGCCGCCGGACACGCGCCTGCCGCAGCCTATGGCCGCGACGGGCGGATCGCGGGCGGCTATCGCAGCATCGATCTGGACTGCGCCTGAATCCTTCGAACTTTCCATAGTTAGACTGGCACGGGCTTTGCTTCTGCTCCTGAAAAGGAGTCGAAGCCGTCATGAATCCGACGCTGCTTGGTGAGATCACGTCTGGGGTGGACCGCGTCCGTTCGGCAATCGCGCAGGCGAGCCGCCGCACCGGCATGGATTTCGGCTATCTCTACAAGCAGGCCAGGATCGAAAGCGGGCTGCGGCCCGATGCGAAGGCGCGCACCAGCAGCGCGACCGGACTCTATCAGTTCATCGACCAGAGCTGGCTTGCAGCCCTGAAGCGCCACGGCGCGAAGCACGGCCTGCAATGGGCCGCCGATTGCATCGCGGCCGACCGGCGCGGCCGGTTGTGCGTGACCGATCCCGGCGCTCGCGCGGCGATCATGAACCTTCGCAACGAGCCGGAGGCATCGGCGCTGATGGCGGCCGAGACGGCGGCCGACAACCGGCAGCATATCGAACGCGCCACCGGCCGCACCGCCAATGCGGCGGATCTCTATATGGGCCATTTCCTGGGGCCGAAGGGCGCGGCCGATTTCCTTGGCGCGATGGCGGCCGATCCGAACCAGCGCGCCGACCGCATCCTGCCTGCCGCCGCTGCAAGCAATCGCCCCGTCTTCTACGCGGAGAACGGTAGGCCGCGCTCGCTCGCGGAGATTTACGACCGCTTCGCCCGGAAGATGGATGACGATGCCGGGCCGTTGCCCGCCGCGCAGCCGGTGATGATGGCCGACGCGGCGCAAGGGAGCGATCTGCCGCCCCTGCCGATGGCGCTGGCCCGCGCGCTGTCGGCCGATGACGGCACACCCGGACCGGAAGAGATGTTCACGAAGACGCGGCCTGAAAACGCGCGGCTCGCCTATCTGATGCTTGCGAGCATGGGCGCATGACGACCGCCGCATTGCAGATGAACCGGACGATCTGGGCCGGTGCGGGCAGGGCGGCGATGCTGCCGCTCGGCATATTGCTGCTGGTCGTGCTGATGGTGGTGCCGATCGCGCCGTTCCTCCTCGACGTGTTCTTCATCCTCAACATCATGATCGCGCTTGCGGTGCTGATGGTGTCGCTCAATACGCAGAAGCCGCTCGATTTCTCGTCCTTCCCGACCGTGTTGCTGTTCGCCACGCTGCTCCGCCTGGCGCTGAACGTCGCCTCGACCCGGGTGGTGCTGGTCAACGGCCACACCGGGCCTGACGCTGCGGGACAGGTGATCGAGGCCTTCGGCCATTTCCTGATCGGCGGCGACTATGTCGTCGGCTTGTTCGTCTTCATGATCCTGATCATCATCAATCTGGTCGTCATCACCAAGGGCGCGGGTCGCGTGTCCGAAGTGTCGGCGCGCTTCACGCTCGATGCGTTGCCCGGCAAGCAGATGGCGATCGACGCCGATCTCAACGCCGGGCTGCTGACCCCGGACGAGGCCAAGTCGCGGCGGCAGGAAGTCGCGACCGAGGCCGATTTCTACGGATCGATGGACGGCGCATCCAAGTTCGTGAAGGGCGATGCGATCGCGGGTCTTTTGATCCTTGCGGTCAACATCATCGGCGGGCTGATCCTGGGCACGGTGCAGCATGGCCTGACGATGGCCGAGGCCGGGTCCAACTATATATTGCTGGCGATCGGCGACGGCCTTGTCGCGCAGGTGCCCGCGCTGATGCTTTCGATTGCGGCGGCCGTCATCGTCACCCGCGTTTCCTCGCCGCTGGACCTGACCGGCCAGATGTCCAGCCAGTTCGGTTCGGCCGCCGCATGGACTCCGGTTGCGGCCATCCTCGCATTGCTGGGCGTGCTGCCCGGCATGCCGCAGATGATCATCCTGCCTGCCGCCGGTCTTGCGGCCTATGCCGCCTGGCGGCTGAAGAAGGCGCAATCCGCATCCGCCGCGCCGGAAACGGCCGATGCGGCCGTCGCCGATCCGGCGCGAGAATCGCAGATCAACTGGGAAGACGTGACCGACAATGTCCAGATCAGCGTCGAGATCGGCTATGGGCTGATCGGGCTGGTGGACGAAAAGCTCAGCGCCCCGCTGATGGGCCGCCTCACCGGCATCCGCCGCCAGCTGTCGCGCGAGTTTGGCTTCGTCGTCCCGCCCATTCGCGTGCGCGACAATATGAGCCTTGCCCCTCATGCCTATCGCGTGCTCGTGTCGGGCGTCGTGCACGGCGAGGACGAGGTTTCGCCCAACGACATGCTGGCGCTCGATTCCGGCCTCGTCCATGCGTCGGTTTCCGGGCGCGCCGTCAAGGATCCGACGTTCGGCCTGGAAGCACTCTGGATTCCGGCCGAGCAGAAGGACCAGGCCGTCGCCAGCGGCTATACGGTCGTCGATGCGTCGACGGTGGTCGCAACGCACGTCAACCAGATCCTCCAGAGCCAGTCCTGCCAGCTTCTCGGTCAGGACGAAGTGCAAAAGCTGCTCGACACCCTGCAGGCGGCAGCACCCCAGCTTGTCGGCAATATCACCAAGGCGCTGTCGCTCCAGACGATCACGCAGGTGCTCCAGACGCTGCTCGACGAAAGCGTGCCCGTCCGCGATTTCCGGCGGATTGTGGAGGCTCTGGCAGGGGCCGCGCACCGGACACAAGACCCGGCCGAGCTGACCGAGCTTATCCGCCCGGCCTTGGGCGGACTGATCGTGCAGCGGCTGTGCGGGCTGAAGGACCAGCTCAAGATCATCACGCTGGACGGCGATCTGGAACAGCTTCTGGTGTCGTCTGTGCGGGCCGATCCTAGCGGCGCCTATCCGCTGGACCCGGCGCTTTCGCAACGCATCCTGACGGCGCTTGGCGAAGCCGCCAAGCCGCTGCTCGCAGATGGCACGACTTTTGCTGTGGTTACGACGCCGCTCGTGCGCAGGCCGCTGTTCCAACTCCTGCGCCAGCATCTGCCGGATGTGACGGTGCTGTCCTTCTACGAGATACCGGACAGCCGTCAGGTTCAGGTGGTGGCCGTGGTCGGCCGCGGCACGGAATAACAAAGGGTTGAGGTCAAGAACATGCAGACGACAACGATCACCGCACCGGACAGCCGCAGCGCCTTGAACCGCGTGATGGACGCGCTCGGCCCGGACGCGGTCATCATCCAGACCCGCAAGACAAGGGGCGGGGTGGAAGTTGTCGCAGGCGTCGAACGGCGCATGCCGCCCATCGCCCCGCAAGCGCTCAAGCCCCGACATGATCCGATGGTGCGCTTCATCGCCCAGGCGCGCGCGGTGGGCGTGGACCCCGAACTGCTTTCGGCCGAACTGGCGATCTGCGGCGACGATCTGGCCGATGTCTGGTCGCGCTTTACCTTGAGGGTGGAACGCGAGCTTGCCCTCGCGCCCCTGCCGCACCGCGACCTCGCGCATCTGTGCGTAGTGGGCGACAGCGGCAGCGCAAAGACGACGACGCTGGCCCAGCTGGCCGCGATGGCGAGATCGGAATGGCCGCATGAGCCGGTCGCATTGCTTGCCGCCGACCGGCGACTGGGCGCGCGCGAGCAGCTGCGCATCATCTCCGGCATGATCGGCGTGCCGATGGTGGAACCGGAACCGCGCGAAAGCCTGGCCGATGCGGTGGTGCGTCTCGGCGGCAGCCGCCGGCTGTTCATCGACATGCCGAGCGACCCCCGGCTCGCCGCCTGCGAGACCGAGGAGCTTCGCCTCCGCTTCGGGCGGGTGGGCACGCTCACCGTGCTCTGCACGCTGCCCCTCAACGGGCAATTGGCGCGGCACCGGCAGGTCGCCCAGCTCTTTGCCTCCGAGTTCGACGGCTATGTGCTGACCCATGCGGGCGAGACGCTGCCGCCGGGGGCAGCGCTCCACATGCTGCTTGAAAGCGGCATACCGTTGGCCGCCATCGGCCGCTCTGCCGAACTGGCCGACGGGCTTGCCACCGCGCGCGGCACCAGCCTGTGCCGGATGATCGCGGCCGCGCTGTCGGCGGGCGGATCGGCGGCGCTGCAATGATCGCTCAAATCGAAAGGGTTTCCCGCCACATGAACACGCCCGACACCTCGGCTCAGGACAATGGCAGGCGCCCGGTGGTGGTGGCGGTTGCAAGCGGCAAGGGCGGGGTCGGCAAGACTCATGTGTCGGTCAATGTCGCGGTGTCGCTCGCACGGGGCGGCAAAAGGGTGATGCTGTTCGACGCCGACCTTGGCCTTGCCAATGCCGGTGTCGTGCTGGGCCTGCCCGCGCAGGCGACGGTGGAAGATGCGCTGTCGGGCAAGGCCCCGCTCGCCGACATCGTCCAGGCCGGGCCGGGTGGCATCGGCCTCATCAGTGGTGGATCGGGTGACGCGAGCCTTGCCGTTCTGGACGACGATGTGCAGCAAAGGTTGTGCGGCGCGTTCCGCGTGTTCGAGGATGAACTCGATTATCTGGTGATCGACACTGCGGCCGGAATCGCGCCGATCGTCACCGGCTTTGTCGAACGGGCCGATCTTGCGGTCATCGTCATCAACGACGAGCCCGCCAGCTTCATCGACGGCTATGGCCTGTTGAAGGCGCTTGCCGCCCGCGGCCGGTGCAGGCGCGCGCTGGTCCTGACCAACATGACGACGAGCGAGGCGGCGGGGCGGCATCTGTTCCAGCGGTTCAAGGCGGTGGCAGAAAAGTTTCTCGACATCGCGCTTGATCATCTGGGTTCGATCCCGGCCGATCCGCATGTCCGCCGCGCCGCGCTTCGCAAGAAATGCGTGGTGGAAGCCTATCCGCTGACCTCGGCCGGTCAGGCCTTCAACCGCATTGCATGGGAAATCGACAAGCGGACCCGGACGGAAGCCTTCGCCTTCACCGCCAATTCCTTCTTCGAGGGTGAGAATGCACGCGCAGCCTGACATAAGGTCGGCAGGCGATCTCGTCTATTCGCGGGCGCCCGCCGCCCGCCCGTCTCCACAAAAGCTGGTGGAGACGCACCTGGGCCTTGTCCGCAAGATCGCGTGGCATGTGCATGGCCATGTCAGCTCGGCGATAGAGGTGGGCGATCTGGTGCAGATCGGCACCGTCGCCCTGCTGGAGGCGGCGCGCAATTTCGAGGAACGCGGCGTGGCGGCCTTTTCCTCCTACGCAACCACCCGCATCCGTGGCGCGATGATCGACCAGCTTCGGCGGCAGGCGAACATGTGCCGCAGCGCGCTGGTGCGGCGAAGGAGGCTGAACGCTGCCCGCAAGGAAGCCGAGGTCGTCCTCGGCCGCTCGCCGACGCAGGTCGAGCTTGCGGCCCGCATGGGCATATCGATCGAGGAACTGCTGCGCGAGATCGACGCCACCCAGGGCGTGCAATATGAAAATCTGGACGACATCTATTCCGATCATTCGGAATGGTTCGTCGATGATGGCGAAACGCCCGCCGATGCGCTGGAGCGCGCCGATCTGGAACGGGCGCTGGCGGCCGGCATCCGCAACCTGCCCGAACGCGAGGCGATGGTCCTCCAGCTTTACTATGTCGAGGAACTGAACCTCGACGAGATCGGCGAGGTGCTGGGCGTCGGCGCGGCGCGCGTCTGCCAGATCAAGAAGGTGGCGCTGGACCGGATGCGCGGCCAGCTTTCCGAATGGACCGAATAGCCATTCAGGCCCGGTCGGCCTGCAAATGGCGACCTAACCTGAATGGGTGGGCGGAAGTCAGGGATAGCGGATCGCATCTCCCGCCGGGCGCTTTGCCTCCACCTGCTGCACGACTGCCGGAGACGCCGCCGCCGGTTGCGGCGCTGGCGCAGGCGCTGCCGCTGCGGGCTTCGCGCTGGGCTTGGGGGATGGCGTTCCCGCTTTCCGATAGGGCCGGGCGACCGCGCGCGGAGCCGAACGTTCAACCCTTGCAAGCCGGGCATCCACCTGCCTCATGACGACGGACGGAAGCCGCTCGTTCATTTCCTGATTGGCGCGGACGGCGGCGGCAAGCGCGTTGATCTGGCTCTCATCGGCCGGACCCGCAGAGCTGACGGGCGATGCCGGATTGGCTGAAAGCGCATCCAGTGCGTTGCGCTGCTGCTCAAGCAGCTTCTCGATCTTGTTGAGCCGTGCGGCAAGCGCGTCGGGCGAGGAGGCTGCGCTGCCATGTGCAGCGCTTGCGGCGCGCGACGCCTGAACGGCGGATGTCACCGAAGCGACGATACAGACGGCGAAGCCGGCGGCCACCGCCATTCCCACATTCGAGCGCTTTTTTGGCGCGGAGGCTGGCCCGGCATCCTGCTTCGGAGCAGGTTCGGCGGCAGCTGTCGGTTGCGCCTGTGCGGCCTCCGGGGCCTTTGACGGCGCTCGCTCCGGCTCCGGCTCTGCTCCGGCATCCGGCGCAGCGGCTGGCGGATTGTCGTCGAAGGTCAATTCCTCGTCATCGATGTCGGCGGACATCCTGCCCTCCCGCAGAGGCAATGAGATCGTCTGAGGTGACGCCAGACGAACTGGCCCCGGCGTTCAGTTGAGCGCCGGGGCCTGCCGTCGGGCTCTGTGCTCTATTAGCGGAGCAGCGACAGCACGTTCTGCTGCGACTGGTTCGCCTGGGCGAGCATTGCGGTGGCGGCCTGGGACAGGATCTGCGACTTGGCGAGATTGGTCGTCTCTGCCGAGAAATCCGTGTCTTCGATCCGCGAACGCGATTCCGTCAGGTTCGTGGCGCGGTCGGTCAGGCTGTTGACGGTGGCGTCGAGGCGGTTCTGAACCGCGCCCAGCGTTGCCCGTGCGGTTGTCACCGTGTCGAGCGCAGCGTCGATGGCGGTCATCGCGGCGTCCGCGTCACCGGCGGAGCCGATGTCTAACGCGTCGATCGCAAGCGTCGCCGCCGTCAGGTCGGACAGCGTGACGTCCACGGTCTCGCCGGCGCTGGTGCCGGTCTGGATCGAGACGGTGGCGTTGGTGCCGTCAGCCAGCGCAACGCCGTTGAAGGTGGTGCGGTTGGCGATGTCGTCGATCTGTGCGATCAGCTCGGCGAATTCGGCCTGCAGATTGTCCTTGTCGCCGTCGCTCAGCGTTCCGTTGGCCGACTGGACCGAAAGTTCCTTCATGCGCTGAAGCATGTTGGTGACTTCGCCCATCGCGCCTTCGGCCGTCTGGGCCAGCGAGATGCCGTCATTTGCGTTGCGGATCGCAGCGCCAAGGCCACGGATTTCCGCAGTCATACGCGATGCGACGGCAAGGCCGGCGGCGTCGTCGCGAGCGGAGTTGATGCGCTTGCCCGAAGACAGGCGTTCCATTGCACGCGAAAGGTTCATTTCAGCGAGGCGCGAGGCGTTCTGAGCCCGAAGCGCCGAAGTGTTGGTGTTGATAACAGTCATGGCTATCTCTCTTTTCCCGCTTCTACCCGGCTATCCTCACCCCTAGACTGGCGAAGCATCTGCCGTATCCATGTTCACGGCAGGGCCGGATCAAAGTTTAGCGACGGCGCGGAGAGAAAGTTTTTCCGTTTGAAAACAACATGAAGAGGGTGATTTTTTGCAGGCATGTTCAATCCCGGTCGGGCGCGCCCAGCGGAAAAAAGCTTCGATACGGCCGCGCCTCGTCTACGGCGCGCGCGACGGACGGGCGCGCGAGCAGGCGCTGCCGGTAAGCGGCCACATGTGGGAAGCGGCCATCCATGGGATGCGCCCAGTCGGCATAGAATAACGAAGGCGCTGCGGCGCAATCGGCAAGGGTGAAGCTGTCCCCGGCCGCCCATTGGCCGCCGCTCATCCGGTCGTCCAGCCACTGATAGGCGGTGTCGAGCAGCGTCCGCGCTTCGGAAACGCCGAAGGAGTCACGCGCCTCGGCGGGGCGCAGGCTGTCGCCGACGATCCGTTGCATCGGCGTCATGATGTAGTTGTCGAAGAAGCGGTCCATCGCCCTGACGGGAAGCGCGGCCTTCGGATCGGCCGGGACAAGCTCCACCGGGCCGGGATGATGAAGGCCCAGATGCTCGATGATGACCGTCGCCTCCATGACCGGGCGGCCGTTGTCGACCAGCAGCGGAAAGCGCTTCAGCGGCCAGAGCCTCGCCCATTCCGCCGCATTCTCCGGGTGATCGGGGTCTATCATCCGGAAGTCGAACGGGGTCGCGTTCTCGTAGAGCGCGATGAAGACCTTCTGGCAGTAGGAGGAAAAGGGGTGGCCATAAACCTCGAGTGTCATGTGCGCCTCCGGCCTCCTATGCCCTGATCGTCTCGTCGAAGCGGAACGGCTGCCCGGCCGCCTGATCGGCAAGCTGACCGTCCCACATCACGCGATTGCCCCTGATGATCGTGCCCACGGGCCTGCCCGTGATCCGCATCCCGGTGAAGGGGGACCAGCCGCACCGGCTCGCCAGCCAGCTTTCCTCAATCGTCCAGCGGGATTTCAGGTCGACGATGGAAAAATCGGCGTCATAGCCCATGGCGATGCGTCCCTTGCCGGTCAGGCCGAACAGTCGCTGGGGGCCGAAGGCGGTCAGATCCACCAGCCGTTCCAGCGTCAGCCGCCCCTCGGCGACATGGTTCAGCATCAGCGGCAGCAGCGTCTGCACGCCGGGCATTCCGCTGGGGGACGCCGGATAGGGCTTCGCCTTTTCCTCCAGCGTGTGGGGGGCGTGGTCCGATCCGATGACGTCGGGCACGCCCTGATCGAGCCAGTGCCACAGCCCGTCGCGGTGCGCGGCTGAACGGATCGGCGGGTTCATCTGGGCGTGGGAGCCAAGCCGGGGATAGGCGTCTTCCGCCGCAAGCGTCAGGTGCTGCGGCGTCACCTCGCAGCTTGCGATGTCCTTGTTCCGGCCCAGCAGCTCCAGCTCGGCGGGCGTGGTGACGTGCAGGACATGGATACGACGCCGTGCCTCGCGCGCCAGCTTCAGGATTCGGCGGGTGGCGAGGATCGCGCTTTCATCGTCGCGCCAGACGGGGTGACTGGACGGTTCGCCTTCCACCCGCTCCCCCATGCGGGCCTGCATCCGCGCTTCGTCCTCGGCATGGATGGCGACGCGGCGGCGGCCGCTGGCGAGCACTTCGGCAAGCACATCGTCTTCCGACACCAGCAGGTCGCCGGTCGATGCGCCCATGAACACCTTTATGCCCGCCGCACCCGGTAGCATTTCAAGTTCGTCCAGGTGGCGCGCGTTGGCGTTGGTCGCCCCGACATAAAAGGCATGCTCGCACCACATGCGGCCCGCGGCGCGCTTCAGCTTGTCGGCGAGCGCGTCGGCAGTGTCGGTGTTGGGCTTGGTGTTCGGCATTTCAAAGACGCCGGTGATTCCGCCAAGCACGGCAGCGCGGCTGCCGGACTCAAGGTCTTCCTTCTGCTCCAGCCCCGGCTCGCGGAAGTGAACCTGCGTGTCGATCGCGCCTGGAAGGACGACAAGACCGGCGCAGTCGATGACTTCGCCTGCATCGCCGGATGCGCCGATCGCGGCGATCCTGCCGTCCCTCACGCCGATGCTGGTCTCCGCCAGTCCACCGGGCGTGAACACGCGGCCGTTCTTGAGGATGAGGTCATAGGTCTGGGGCATTTCAAACTCCGTTCGTCCCGAGCTTAGTCGAGGGACGGGGGCGTGTCTCGACTTCGCTCGACACGAACGGTTTATTTTTCCGGATTGAGTCCCTAGCTTCCCCTGATGCCCAACACCACCCTTTCGAACCGCGCCGTGATCCGCCTGTCGGGCGAAGGCGTTCGGGATTTCCTGCAAGGCCTCGTCACCAATGATGTGGCGCTGCTCGCCCCCGCGCGGCCGGTGTGGGCGGGGTTGCTGTCCGCGCAGGGCAAGGCGCTGTTCGATTTCATCCTCTGGGCGGACGGCGAGGACGTGCTGATCGACTGCGAGGCAGCGCGCGCCGACGAACTGGCGAAGCGGCTGACGCTCTATCGCCTGCGCAGGCCCATCGTCATCGGCCGCGGCGATGCGTTGGCGGTCCATTGGTCGGCGGAAGGGGAGGCGGGAAGTCCCGATCCTCGCCTGGCGGCGCTGGGCCGCCGCTGGATCGCACCCGCCGATGGCGAGGCCGCGGACTATGACGAACGCCGCATCGCGCTTGGCGTGGCGGAAGGGACAGCCGAGCTGGGCGTGGACAAGACCTTGTGGCTGGAAGCCAATGCCGTCGAGCTGAACGGCGTCAGCTTTTCCAAGGGCTGCTATGTCGGGCAGGAGAACACCGCGCGCATGCACCATCGCGACAAGCTGCGCCGCCGCCTGCTGCCGGTGAAGATCGTCGGCGCGCCGGGCGACGAGGCGGAGTTGCGGACCGGCGAGGGAAAGGCTGCGGGCGAGCTGCGATCACAGGTCGGCGATGTCGGCATGGCATGGCTGCGGATGGAACATGCCGACGGCGTGCTGACCGTCGGGAGCGCGGAGGCCGAGGTGATCTGGCCGCAATGGCTGCAGGATCAGACCGCCGCCAGCGCCTGATCGAAATCGGCGATGAGATCGTCGGCGTCCTCCACGCCGATCGAGATGCGGACGAGATTGTCCGAAATGTCGAGCTGCCGCTTGCGTTCGTCCGGCACGGAAAGATGGGTCATCGCGGCAGGGTGGCTGGCAAGCGTCTCGGTGCCGCCAAGGCTGACGGCGAGCTTCACGATCTTGAGCGAATCGAGGAATCGGAACGCCTCCGCCTCGCCGCCCTTCAGATAGAGCGAGAAGGTGGAGCCGGCACCGGTGCAATGGCGGCGGTAGATGTCGGCCTGCCGCGATTCGGGATCGAGAAAGCCGAGATAGCCGATACGTTCCACGCCGGGATGGTCCTTCAGCCATGTGCAGACCTTCGCCGCGCTTTCGCCAGCGCGCGTCATGCGCAGCTCCAGCGTCTCAAGGCTCCGGAGCAGCATCCAGGCGGTATGCGGGTCGGTGATCGTGCCGATGGTGTTCCGCATCGAGCGGACGGGCGCAAGCATCGCCCGGCTGCCCAGCACGCCGCCGGCGACAAGATCGCTGTGGCCGCCCGCATATTTGGTAAGCGAATAGACGACCAGGTCCGCGCCATGCTTCAGCGGCTTCTGCCAGAGCGGCCCCAGAAAGGTGTTGTCGATGATGACCGGCGGCCGGCTTGCGGGGTCGGGGTGGAAGGCGTCCCGCGCATCCGCCACGGCGGCGATGTCGACAAGCTGGTTGGTGGGGTTGGCCGGGCTTTCCAGATAGACGCAGCCGATACGACCGAGCGCCTTCGCCCGCTCGAACGCGGCGTCGATCTCCTGTCTGGAAGCGCCTGCCGGAAAATCCACCCATTGCACGCCGAACCGGCCGAGGATGCGGCCGATCAGCGTTTCGGTGGCTGCGTAAAGCGGGGAGGAATGGATGATGACATCGCCGGGCTGGACCAGTGCAAGCAGGGTGGTGGCGATCGCCGACATGCCCGACGAGAAGGTGAGGGCGTCCTCCACCTCTTCCCAAAGGCTCAGCCGGTCCTCCAGTATCTCCTGATCGGGGCCGTTGAAGCGGGAATAGACAAGGCCTTCCGCCGGTCCCTCCCGCTTGCCGGTAATGTGCTCGAAGAAGCGTTTGCCTGCCGCCGCGCTTTCAAAGACGAAGGTGGAGGTCAGGAAGATCGGCGGCTTCAGCGCGCCTTCGGAAAGCGCGGGATCGAAGCCGTGGCCCATCATCAAGGTGGCGGGCTTCAGCTTGCGGCCGCCGAGTTCCAGGACATCGGCCTTCGGGCGGCGACGCGCCGTCGGAATAGTCGCGGGACCGTTGGGATCGTGCGAGCGGGTCATAACAAGGCGGCTCCTCTCCAAACGGCGCGCGGACGCAATAGTATAGCATCAAACCGGTTCGCGCGTCGTTCATCTACCCCCTTTTGGACTGACGTATTGGTGAACTCGTTCCATTAAGCCGCAACCATTACATTGGCGGAGCATTTCCGCTGTTAATGCGAATCCGAGGGACCGGAGACCAATGCCCGGCAGGGAGCCGATACCGCTGCACCGGGCCATGCCGGTCCTTGACGCCTTTCGGGTGATCGCACGCGATTGCCTGCAAAGACTGTCGGATCAGGCCCAGCAATTCGGCGATATCGGCGGAGCGGAGCCATTGCACCAGTGCCGGGTTGCCATAAGGCAGTTGAGGGCCGCGCTGGCGCTGTTCCAGCCCGTGCTGTCGCCCGGTGGCCCCATCCGGTTCCAGATCGAGCTGCGCTGGATCATGGGCCAGCTTGGCGACGCGCGTAATCTGGATGCGCTGCTCGCCCGCTTCTTCGACGCGCGCAGCGGCCATGCCGGACCGCTGCTCGACCGGATGCTGGTGGTGCAGGAGGCGGCCTATGCGCAGGCGAATGCGGCGATCACGTCGCACCGCATGAACCAGCTTGTCGCCGAGATGACCGTGTGGCTCAATCGCGACATTCTGAATATCGTCGGGCGGGATGAGCGGATCGGCGATTTCGCGGACCGTGCGCTTTCCAAGCGCTGGCGCAGGCTGCGCGGACGCGCCCGCCGTGCGGTTAGGAATCCCGATCCGGCGGCCCTTCACCGGCTGCGGATCGAACTGAAGAAGATGCGCTACACGGCGAATTTTCTGGCGCCGCTCTATGCCGACGAGGACACGCTGGACGCCGAGCGGTTCCGCAAGCGGATGGCCAAGGCGCAGGACCGGCTCGGGGCTATCAACGATCTGGTCGTCGCAGAGACGATCATGGAAAATGTCGGCCTCGCCACGCGGGAGCGGCAGGCGGCGGACCTTCTGCTGCAAGAAGCGCGAGAAGCGCGAAAGGCGCTCATCCAGCGCATACCCCGGCGCTTGAAGAAGCTGCGCGGCACGAAACCATTCTGGCGGCGTTAGTCGGGGCAAGCCTGACGCATTTCTCCCAATCCTGCCGCATCTGCGGTATGGTCTGACGCCCGTCCGAAGGGAATCAAGTGACCACAGCCCATATCAACGCCATTGGCACGGCTGTGCCCCGGCACGACATCCACGCCC
The DNA here is from genome assembly GCF_001890385.1 of Tardibacter chloracetimidivorans. NCBI lineage: Bacteria > Pseudomonadati > Pseudomonadota > Alphaproteobacteria > Sphingomonadales > Sphingomonadaceae > Tardibacter > Tardibacter chloracetimidivorans. The sequence goes on along the minus strand of NZ_CP018221.1, from coordinate 1,481,198 downwards.
GCTTCATCGGGCTGGCGGACCGGCTGCTGGAAGGCGACGCCAGCCGCAGAATCTTTCGTCGCATGGCGGGTCTTGCCGGGATCGAGCATCGTTGGTCGTTCCTGGAACCGGCCGACGATGATGATTTCGAGGCCGCCGACCGCGAGGGTTTCTACCGGCTCGGCGCATTTCCCGGCACCGCCCAGCGGATGGAGCGGTTCGAAACGCAAGGCGTAAAACTGTGCGAGGAGGCTGTCCGCGCCCTGGGCGAGAATGAGGATGTGCAATCGGCGACGCATCTGCTGCTCGTCTCCTGCACCGGCTTTGTCGCGCCCGGCATAGATCAGATGCTGATAGACAGCTTTGGGCTGGACCCCGGCCTGGAGCGCACCGCCATAGGCTTCATGGGATGTTCGGCGGCGATCAACGCGATACGGCTCGCCAACCATATCGTCCGGTCGGAACCGGCCGCGCGGGTGCTGATGGTGAACATAGAGCTATGCTCGCTCCACCTCCAGGAGACCCGCGAACTCGAGCGGCTGTTGAGCGGTCTGCTGTTCGGCGACGGCTGTGCGGCCGCGATGATCTCCAGCGATGCGCGGGGCATTGCGCTGAGGGATTTTCGTACCGTCACCATTCCCGAGAGCGCGCATCTGATCACATGGCGGATCGGCGATCAGGGGTTTGAAATGCACCTGTCCGGAGAGGTGCCACAGCGACTGGCGAAGGCGCTCGACGCGGAGCGGCTGCGGAACGACCGGGACGGCATATTGCGCGGCGAACCGGCCGAAAGCTACGATCTCTGGGCGGTGCATCCGGGCGGCCGCACGATTCTGGACGCGGTGGAGCGGGGGCTGGGGCTGGAGGCCGACGCGCTCGGCCGGTCGCGGTCGGTGCTGCGGGATTTCGGCAACATGTCTTCCGCCACGCTGATGTTCGTGCTTGCCCGGATGGTGACGGCGGGCGATGCCGGACGCGGTGTCGCCATGGCCTTTGGACCGGGGCTGGTGGCCGAGACCTTCCGCTTCGATCTGGGCGATGTCGGGAAGGGCCATGGCTGATGCGGATTTCAGCCGCCGCAGCACCATGCCGGAGCTGATGGACACGGAAGAGACCGGTTATGAGGACTTCCGACAGTGCCTGCGGCATCTGGCGCTCGTCAACCGGCTGACGCTCGCCCATCGGCCGACGCTTGACTGGATGGAACGCGCGATTGCCCGCGCGCCGGGCAGGCCGCTCAATATTCTCGATGCAGGCTCTGGCTATGGCGACATGCTTCGCGCCATCCACCGCTGGGCGGCGCGGCGCGGGGTGGAGGTGCGGCTGACCGGCATCGACCTCAACCGCTGGAGCGCCGACGCGGCGCGGGAGGCCATTCCGGCCGGGGCGGGCATCGACTATGTCACCGGGGACCTGTTCGCCTATCAGCCGTCGCAGCCGCCCGACATCATCCTGAGTTCGCTTTTCGCGCATCATCTGGATGACGCGGCGCTGGTCCGCTTTCTGCGCTGGATGGATGCGACCGCGCGGATCGGCTGGTTCGTCAACGACCTGCGGCGGAGCAGGGCTGCCCATGCGCTGTTCGGCATCGGGACCGCGCTTGCCCCCTGGCACCGCTTCATCCGGCAGGACGGGCTGACATCGATTACGCGCGCCTTTGTGGAGGAGGACTGGAAGCGCCTGCTGCAACAGGCGGGCATCGCCGATGCGCGCGCCGAGATATGCCGCCGGTTCCCCTACCGGCTGTGCGTTGGTGCATTCACCAGTGGATGAGGCGCTGGTCATCGCGGGCGGCGGCCCGGCGGGAACGGCGGCGGCGCTGACGCTGGCGCGCGCGGGACAATCGCCCTTGGTGATCGAACGTGGCGAAGCCGCCGATGAAAAGCTCTGCGGCTGCTTCCTGAGCAGCGAGACGGAGGCGATGCTCGCGCGGCTGGGTGTGGAGGCGGACCGGCTGGGTGCAAGCACAATCGACCGGGTGCGGCTGGTCGCGGCCCATCGGTCGGCCGAGGTGCGTCTGCCGTTTCGTGCGCGGGGGCTTTCGCGGCATCGCCTCGACGGCGCGCTGATCGAGGCGGCTGCAAGGGCCGGAGCGCGGATCGTGAGGGAGACGATTGTCGCGGTTGCCGAGACGGGCGGCGGGGGCGGCGAGATCGAAACGCGCGGCAAGGGGAGGCTGCGCGCGTCCACGCTTTTCCTTGCGACCGGAAAGCATGAGGTGAGGGGCGCGGCGCGCCCGGTGACGGAACCGTGTCACAATATCGGGCTGAAGCAGATGTTCGCGCTGTCGCCCCGCCAGCGCGAGAGGTTGGCGGGCGCGGTCGAGCTTTATCTGTTCGACGGCGGCTATGCGGGCCTGCAGCTTGTCGAGAACGGCAGGGCCAATTTCTGCCTCGTCATCGGCGACTCCGCGTGGCGGGCGAGGGGCGGGGCATGGGACGATCTGGTCCGGTCGCTGACGGACGAAATGCCGATGCTGAAGGAGCGGCTGGAAGGCGCGGAGCCGTTGCTCGCGCGGCCCTTGGCCGTTGCGCGCATTCCCTATGGCTTCCTTCACACGCCCGGATCCGCGGATGGTGGCGTCTACCGTCTGGGCGATCAGGCGGCGGTGATCCCGTCCTTTTCAGGCGATGGCATGGCGATTGCGCTTCACAGCGGCATTGCGGCGGCGGACAGCTTTCTGGCCGGAAGCGCGGCGGCGGATTACCAAATGAGGCTCAGGCGGCGGCTTGCCCGCCAATTCGCCGTCGCGGGCGGGCTCCACCGGCTTGCGTCCACCGGGCCGGGCCGGACGGGGCTTGTCGCCACCGCGCGACATTGGCCGCTGCCGATGCGCTGGGCCGCCAGCCTGACCCGACTCTCCGGCTGACCTGCCTATGGTGATCCGGTTGAGCGAACGAGAAGGTCGTCGGTGACGGTCATGGTGAAGATCGGGTCCGCGTCCGCCGGAACCTCGGCAATCGCATCGACGAAGGCAGCCCGTGTTTCGGGATCGTCATAGACCATCTTCTGGTCGAATGCGGCGCGCCATGTCGCCTCGTCCGGCCATTCGGCATAGCCGACAAAGCGGCCGTCGGCATCGCGGTGCAGGCGCGAGCCATAGCTCCCATAGCGTTCCCTGATCAGATCCGTCCCGCGCCTCCAGGCGGCGCGAAACTGTTCTTCCTTGCCGGGGTGGACGCGCCACCAATAGACCGCCACGAACATGCACATTGCTCCCTCAAACACGAAAGAACAGCGCGCGTGGCCGGGGCTAAGTTCCCAGCTAAGTTCCCAAAGGAAGGGAAAAGATCAAACGCTCAGGCGGCGATGTTGACCGGCATTTCCACCCAGCGGGGGAAGAACACCGGCTCTTCGCGCGGCCAATCCGTCCGCAGAACCTCGTCCTCCGCCAGCGTCCCGATAAGCTCGCCCCTGTGGCGGGGGCTCAGAAGCGGGAGCACCGCCGCCGCGCCGAAGCTGCTTGCAAGCCAGGGACGGATTGCTCCCCCGATGAGCCGTTCATAAAGGAAGCGATAAGCCGGGAAAGAGCGGATCTGCCGCTGGGAAAGATCGAATATGCTGATCTCCGTCAAGGGCGCGGCCATCTCCAGATAGCGCTCCTCGGCGAGCAGCCGTACCACATGGTCACGCCGACGGTAGGTCCGCGCCTGATTGCGGACGCTGCGGGCTTCATCGATGTCGCGCGCCCAGCGCCGCAGCGCCGAGTGGGAACCGGCCGCCACTTCCAGCGCCCGGCAGATGTAGCGCTGCTCTGCCGGAGCAAAGCTGCTGAACTCCTGCATTTCCGCAAGCATCGCCGCGCCGCGGCCGGTCTTTGCGACCCTGCCCATCCAAAACTCCGCTCTCTTTTGCGCAGCACGAAGCTGCCGCCAGCCCGATATCGAGGATGACGGCAGCCCGGTCGCCGCACAACAGCTTTGCGGTGAATCGAAGGCGTGCGGCCCCCGCTGGCGGGCCTGCGCCTCCGGTCAGTAGCTCAGGCCATAATAGCTGTAGACGCGGCTTCCATAGCGGCGGTTGAACGACGGCTCGCTGTTCCTGTCGAAGCTGGGCGCGCGCTCCAGATCCCGCTCGGTCATGTCGATCCGGTAGCCGCCTCTGCGCGTGTCATAATCAAGCGTCTGCCACGGCAGGGGGAAATAGCGCTCGCCCATGCGCAGGAACCCACCATAGGCCATGACTGCATATTCGACATGGCCGCTCACCTTGTCGACCATGAAGTTGTAGATGTGGCCCAGGCGTTCGCCGTCCCTGCCATAAACGGCAGTGCCTTCCACCTTATTCGATGCGATCAGATGGTTGGTCTCGTTCCTCGGCAGGTCGTCGCGATCGTCGTCGGGACCATAGCCCTCGTCGCCGCTGTCCCGGCTCTGGTAATTCCGATTGCCAGAGCTGCCGCGTGTGGAGCGCCGCGTCCGCCAGTCGCCATCGTCATCGCGTCTGTTGCTGCGGCCGAAGATGCTTTCGTTCCGCCAGTTCGACGAACGCTCGGATGAGTCCCGCGTCCGGGTGTAGCTGTCGTCGTCACGATCATAATAGCCCATTGGTCAGGCCTCCTCTTTGATGATGGGTCGTTGGGTCGGTCAGGCCTTGCCGCTGCTGGTGGAGCTGCCGCCGATCGATGTCGCCGCCTGCCGCTCTTTGGGGGCCGACAACGGTTGCTGCCGTTCCTGCCCCTGCGCCTGCTGCCGGCGGTTCTGACGCCAGCTGTCGAAATCGGACTGGAACTGCTGCTGGCGCTCCCTGCGGTATTCGTCATAGTCGCGGTCCAACTGCTCGATCTGGCTGTCGCGCCAGCGGCGATAATGGCCGTCCTCGCCCTGGTCGTCGCCTGTGTCGTCGTCCTCATGTCCGAACCAAGAACCCGTCCGGGCCTCGCTGCGGGCGAAAGACCTGCGGCCCTCGTCCCGCTCCATTCCGGACGCATCGTCGAATATGGAGTTCTGGCGGCTGCGCTGGCCGCTTTCAGGGCTGCGCTGCCTTTGTTCGTACCGTTCGTCTGCCATCGGCCTTCTCCGTCTCGCAATTCCGTTGCCCGCTCATGCTGATTGAACAACGGAACGAGGTCGGCGTTCCGGAATGGGACGGGCCATGCGGCGAAATGCGCAGTGCATGGTTTGAATGCCCCGTGGGCTTGGCCCAAACGGGCGGCCGGAACCAACCTCGTGTCCCAGGCGTCTCTAGTCTCATGTGAAGCCGGGGCGATAATCGTCCTGGTCTGCCTCCAGAAGGAGTGGACGACATGGGTGAACTGAAGGACAAGGCGAAGGGCCTGGCCAATGAAGCGGCGGGCAATGCGAAACAGGCGGCGGGAAAGGCCGCCGGCCGGCCCGATGTGACCGCTGAAGGCGCGGCGCAGGAACGCAAGGGCGAGGCGCAGAACCTGAAAGGCAAGGTAAAGGGCGCATTGGGCGACAAGGTGTGAAACCCGTGATTGCGCCGAACAAGCGGAAGGGCCCTACGGGGCCCTTTTTTATTGGGTAGTGACCGCCATCAGTCGTGAACTGTCGAGTTGGCTGCAGCTGGTTGGGTGGAGGCCCGAGCCAAGATCGAACTGCCATTCGCCATTGGCGGCCGCCTCCCGGCCTTAACGGTCGAGCCTGTGCCACTCTGATCGCGCAGCCCCGTGAGCCGGATTTTCCCGCTGGCCGCGTCGAACCCCGACGCTGGCGAGGACCGGCAGCACCATGGGCTGCCGGGCTCGATATAAAGGTTCGTGACGCCGACCCGCCCGAGCCATTCGCGCACTGCATGGGCGACGAACTCCGGACCGTAGCACATTGGGAAGCGGGCCCTCGAAGGGCCGCTTCGCCTTGATGAAGGCAAGGGTGCGTAGCGCCCGCCGCCTTCATCAAGGCGGTCATGACCGGCCAGCAGGTCTCTAAAAGTGAAGTTGTCGACTCAACACTTTGGAGACGGACCGACCATGACCAAGCGTACCTCTACTCCCGCCGACGCCGTGCTGGTAGCCATCGATATGTCCAAGCACCGCCAGGAGGTGCTGATCGAGCGCCCCGAAGGTGGGCGCCGGCGGCGGATGACGGTGATGGCGACCAAGGCGGACTATGATCGTCTCGCCTCGGAGCTCGGGGATGTCGCTCGTCCCGTGATCGTCGGCTTCGAGGCCACCGGCAACTACCACCGCACCCTAGCGCATCGCTTGCTCTCGGCGGGTTTCGAGCTGCGGCTGATTTCGTCGGTTGCCCTGGCCCGCACCCGCGAGGCGCTGCACAATGGCTGGGACAAGAACGATTCCAAGGATGCGCAGGTAATCCTGCACATGCTGCGGATCGGTGCCACCCAACGCTACGTCGATCCACTCGCCGCCGGCATCAACGATCTGCAGGAGATGTCAAAGACGCACGAGGCGATCTCCAAGGCCAAGACCCAGACGTGGCATCGCCTCCTGACGCACTACCTGCCGCTGTACTTTCCGGAGATCGAACGTTTCGCCGGCAACAGCCGGTCCGACTGGTTCCTGGCCCTGCTCGAGCGGTTCCCGACCCCGGCCAGCATGATCACGCTCGGCAAGGAGGCCTTCACGCGCGAGGCATGGGGCCTGGTCGGCCGCAAGGTGTCCAAGGCCCGGCTGCTCAACGATATTTACGAGACGGCCTGCGCCTCGGTGGCGCTCCCGGTCGATGAGGATTCCATCGCGATCGCCATGTTCCGTATGGTCATCGCTCAGGCCCGCAGCCTGATCCGGCAACGCGACGAGATCGAGCGAACTGCCCATGCTTTGCTCAGCGACAACCGCGATTACCAGCTCCTGCGCATGATCCCCGGGATCGGGCCGATCAACGCGCTGACCATCCTCGCCGAGGCCGGCGACCTTCGCCGGTTTGCCCACCATCGCCAGTTCCTCAAGTTCTGCGGGCTTGATCTTGCGACCTGCCAGTCAGGCACCTTTCGTGGGCGTACCAAGCTCTCGAAGTACGGTAATGCCCGGCTACGGCGCACCTTCTGGATGGCTACCCAGGTTGCCATCCGCCAACGCGACAACAGTTTCCGCGACAAGCTTGGTCGCTATGTGGCCGGACACGGCAACGACCCTGATCGCCGCCGCAAGGCGATGACCGCACTCACCGCCAAGATGGCGCGCGTCGCGCATGCCGTCATCAAGACGGGAGCCGAGTACCGTCCGTTCGTCGAACGGGCGGACACCAGATGGAAGGACCCCTCTCTGTCGTGCCGTGAGGGCGCTGCGGCGACCCTGTAGATAATGTTCGGGCCTTCCATCTGGCATCCGCATCTCATTTTAAGGACGGTGAGGACCACGACCGATGCGGCCGCTGGATCCTGTGTTTGCTATGGCCGAGAGCGCATTCCTTGACGATGGAAGCCATCTGGATCAGAACGACATCAGCGCTGATCATGATCGGCGCAACGAGACCTGCTGGCCGTTTTCCGCCGCTGCTTCCCGACCTAGGACGTTGTCGGACCTGATATGCTCGGGTGGCCCATGGCGATAGCGCCGTCATGGGGTTAACATGATCGCTTGCTGTCGCTTCCGCTCGCTTGTCTCCGCACAGGCTCATGCTTACTGGCCAATATGTCAGTCACGTTGACTCTGTGGCTGCTATATCCCGGCTTTGGCGCCGTGATGCGCCTCATGGAACAAAAGCGGGCGAGAGGGTCATGATCAACCAGCGGATTGTCTTGTCGTCGCGCCCCCAGGGCGTCCCGGTCCCGGAGAATTTCCGAACCGACGAAGCGCCCGTTCCCGAACTGGCGGACGGGCAGGTCCTGCTGGAGAATCTGGTTTTCGCGATCGATCCGGCGGTGCGCGGCATGATGGATGACGTAAAGAGCTATATGCCGCCCGTGCCCATCGGCGGCCTCATCCCAGCCATGGTTCTGGGGCGGGTCGTCAAATCCCGCCATCCCGATTTCCGCGAGGGGGATTTCGGTCGCGGCTTCGCCGGTTGGGAGCGCTATTCCGTCCTCGATCCCGGCGGCGTCGCCTTCGAGAATGTGCGTGTCGCCGATGATCTGCCGCTGACGGTCTATATGGGCGCGGTCGGCTGGTCGGGGATCACCGCCTATGTGGGGCTGAAGCGCTATGGCGAGCTGCGCGCGGGCGATGAGGTGCTGGTCAGCGCCGCCGCCGGGGCCGTCGGCAGCGTCGCGGGCCAGGTCGCCCGGCTGTCGGGCTGCCGCGTCGTCGGCACGGTCGGCTCGGAAGACAAGGCGCGCATCGTCACCGATCTGCTCGGCTTCGACGCTGCCATCAACTACCGCGCCGTCGATGATCTGGGGGCGGCGATCGACCGGCATTTCCCGGAAGGAATCGACCTGTATTTCGACAATGTGGGCGGCGCGACGCTCGATGCCGTGCTGCCGCGCATGAAGGCGTTCGGACGCATTCCGGTGTGCGGCATGATCGCCAATTACAACAATCAGTCCGAGCCCTATCGACTGCGCAACATCTGGCAGGTGCTGGTCAACCGGATCACCATGCGCGGTTTCCTGGCCTATGAGGCGGGCGACATGGTGCATGAGGCGGAGGATGCGCTTGGCGAATGGGTGCGGTCCGGGCAACTGGTCGCGACCGAGAATGTGTCAACCGGCATCGGGAGCGCCCCGGCGGCGTTCATCCGCCTGATGTCGGGCGAGACCATGGGTAAGACGCTGGTACGGGTGGACGATCGCGTGAGCACACTCGCCGATCGTGGTGCATAGTGCGGTCGCCGACCACGTGGAGATACTGAGTCATGCGCGCTGCCTGGTATGAGGAGAATGGCGGGCCGGACGTGCTGCGCGTCGGCCAACTGCCCGACCCCGCGGTCGGCCCCGACACCGTCCTGATCCGCGTCGAGGCGATCAGCATCGAGGGCGGCGACCTCCTCAACCGCCAGTTTTCACCTCCGCGGGAGGTGCCGTTCGTCCCCGGCTATCAGGCCGCGGGGCGGGTCGAGGCGATCGGCGAAAGGGTCACGCGCTTCGCGCCGGGCGATCGGGTGGTGGGCTTCAATTGGAACGGCAGCCATGCCGAGCTGTTCGCTGTGCTCGAGCATCATGCCTATGCGGTGCCCGACGGCCTCGACCTCGATCTTGCCGCCACCGTCCCGGTCGCTTTCGGTACGGCGAGCGACTGCCTGTTCGAGTTCGGCAGGGTCAAGCCTGGCGAAACCGTGCTGGTCCAGGGCGCGGCGGGTGGCGTCGGGCTGGCCGCCGTGCAACTGGCGGCTCAGGCGGGCGCGACCGTTATCGGCACCGCGTCCGGCGCCGAGCGGCTGGCGCGGATCGCACCTTACGGCATGCACCATGGCATCGATCACCGCAGCGAGGATATCGCCGCGCGCTGCCGCGAGACCACGGGCGGCAAGGGCGCCGACATCATCCTCGACATGGCGGGCGGCCAGTCGGTCGAGGCGCTGATCGACGCCGCACGACCACGGGCGCGCTATGCCGTCGTCGGCGCCGCCGCCGGGGCTCTGCCGAGCTTCGGCTTCTTCCCCCTGATCCGCAAGAGTCTGACGGTGTTCGGTATTTCCTTCGGGCGCGACATGGCAACGCCGCGCGCGCACAGGCTGATCGACAGCTTGCTCCGGCGCATGGCCGAGGGGCGGCTGGTCATGCCGATCGACCGCAGCTTTGCGCTGTCGGAGGTTCAGGCGGCGCACCGCCACGTCGCCGAGGCGCATCCTTTCGGCCGGGTGCTGATGCGCCCCTGACGCACTTCGTTGCGCGACGCGGAGGAATCGCTCGCCTGGCTCAGGCGAGGATACGGACCGGGTCGGTGCCGTCCCAGTCCCTTGCGGCGTCGCGCATCATTGCGAACAGCGTTTCGGAGCCGCTCATTGGCTGCAGGATTTCGATGATATGGCCCGGGCCGCCCCCTGCGTCGACATAGATGACCTCGCCATCCTCGCCGACCTTGCCCTCGACCAGGATTTCGGCCCCCGCCTCCGCACAGGCGGTGCGCGCTTCGGCGATGGAGTTCACGAACAGGCAGACATGGTGAACGCGGTCGGTAACGGCATATTCGCCATTGTAGATCGACGGCGCGTCGTTCTCCGGGCGGATCAGCTCGATCTGGATATCGCCCCAATAGCCGATCGCAAGCGAGAAGACGGCGTCGGTTGGCTGGCCGCGATATTTCATGTCGCCCAGCCGGATATTCTCCATGACGAAAAAGGGACCGACTCCGACCGTTTCGGTCCAGTAGCGAAGCGCTGCGTCGAAGTCGGTCGGCAGATAGGCGAGTTGCTCGATCGGGGCGAGCTTCTTGATCGGGCCGAGTGTGGTCATCATTCTTGTCTCCGGATCAGGCGAAGAGGCCTTCGGGTGCTTCGATCAGCGATTTCAGTGTGGCGAGGAAGGCGGCGCCCGCCGCGCCGTCGATCGCGCGATGATCGACCGACAGCGTCATAGCGATGCGGCTTTCGAACGCGATGCCACCCTCGGCGGTCTCGACCGGCTGACGCGTGATGCCGCCGACGGCCAGGATCGCACCCTGCGGAGGGTTGATGATTGCGGCGAAGTCCTCGATCTCCATCATGCCGAGGTTGGAGACGGAGAAGGTGCCCCCATCCATATCCTCAAAGCCCAGACGCCCGGCCGCCGCCTTGTCGATCAGCGCGCGCGTGGCCCCGGCGATCTGGTCGATGCGCATGCGGTCCGCCTGGCGGACGATGGGGGTTACCAGCCCCTTGGGGCTGGCGACGGCGATGGCGATGTCGGCATGGGGGAAGCGATGGATCTCCTGCCCATGCACCTGCACATTGACGTCGGGATGGCGGGCGAGAGCCATGGCCGCCGCCTTGATGACATAGTCGTTGATCGAGGCCTTGCAGCCGAGGATCAGATTGGCGGTCTTGCGCATGGCCGCCAGTTCGTCGGCGCGCGCGCTGACCCTCAGGTAGACATGCGGGATCTGCTGCTTGGCTTCGGTCAGCCGCTGCGCCACGACCTTCCGAATGCGGTCGAAAGGCACGACCGTCGGGCGGTTGTCGACCGGCACGAACGGAGCCGCGATAGCGCCGCCAGCGGCCGGGGCAGGGGCGGGTACCAGCGCCAGCACGTCGGCCTTGGAAATGCGGCCCCGCGCGCCGGTTCCGCTGAGACCGGCGAGGTCGACGCCGTGCAGCGCCGCGATCCGCCGGGCGAGCGGGGAGGCGAAGACCGCGCTTTCGGGCTCGACCGGAACCGTGCCGCGTAAGGGGCCCCGCGCCGCGGGGCGGCGGGCCTGGTCAACATCCTGATAGGTGATGCGGCCGCCGCGCCCCGAGCCCTCGATCCCGGCAAGGTCGACGTCTGCCTGCTCTGCGAGCTTCAGCGCCTCGGGGCTGATCGGGCGGTTGGTGATGATCTTGCGCGGGGTGGCAGCGGCGGGTGCCGGCGCAGGGGTGGCCGGCTTCGCCTTCTCGCCCGCGCCCTTGGCGGCAACCGCCGTGTCGGCGGGCTTGAAGTTCGCGATGAAGGCGTCGATCGCCGCGCTGTCGGTGCCCGGCTCCGCGAAGACGCCGATCAGCGCGCCCACCGGCGCGGGATCGCTCCCAGCCGGCACCAGGATCCGCGCCAGCACGGCGTCGAACTCGGCATCGACGTCATTGGTGATCTTGGCGGTTTCGATCAGGCAGATGGTCTGTCCCTTGTGGAACGCCTCGCCTTCGGCCACCATCCATTCGGCGACGGTGCCCTCGGTCATCTCGATGCCCCATTTGGGCATGCAGAAAGGGCGAATATCAGCCATGCTCCGCCTCCCTCAGCGCCAGTCGAGGAGCTTGCGAACAGCTGCCTCGATCTTGTCCGCAGACGGCAGATAGGCGCTCTCCATCTCTCGGGCGAACGGGATCGGCGTGTGCGGCGGCGTGACCGGCTGCGGCGGCGCCTTCAGGCTGGCGAATGCCTTGTTGGCGACGAGCGAACAGATGTCAGTGGCAAGGCCGCAGCGCGGCGGCGCCTCGTCGACCACCACCAGCCGCCCGGTGACCTCGACCGAATCCAGGATGGCCTCCTCGTCGAGCGGGCTGGTGGTGCGCAGGTCGATGACGTCGCAACCGATGCCTTCGCCCGCCAGCTTGTCGGCGACCGCCTCGCAGAAGCCGAGCAGCATGCCGGTCGCAACGATCGTCACATCCTCGCCCGCCCGCGCGATGCGCGCATGGCCGAAGGGGACGAGATGCTCGCCGTCGGGCACCTCGCCGCTGGTGGCGTAGAGTGCCTTGTGCTCGAGGAAGATGACCGGGTCGTCGTCGCGGATCGCCTGCCGGAGCAGGCCGGCGACATCGGCGGGGGTGGAGGGCATCACGACCTTCAGCCCCGGCATGCCGGTCAGGATCTGGTGGACGGACTGGCTGTGCTGTGCAGCGGCATTGAAACCCGCGCCATAGGCCATGCGGATCACCGCCGGACATTTGGACTTGCCGCCGAACATGTAGCGGAACTTGCCGATCTGGTTCCAGATCTGGTCGAGCGACACGCCGATGAAGTCGGCGAACATCAGCTCGGCGATCGGCCGCTTGCCCGCCAACGCGAGACCGGCGGCTGCACCCATGATGGCGCTTTCGGAAATCGGCGTGTCGATCACGCGATCCTTGCCGAACTTGCCGAACAGCCCGGTCGATGTCGACCAGATGCCGCCGATGGCTTCAGGGCCGCCGGCGGTGCCCATGCCGCCCACCACATCCTCGCCAAGGACGACGACGCTGGGGTCCCGTTCCATCTCGGCCGCGATGGTCGACACCACCGCTTCGCGATACATCATCTTTGCCATCAGTCCCGCGCCCTCGCTCAATAGTTCACATAGACGTCGGTCAGGACGTCTTCGGCGGTCGGTCGCGGGGCAGCGCGCGCCGTTTCGACCGCGCCCTCGATCGCGTCCATCACCTCGGCATCGAGCGCGTCGAGATCGGCATCGGTCAGCAGCCTGGCCCCGGTCACGCTTGCGCGGAAAGCCTTGAGGCAATCGCGCGTCTCGCGGATGCGGTCGAGTTCGCCGGGACCGCGATAGCGCTGCGGGTCGCCCTCGAAATGGCCGTAGAAGCGCTCGGTGTCGAACTCGACGGCGGCAGGGCCGTTGCCGGCGCGCACATAGTCCAGAAGCTCGCGCATCGTTTCATAGACCGCGAAGAAGTCGGTGCCATCGGCGCGCCATACCTTCATCCCGAAGGCCTCGGCGCGGCTGGCGATGTCCTTTGATGTGCCGACCGCATAGTCGACGCCGGTATGTTCCGAATAATGATTGTTTTCGAACACGAAGATGCAGGGCGCCTGCGTGACGACGGCGAGATTCATCGCCTCGAAAGTCGTGCCCTGGTTGCAGGCGCCGTCGCCGGAAAAGGCGATCGCGACCCTGAGCTTCCCGTTCTCGTCAGGTCCGTCGAGCTTGTTCGACAGCGCCGCGCCCACCGCGATCGGTGCGCCCGCCCCGACGATGCCATTGGCGCCCAGCATGCCGACGTTGGTGTCGGCGATGTGCATGGAGCCGCCCTTGCCCCTGCATAACCCCTCGCGGCTGCCCCAGATCTCCTTCATCATGTCGTTCACGTCGCAGCCCTTGGCGAGGCAGTGGCCGTGGCCGCGATGGGTGGAGATGATCTTGTCGGCGGGGGTTAGATGCTCGCACACGCCGACAGCCACGGCTTCCTGCCCGGCATAGAGATGGGTGAAGCCGGCGATCTCGCCGGTCTGGATCTCGCTGTGCAGGCGCTCCTCGAACTCGCGGATCACCTTCATCTGGCGATAGGCCTGCAAAAGCGCTTCCCGGCTCAGTTGCATGGTCTCTCCTCGTCCTGTTTCACAAGCCCAGAACGGACTTGGCGATGATATTGGCCTGCACCTCGTTCGTCCCGCCGAAGATGGTCCAGGCGCGACTGTTGAGATAGCGGGGCGCGGCGAGCTGCGCGGCGCGGCTGTGGACGGGCGGCGGCGCGTCGGCGCCGTAGAGCGGCCGCACCTCGGTGAGCTGAAGCCCCGCCGGCCCGTAAAGGTCGACCGCCAGCAGGTCGATGTCCTGCCGCAGGTTGGATGCGAGCAGCTTGGTGAGCGATGTCTGCGGGCCCGGTGGCCGGCCATGCGCAATGTCAGCGAGGATCTTGAGTTCGATCATCTCCAGTGCCTGGACGCCAAGGCGGCAGCGCGCGATCTTGCGCCGCCATTGCGGATCGTCGGCCAGCACGTCGCCGCGCCCGTCGGTTTCCGACCTGGCGGCGCGTTCCAGCTGTTCCAGATCATAGCCGAGCTTGGGCGCGTGGCACGATCCGCCGCGCTCGTTCTCCAGCAGGAATTTGGCGATCTTCCAGCCGTCGCCTTCCTGCCCCACGAGATCGTCGGCCGGGACAGTGACGCCTTCAAGGAACACTTGGTTGACCTCATGGTCGCCGGCGGTGGTCAGGATGGGACGTACCGACACGCCGGGCTGGTTCATGTCGACGAGGAAAAAGCTGATCCCCGCCTGCTTGCGTCCGCTGGCGTCCGTCCGCGCGAGGCAGAACATGCGGTTGGCGTGATGCGCGTGCGTGGTCCAGATCTTGGAGCCGTCGAGGACATAGCGGTCGCCGTCGCGCACCGCGCGGCAGCCGAGCGACGCAAGGTCGGACCCGCTGCCCGGCTCCGAAAAGCCTTGGCACCAATAGTCCTCGCCCGACAGGATGCGGGGCAGATAGAACGCCTTCTGCGCTTCCGTCCCGAAGCTGTAGATGACCGGCGCGACGAGCTTGAGGCTTAGTACGGTAAGGTTCGGCGCGCCGGCGAGCGCGCATTCCTTTTCGAAGATATACCGCTGAACCGGGCTCCATCCGGTGCCGCCATGCGCGGTCGGCCATTGATAGCCGAGCCAGCCCTTGGCGTTCAGGACGGCGTTCCACGTCTGGCCGATTTCCGGTTCGACGAAGACCGACGGCGTCGCCGCCGCGCCCTCGCGCACGCTGTCGGGCAGGGACGTGGCCAGAAAGGCTCTGACTTCGTCGCGGAAGGCGCTGTCTTCAGGGGAAAGGTCGATATCCATCAGCGTTCCAGGATCGTGACGGCCGAAACGCCCGGCGCGCCATAGACGTGGCTGTAAGCGGTCTTCGGTTCACCCGGCACTTGCCGGCCGCCGCCGTGCCCGCGCAGCTGGACTACATTCTCATAGACCTGACGCAGGCCCGACGCGCCGATCGGCTCGCCACAGGCAAGGCAGCCGCCATCGGTGTTGACGGGCAAGCGGCCGCCTATTTCCGTCCGGCCTTCGGCAAGCCATTGCTCCTGCTCGCCGTCCCGGCAGAAGCCGTTTTCGGCCATGTGCATGATCTCGGCCCCGGATTCCGTATCCTGAAGCTGGGCGACGGCGATGCCTTCCGGACCGATGCCTGCCTGGCGGAAGGCGTCGGCGGACGCGATGTTGGTCGCAGAGCCGCCGCGGTCGACGTCGATCGACGGGGCGAACACCTCGAACGACCCCGGCGGGCGTGTGCGCATCGTCGCGGCCTTCAGGCGGATGAGCGGCTTGCCCAGTTCGCGCGCCTTCTTCTCGCTGGCGAGAATCAGCGCGACGCCGCCTTCGGCCGGTGAGCAGAACATGAACTTGCTGTAGGGATCGCTCACCATCGGCGCGTCGAGGATCACATCGAGCGGCACCGGTTCGCGCCGCCAGGCATGGGGCGCGTGCACTGCGTTGCGGAACGCCTTTTCCGAAACCCGTCCCAGCGTTTCACGGCTGATGCCATGCTGGTGCATGTAGCGCATGATCTTGCACGCGAAGAACTGCGTGGTGATCATGTAGCCGGCTTCGCCATACCAGTCGGGCAGGTTGTATTCCGATGGCAGCGCGTTGAAGGCGCCGTGCGGATGCTTGTCGAAGCCGACCGCGAGACCGAGGTCATACTCGCCCGACTTGATCGCCATCTGCGCCGAAAACAAAGCCGATCCGCCGGCGGCGCAGCCATTGCGCACATTGATGAACTGGACACCCGTCAGCCCCAGCCGGTCGACCATCGTGTCGGGATTCCCAGCCGCATCGGATGCGCCATAGGCGAACTGGATCGCGGGCCAGTCGATTCCCGCGTCGTCGAGCGCCTGCCGCACGGCAACGACGCCCTGATCGACGCCCGACAGTCCATCGGTGCGGCCGAAGGGATGGATGCCGATGCCGACTATGCACACATCGCTCATCGGTTCGCACTCGCGGGCATGAAGGCGGGGATCAGAGCCGATTCGGGCGCGGCGGGATCGAGCGGCACCTGCGTCAGCTCCAGTGCCATGCCGATGCGCAGGGAATCGAACTCCACGCCGACGATGCGCGCCTCGACGATCGTCTCGCCCGGAAGCTCGACATAGCCGACGGCCCAGGGTGTGAAGGCGTCGGGGCCGGCATAAGGCGGCGACTTCGGCCGATAGCGCTGCACCGTCCAGGACCAGAGCGTCCCTTTGCGCTGGAGCGGCCAAGGCTCGAACCGCTCGCCCTGCGGACAGGGGAAAACGATTCGACCTGTCGTGCGGTCGCGGCCGCCGATCAGGCGCGGCGGAGTCTCATCGGTAAAAAGGCCTTCGGCGATTGCCTGCATCGTTCTCCACTCCGGCATGGGTCCGGTATGGTTGAGAGATACGCCCGATTTCCGAACTTTTCCGACTCTGCAAAACGCTAGGGTAGCTCTTCTGCCAGTTCATGAGAGTATGGGCCCAAGGAATAGCGGAGAGGGCGTTGGCCGATCCCCGGCTTTGGGTGGAGGGCGTCGATGGCCTGCGTGGAGGACCGTCCCTGTATCATCCAGGCGCGTTCGCGCCGCCCGGTTTACCGCACACGACAGCGCGGAGGGCCACCTTCACTTGTTCAGTGAGATGTAGCCGAGCTGTGCCGCCTTGAAGACGGTCTGGCTGCGATTCACGGCGTTGAGCTTCAGCGAGGCATTGTGGATATGGAAGCGCACCGTTGCCCGGCTGCGCGACATGATCATGCTGATCTCCATGTCGGTCTTGCCGATCGCCGCCCAACGCAGGCACTCGACCTCGCGCTTGGACAGGCGCGATTGCGGCGGCAGGGCCTGGATCGAGCCCATCACATGCACATAGCTGGCGATAAAGGTGCGGGCGTAGAGGCCCAGCGCATCGCTGACCAACTCGAACGCCTCCGACAGGTCCGTCTGTTCAGGGTCAAGCGGATTGAAGCTGACCGCGCCGATCTGGCCGAACGGTAGATGGACGGGCACCACAATGGCCGCGCGGGTCATCGCGCGCGTATCGAAGTTGGTGAGATCGACCGAGTCGAGATAGGCGCTGGGCTGACGCGTGTGAAAGCCCGATGCGTTGACCCAGAAGGGTTGGCTTTCGAAGCGGCAGGCGGACGTGATCGGCGAATCCAGCGCAATGCGGGCGTTGCGCCACCAGACCCGCTCCTCGGTCCAGCCGAATACGTCGCGCGCCAGCGGGTTGCCGTCGGCATCCACCGGTGTCCGCTTGTCGGCTATGTCATGTGCCGGCGCGGCTCGCAGCCCGCACTCCATGGCGAAGGCGTGGAGCGCTTCCGCCGCACGCTTGATGTCCTCGGGTCTGGAGATCCTGACGGCCTCCACCCTCGCCTGGGAATATGGACTCACTCCGCTCCCTTCCATTTTACGGCAAGTTAGCGGAGTTTAGCATCCGGAACAATGCGACCATCGTTGCATCGGACCAGTCCTCCCCTGATCTTTTGCGCAGCGGGCCAACCTCCTTCGACCTGCTACACAGTCCCAGAAGGGAGAGCGTGGGTGAATTTCGATCTCAGCCAAGACGAGGAAATGCTCAAGGCCCTGGCAGAGCGCTTCGTCAACGAGACATATGACATCGACCGACGTCGGGCTTACCAGCGTGAAGCCACCGGTTTTTCGATCGACAACTGGCGTCTGCTGGGCGAGCTGGGTTTGATCGCGGCGCTGTTCGACGAAGCCTCGGGCGGCCTCGAGCTTGACGCCACGGGCATCGCCACGGTGTTCGAGGCGCTGGGACGCGGCTTGGTCGTCGAACCACTGATCGAAAACGGACTGTTCGCGGGGCGCCTGTTCGCGGACACGGCGCCGGCGGCGCTGCGCGATGCGTGGCTCCCCGACCTGATCACCGGTGATCGGCGGCTTGCGGTCGCGCATGCCGAAGCCGGCAGCCGCGCCGGCCGGCTGTGGGTCAAGACCCGGGCGGAGCTGTCCGCCGACGGTGCCGTGCTGAACGGCGCCAAGGCCTATGTTCCGGCCGGTGTCGACGCAGATGGCTATCTGGTGAGCGCACGCGAAGGTGGCGATCCGGGCGATCCCGCATCGGTGCGGCTGTTCCTTGTGCCCGCCGATGCGCCGGGCCTCGCGATTTCCGACTGGCGCATGGCCGACGGCGGCGCGGCGGTCTCGCTCCGGCTGGACGGCGTCCGCGTGTCGGCCGATCATATGGTCTCAGGAGGCGCCGCCGCTATCGACAAGGCCACGATGCTCGCCAATCTTGCGCGCGCCGCCGAAGCGCTGGGCATCATGGAACGGCTGTTTGCGGAGACAAAGGACTATCTGCGCACGCGCGAGCAGTTCGGCGTGCCGCTGTCGAGCTTTCAGGCGATCCAGCACCGCATGGTCGCGCAATATGCCGCGATCGAGCAGGCGCGCGCCCTTCTCAACCTCGCCATGGTCGCGCGCGGCGATGCGGACTTCGTCAATGCCGTGTGCGGCGTGCGGGCATTCATCTCCGACGTGTCGCTGACGCTCGCGCATGAAATGGTGCAGTTCCACGGCGGCATGGGCGTGACCGACGAACTCAGCATCGGCCACGGCCACAAGCGGCTGCTCGTCCTGTCGCGCTGGCCTGACGACCCCGACGCGGCGCTTGATCGCTTTGCGGGCATCGCCGCCTGAGCGATCAGGCGGCGGGTTCGCGTTCCTTGAGCCAGCCGATGCCGTGCCGAAGCAGTTCGTAAAAGACCGGCAGGTCCCAGGCGCAACGGTCGACGGTCGGCCACCAGTCGAGCATCGGCTGCAGGTCGTAGTGACCCCGGCAATGGCCGAGCGTGTTGTACAGCACCGCACCCCGGCCGTGCTGCTTCAGGTACATGACCGGATGCATGCCGGGCGCGTCCGCGGCCTCGACAAAGCCGGTGCCTTCCTGCGTGCACTCGGTTTCGAGGAGCACGTGAAGGTCGCCATGACATTCCATGTGATAGAGTTCGTCCGTCGTGTCGAACGGCTCGATCCCTTGGGTCAGCGGATGCGCAGGGTCAGCGACCGTCACACGATATGGCGCGATCGGCGGGTGGCTGAGGAACTGGCTGCCCAGTAGGTCCATGAACAGTGGCGCCCAGCGTGGCGCCTCCCACAGGCCCGCATCCGGGCCCTCGGCGAGCAGACGCAGCACCGAATTGGTCCCATGCAGCGCATACCAGCGCCCGCCGTTCGCCAGCCAACCGCGAAGGAGTTCCTGCGCCGCGAGCGAAGGAGTCACGTCGCAGGTGTAGGTGATCAGGATATCGGCCTCGCGCAGCGCGTCGAGCGTCTCGTAATTCTCGAACACGCGGGTGCGGACCCGCTGGTCCTCGGCGAGCAGCTTCAGCAATTCGAGCCGCGCGAAGTCCATGTCATGCCAGACGCCGCCGCAGATCAACACGCAGTCGATCCGCGGCGGATGCGTCTCCTTCTCGCTCACGCCTTGGCTCCGAGCCGCCCATCGAGATATTTCTCGAGCGTCTGGTGAAACTGGCGGATGCGGATTTCCTGATAGTTCGCCAGTTGGACGACGCCCGTCTTGGAAGCATGGAGACCTTCCTGCACATAAGGCAGGTTCTCCATATCCTGTTCGAACACGTCGCCGAGGATGCCGAGTTCGGGCGCCGCTGTCCATTTATCGTCCGGGCCGAGCAGCTTCATCGGCACGCCGCGCGGCATCGGCTCGCCCTTCTTGACGCGTGACAGGATGCGCACTTCCATCAGGCAGGTGTCGGGCGTCTTGCCCGGCCGCCAGCGATAGATGATGTTCGGCATGAAGCCGCCCCAGGGCGCGAAATTGGGGAAGACGTTGTAAACCAGCGCATCCAGTAATTCAGCGTCGGTCGCATGGTCGTGGTCATAGCCGGTCTGCGCGGTATAGCCGGCGCGCATTGCCGCTCCCAGCGCCTCGCGCGCGCTCATGCCTTGGGGCACCGAGACCGCGAAAGGATCGCTGGCGGTCTCGTAATTGTCGGCCGAGCGGCCGTTATACTTGACGAACTCGTCGACGATCCACTGCTGTTCCTTGCCGTTGGCGTCGAGATGGGGGGACATGATGCCGAAGGGAACGAGGTTGGCGTTCACATTGTCGCCCCAGTTCCAATAGGCGCTGTTGCAGTCGCCAGTGAACGGCAGCAGTTGCGGATGGGTGATGACGGTGTGCCATGCTTCCATGAAGGCCTCGGCCGTCACTTTCCAGTTGGCCGCCACTTCCTTGGCCACCCAGATCACCGTCGTGCATTCCTCGTGCCGCCAGCGGGCGAAATGCTCGGGCAGGGGCGCGAGATAGTCGCGCAGGCTGGGTCCGCCCTTCTCCTCGCGCAGGAAGATGTAGCCGCTCCAGCGGTCGACCTCGGCCTCGGGCAGGTTCATCGCGGCAGGATCGAGATGGGAGAAATCCCACTGGCAGGGCATCTGCGCGAAGCTGCCGTCCTTGTTCCAGCTGAAGCCGTGGAACGGGCAGGTGAAGCGGTCCGCCGTTCCCGTCTCGCGCTTCAGCTTGCGTCCGCGATGCAGGCAGACATTGTGGAAGGCGCGGACCGAACCGTCCTCCTGCCGCGACAGCAGCCAGGACCGGCCGGCATTTTCATAAACGGCATAGTCGCCGGGATCGGGCAAGTCCTCCTCGCGCGCGGCGAACTGCCAGACATAGGGCCACATCCGCTCACGCTCCGCCTTTGCGAAGGCCTCGCTGGTATAGCGGTCCGCCGGGATCGGGTCGGACCCGCGATATTCATAATGTTCCTGCGTCAGGCTATCGGGCGCGGGCCGTGAGTCCTGCGCCATCAGCTCGGTCCAGCTGATGCCGGGGCTGCGCGCCATGCCGCCTTTGCATGTCGGGTCACGTTCCGCCATCGATCCCGCTCCGTAATTGCAGTTTGGCCATTTTTTGTTCTTGTGCGCCGTTTCCGTCATCGGGTCACCTTGAACAAAAGCTAGGTTGCGGGGCGGCGGCGTTTGCCGGAACAATAAGGCAGCAACGGAGAGGAGGGCTGGCGCGTGGGCGGACGGCTGGACGGCAAGGTCGCGCTGGTGACGGGCGGCACATCGGGAATTGGCGCGGGAACCGTGCGGCGTCTCGTGAGCGAAGGCGCCAAGGTCGCGTTTACCGGCTCCAACGCCGAAGCGGCCGCGGCACTGTGCGCGGAGACGGGGGCGCAGTTTCACAGGCACGACGTGCGCGACGGTGCCGCATGGGTCGCCCTGATGGAGAGCCTTCTGAGCGCGCGTGGTCGCCTCGACATCGCCTTCGCCAATGCCGGTACCGAACATGGCGACGGCAGCGTGGAGGATATCAGTCTCGACGGCTGGAACAACGTCATCGGCATCAACCAGACTGGTGCGATGCTGACCGTGCAGCACGCCATCAAGGCGATGGCGCGCAACGCCGGAGGGCCGACCGGCTCGATCATCATCAACAGTTCGATGAACGCGCATCGGGCGATGGGTAATTTCGTCGCCTATTCGGTGTCGAAGGCCGCGGTGGTCGCGCTCGCGAAATCGGCGGCGGTCCATTGCGGCAATCGCGGGTACCGGATCCGCGTCAACGCGATCCTGCCGGGTGTCGTCGAGACCGCCATGATCCAGAAACTGATCGAGCAGTCGGGCGCTGCCGAAGCGACCCGCGCCGCCTATGAAGGCATGTCGCCGCTCAAACGCATGGCGTCGGTCGATGAAGTGGCCGGACTTGTCGCCTGGCTCGCATCCGACGAGGCCGCGTTCGTGTCGGGCGCCGAATATGTGATCGACGGTGCAACAACGGCGGGGATGATGGGCGTATGAGCGACCTGGGTGCACAGCGGCTGACGGGGCGCGTCGCTTTCGTATCCGGCGGCCTGCGCGGCATCGGGTTTGCCTGTGTAGAGCGCTTCCTGGCCGAAGGGGCGGAGGTCGTGCTGTCGGACCTGGATAGCTCCGACAGCCCGGTGGCGCAGGACACAATGGCGCGGCTTGGCGAGGCGGCCAGCTATGTGCAGGCCAATGTCGCGAAGGAGGAGGACTGGGCGCGCGCAGCGGAGGCCGTGGCCGAACGGCACGGCAAGCTCCACATCCTCGTCAACAATGCCGGAATCGACCTCACCGGCCCGGTCGAGACCCTGTCGATGGACGGCTGGCGGCGGATCATGGCGGTCAACGTCGATGGCGTATTCCTGGGCGTCCGCGCCTTCGTGCCGCTGATGGCCCAGAGCGGGTGGGATGTGAAGGGTGGCAGCTCGATCATCAACGTCAGTTCGATCATGGGGCTTGTCGGCATGAACGAGGTGTCTGCATACAACGCTAGCAAGGGCGCGGTGCGCCTCTTCACCAAGGGCATAGCAGTCGAGTTCGCGGCGAAGAAGATGCCGATACGCGCCAACTCGCTCCATCCCGGCTTCGTGGTGACGCCGCTCCTCCAGGCGGGTTTTCAGCGTTGGGTCGACACGGGCATTGCGGAAAAGCCCGACGACCTCGTCGCGATGGTGGCGGGCAAGACGCCGATCGGCCGGCTCGCCGATCCGTCGGAACTGGCGTCGGCCGCCTTCTTCCTCGCCAGCGCCGACAGCAGCTACATGACGGGTGCGGAACTGGTGATCGACGGCGGCTGGACCGCGCAATAGGTCAAAGGATCGAGCGATGACGATTGCACTCGACAATGTCGTGGCGGTGGTGACCGGCGCGGCGGGCGGCATCGGGCGTGCGACGGTGCAGGCGATGAAGGACGCGCATGCCACCGTGATCGCAACCGATATCGGCGACAATCCGGGCGACATCGGGGCCGAGCATTATTTGCGTCACGACGTCACCAGCGAGGCCGACTGGAAGGCGGTCGCGGCGCTGGCGCAGGAACGCTATGGACGGATCGACGCTCTCGTGAATGTCGCCGCGATCTCGGTCGTCAGC
The DNA here is from genome assembly GCF_001890385.1 of Tardibacter chloracetimidivorans. Lineage (NCBI taxonomy): Bacteria > Pseudomonadati > Pseudomonadota > Alphaproteobacteria > Sphingomonadales > Sphingomonadaceae > Tardibacter > Tardibacter chloracetimidivorans. The sequence continues at coordinate 1,458,204 of NZ_CP018221.1, read as the reverse complement.
AAGATCGAGGATACGCCGCTGACCGAGTTCCATCGGGTCAACGCGATCAACGTCGACAGCATCATCATCGGCGTGCAGACGCTGTTGCCGCTGCTGAAGGAAGGCGGCAAGGCGAGGGCCAGCGGCGCCTCGGTCGTCAATTTTTCGAGCGTCGGCGGGATGCGCGGCGCCGCCTTCAACGCCGCCTATTGCACCAGCAAGGCGGCGGTGAAAATGCTGTCTAAGTGCATGGGGATCGAGTTCGCGGCGCTCGGTTACAACATCCGCTGCAACAGCGTGCATCCGGGCGGCATCGACACGGCCATGCTGACCAGCATCATGGACAAATACGTCGCGCTCGGCGCTGTGCCATCGCGTGAGGTCGCGATGCAGGCGATCGTCGCCAGTCACCCGATCGGCCGGCTCGGCCGTCCCGACGAGATGGCGGGCGGTGTCGTCTATCTCTGTTCCGACGCGGCAAGCTTCGTCACGTCGTCGGAACTCGTCATGGACGGCGGCTTTACGCAGGTCTGACGGCGCGTCCGATCCGCGTCAGGCTTCGACGGGGATCAGGAAGTCCATCGTATAGCGCCTGGTCTTCCATCCCTGGGGGGTGCGCACGACGTCGAAATAATAGCGGCCATGCACGGTGATGCCGCCGCCATCCTTGTACCGGCCCATGCCGATGACATAGGCGCGCATGGTCGCGCTGTCGCCGGCGTATGCGGTGACCGCAAAGTTGGTCAGATAGTGCGCATGATGCGCCATGCCTGCGAAAACACCGGTAAAGAACTCGCGGATGCCGCTATGCCCTTTGACGCTGGGATAGTTGATCCCGGAGAGGTCGAAATCGGCATCCTCGGTGAAGACGTCGCAGATGCCGTCGATGTCGGACAGGCTGTCGACCGCGTGGGCATAGGCGATCATCAGATCCTGAATGGCGAGGCGGTCTTCGATGGGGCACGGGGTCATGGCGTCACTCCGGAAACAGCGGTCGGATCGGGTCGGTGCTGCCGTCCCAGTCGCGCGCCGCCTCGGCGATGCGGGTGAAGGCAGCGGTCTGGGCGTCGTCCTGCTCGACGATCTCGATCATGCAGCCGAGGGCAGGTGACGTGTCCACATAGCAGAAGCGCATCGCGCCGAAGACGCCATCGACCGCACTGACGAAGCCCTGGTCCAGATAGCGCTGCCGGGTCGCGTCATAATCGTCGGTGTAGACGCAGAAATGGTGGAAGCCTGTCGTCCCCCTGGCAATCGTGTCGCGATAGGCGCTGGGGCGGTCGCAATGCTGCTGGATCAGTTCGATCTGCACGCCGCCCGACTGGGCGATCGCGACCGAGAAGTCGATGCCATCCGAGGGCGCTCCGCGATAGCGCGCCTCGGCAAGGCGGATATGCGGCACCAGGAAGAAGGGGCCGATGCCGGTGGTGGCGATCCACGCACGCGCTGCCGCCTCCACATCCTCGACTATGAAGGCGGCCTGCATGACATGCGGGCCGACCTGACCCAGCGTGACGGTCGTCATCCTTCCTTGCCGCACAGCATGTCGTTCAGCAGCTCGTGAAAGCGCTGCACGCGCTTTTCCTGATTGGACAGGATGCAGCCCTTGAACCCGCGCGAGTTCAGTCCCTGCTGCTGGGTGGTGCCGATCGACAGGTCCTGGTCGGCAACGAAACCGAGCGAAACGCCGTCGCCATAGGTGCTGTGCCGGTGGATTGCGTCATGCTTCAGCGGCGCCTTGCCCACCGGCGTCTCGACTTCCTTCATGCCCTTGACCGGCGGATAGAGACACCAGTGCTGGAAGACGCACTTTTCGGGGTCGGTCGGATGCGGTTCGGTGCGCAGGATCTGGCACTGTTCGGGAGACATGGTGATCGTCAGATTGGGAAACAGCGTGCAGTGGAAATAGTCGACAAGCTGCTGGTCGCTCATGTTCGTATAGTCATAGCCGCGTTCCGGGCCGAATTTGCGCTTGGCCTCGATGACCGCCTGCCGGATGTCTGCGGTGCGGCCGCGATAGGCTTTGGGGTCGATACCCCAGGCCTCCGCAGCCTCATAGAGGCCGGGGGGTACGTCACCGCTGACATAATCCTTCCGCGTGGTCGCCTGATGCCCGACCATCCACATCGAGTTGTGGCCTGACGGGTACATCTCGAACAGGGTCGTCGGCAGCCCGTCGTTGATGAAGGTCGACAGCTCCGGATGGATCGTCGGCAGATGATAGCTCTCGTTGAAATTGTCGCGGATGATTTTCCAGTTGAAATCGCAGTCCGCCGAGACGTTGAGCACGCGCACCCAGTTTTCGAGGCGATAGCCGGCGAGCCGCTGGGGGAAGGGCGCCAGCCACTCGTGGAGCGGGGCGACATCGTCATCCATGCACCAGAAGACGAACGGACCCCATGTATCGCAGCGCAGTTCGCTCAGCTTCACCTTGCCGCACGGGTTGCCGTTCGGGAAATCGTCAGGATCCTGCACATGGACGAGCGTGCCGTCGGGGTCGAACTGCCATCCATGATAGCCGCAGGTGATGCGCGGGGTCGAACCGACGTCGCCCAGCACCAGCCGATTACCGCGATGGGGGCAGCTGTTGTAGAACGCCTTGATCGATCCGTCGGCCTGGCGGACCATGATGACCGACTCCTTGGCGAAGTTGTGGCGGATGAAATCGCCTTCCTCCTCCAGTTCCGCGACCAGCCCGCCGAGATGCCAGACCTTGGGCCAGAGATATTTCATCTCCCGCTCCATCCACTCGCGCGAGATATAGCGGTCGGCGGTGATGGTATCGCCGCGCACGGGCTGATCGAAGTCCTTCGAATAGCGGGAAAGCATGGGTTCGGCGGTCATGGTGTCATTCCTCTCTTGCCGGCCAGTTGCGGGTGTCGCTGAAATCCTGGCCCCGTCTCCCGGCGCGGATGAGTTCGGGGCCGGCGGCGAAGAAAGCGCGGTGGGCCGGATTGTCACATACCCAGTCGGTTATGAGCGCGCGTCTCACGATCCGCCACTCGCCATTGCGACAGGCATATTCGTCGACATATCGGCCGGACACGAACAGGTCGCGCGAATTGCCGGCTTCGTCGCGCGTATCGTGCCATGCCTGGAAGTAGCATTCGCCCCGGGCGGTGTCCCCGTCCACTTCGATGCGCACCTGCCCCAGCATGTGGTGCGTGCCCTCCATCGTCGCAAGGAGCGCCTGCGCTTGCTCGACAAAACCGTTAGCGTCGCCCTTGACGGTGCCGGCGTCGATCCAGGCATCGTCGTGAAAGGCGCTGCGCTGGAGCACGGGGTCGAGCCGGTCGAGCCCGCGCATGTAGCGGCAGACGGCGTCGTGTATGTCGCGCCGCGCGGCGAGGTCGCGGACCTCCGCCTCCAGGTCGAAGGCGCTGGTCATGCCACCGTCTCCCCATTGTCGATGGTGATGGTGGTGCCGGTAATGTGACGCCCATCCTCGCAGGCGAGATAAAGGACCATGTTGGCGATGTCGCTCGGCTGGCCCATGCCGAAAGCATTGGTCTGGGCGCGGCCTGGATCGTCGTCGGGCAGTTCGGCGACGGCCTGCGCCGTCATCGGCGTAGCGATGCCGCCGGGCGCGATGGCGTTGCAGCGGATCTTGTAGCCCTGCTCGCGGCAGTGGACGGCGATGCTGCGCGTCATGCCGATGATGCCCGCCTTGGCGGCACTGTACGCGGGAATGGCGCTGATCCCCATCAGCCCGGCGATCGATGCCATGTTGATGATCGCGCCGGAGCCGTCCTTCGACATGTGCGGCAGGGCGACATGGCAGCCGAGGAAGGTGCCATCGAGCATGACGTCGACCTGCAGCTTGTAGTCGGCGTAGGACATCAACTCGATATGAGCGAAGCGGACGAGGCCGGCGTTGTTGACCAGCGTGTCGAGCCGTCCGAAGCGGTCGATCGTCGCCTCGACGACCTCCCGCCAGCGCGCTTCGTCGCGAACGTCGTGGTTGAGATAGAGACAATCGGGGATCGACGCCGCCACTTCCTGACCCAGCCGGTCCTGCACGTCGGTGATGACCACCCTGGCGCCTTCGCGCGCGAGGACGCGGGCGTCCTCCGCCCCCAGTCCCGAAGCGCCGCCGGTGATCAGCGCGACCTTGCCGTCCATCTTGGCCAAAACATCTCTCCTCATTGCGTCTCGAGGCGCTGGGTGCCCTCGGGAAACGGGAACCAGTGTTGCGCGCGGCATGACCAGAAATGCACCGTGGGCGTCAGGTCCGCGGTCTCGTCGAGCGTGCCCGCCTTGATGAAGATATGGCCTTCCGCCTGCGCGGCCGGCGTGTCGGTCACCAGCGGCGAGCCGCAGGCCGGACAGAAATGGCGGTAAACGGCCTGTCCGCTCGATCCCCGATCCTCGAACATTGCCATTTCGCCAGTGACGTTGAGGCCGTTGCGCGCGACCATGGCGACGACCGATAGCGCGGAGCCCGATTGTTTCTGGCAGTTACGACAATGGCAGACGACCAACGCCAGCGGCGGCCATGCCGCCTCATAGCGGACGGCGCCGCACAGGCATCCGCCGGAGCGAGTGGCGCTCATCGATCCCACTCCAGTACGAGGCGATTGACCTGTCCGACGATGCCGCCCGAGCAGCGCGTATCGGCATCGGCGGCGACGCGGAAGTCGGGAATGCGCCGCAGCCACTGTTCCAGCGTGATTGCCACTTCCGCGCGCGCCAGTTCCTGACCGGGGCACATGTGCGGCCCGCTGCCGAACGTGGAGTGACGGCCGCTGCGACGGCTGAAATCGACATCCATCGGGCAGGCGTTGATCCGCGCATCGAGACCATGCACCTGCGTGGGGATGCACACCAGCTCGCCCGCCTTCAGGCGGACGCCGTGAAACTCCATGTCCTCGCGCACGATGCGGGCAATGATAACAAGGCCGAAGCGGCGGAACAGTTCGTTTGATGCAGTGAGCAGCCCACTGCTGCTCATCGCCGCCAGCTCCCGCCTCGTATCGTCGTGCGTGGCGAGATGGAGGAACAGGAAGCCGAGGAAATTGACGACCGTATCGACGCCGGCGATCAGGACCTGGGTGGACAGCGCCAGCGCCTCATCCGTGGTTAGCCGTCGGCCTTCCATATCGGCGGTCACGACATGGCTGATCAGGTCCTCGCCCGGGGCGGCGCTGCGCGCGGCAACCACGGGCGCCAGATAGTCGTAGAAGGCGCGCTTGGCGGCGCCGAAGGGCATGGGCGGATTGGGTCGGGTCATGCACTCCGCCCAGTGGCGGATACGCTCGACGTCGGCGATTGGCAGGTCGACCAGCGACATGAAGATGCGTAGCGGGAAGACCCGCGCATAGTCGTGGGTGAAATCGCACCGGCCCGCATCCACGAAGCCGTCGATCAGTTCGGCCGCCGTCTGTCTGATACTCTCGTGCATCCGGCGCACCTTGGCGAGCGACATGGCGTCATTGAGCAGCTTGCGATAGGGGCGATGCTCGGGCGGGTCGATGGTGGTCGGGATCAGGCCGTGCTGCGCGCCGACCGACTTGGGGATGACGATGATGCGGTTGGAAAAGCGCTCATAGTCGGACTGCACCTCCGCCAGCACCTCGCCGGATAGCGCGATCCAGTGCCCCTCGTTGCGGGGCGTCCAGACGATCGGCGGCGCGCCGTCCTGGAGCGTCCTCCACGCGGCGTGAAAATCGTCGGACTGTCCCGGCAGCGCGTAGATGTCGATGTCGACCACCCGCTCGGGAGCGACATGCGTGGGCGTGGCGAGCACCGCGCTGGTCACGACTGGCTCCACAGCCCGTAAACGAGATCCTCGCGCCCGAAGCATCCGCGCGTCGTCAGCGCCTCGTAGAAGCCGCCGCTCTCATAGGTCGTGGGGTGGCTGGTCGCCCAGTCGCTGACGAAGGCGCGGCTGGCGATCTTCCATACGCCGTCCCGGCGCTCGTACCGGTCGATATAGCGGCCCCCGGTCATGCTGTCGGTTTCGGCCGCGCGCGCATGGGCGATGACATAATGCTCGCCCACGGCGTGATCGCCGCGTACCTTGATCCATTCGTTCGCGACCGAGTGGAAGCAGCTTTGCATGTTGGCGCGGACGAAGGCGGTGATGTCGCGCGCGAAATCCGGCGCGGTGCCGTTCACGATGCCGGAGATGACGGTCGCGTCTTCCCAGAAGATCGACGCGAGCAGCGCCGCGTCGGCGCGGTCGACGCCGCGGCAATAGCCGGCGACAAGCTGGCGGATCGCTTCGCGGGCAAGCGCCGCGTCGAGGGCGGCTTCGTCAGGGGCCATGGGTGTCACCTTCTGCAGCATGCGGGTGGAGGCATCATGATGGGCAAGCAGCGCGCGGCCGGCGTCGCTCGCGCCCTTGCCCCCCGCGGGCACGAAATGGTCGCTCGCGACCGGCGGGTCGGCGCGGCTGGTATCGCCGGGCCGATTGGTGTTGCCGTCAAGCACATAGATCCGGTGCGCGATCCGCCACGCGTCGCCGTCGTGGCGGAACCGGTCGAGATAGCGGCCGAAGACCGTGCGTCTCAGCCCGGGCTCCTCGATCGCCGCGATGACATAGGATTCCGCGACCGCCTGTGCGCCGGAAACGCGGATGTCGCTGCCTGCGGTACGGTGCATTGTTGGCGGGGCGGCTGCCTGCGCACCGGCGAGGATCGACACCAGCGTCGATGCCTCACCGGCGAAGAAGCCGTAATCGACCGTCGCGTCGGCATGATAGGCAGCGCCCAGCAGGTTGCCGTCACCCCGGTCCACGCCCCGACTGTGGATTGCCAGCACGTTGCGGATCGCATGGCTTGCCGCCAACGTCCAGGCGTCGACGGTCGACATCATTCCCGTCCCCGCGTCAGAAGTTGAAGCGGAACACCGCGCCATATTCGCGCGGATTGCCGAGCGAGGCGAGGGTGCCGATCCCGGCGAGGCTCAGCTTCTGGTTGAAATACTGTTCGTCGAAGAGGTTTCGGGCATAGGCGCCCAGCTCCCAGTTGCCGTCGGTCGGCCCCCAGGAAAGGCTGACGTTGACCAGATTGACCGCGCCGACCAGCTCGACCGGCAGGTTGGTGTAGCTCGTGTATTTGGAACTGGTGTAGCTGTACTGGCCGGTCGCGGTGAGCGTTCCCGATCCCACCGGCTGGGTCCAGTTGAACCCCAGCGATGCGCTCCACTCGGGCGAGTTCATCAAACGGTTGCCGGCATAGGAGACCGGCACCAGATTGCCGGTGCCCGGGTCGAGCACGCGGGTGTCATATTCCTCGTACCGGGCGTCGAGATAGGCGAGCGAACCCGTGAGGGTCAGGCCCTGGGCCGGCGCGGCGGTCAGCTCCAGCTCGAAACCCTTTGTTTCGGCCCTGCCCGCATTGGCGATTGAGGCGGAGTTGGCGCCACTGGGGTAGGTGATGTTCTGCACCACCTGCATGTCACGATATTTGTTGAGGAACGCCGCGAGGTTCACCCGCAGCCTCCGGTCGAGAAGATCGGCCTTGAGACCCGCCTCGAAAGTGTCGACTTCCTCCGGATTGAACGGGCCGATGTCCTCCGCTATGGCGATACGGCCGGTGAAGCCGCCCGATTTGAAGCCGCGCGCATAATAGCCGTAGAGCATCAGTTCATCGATCGGCCGGTAATCGATGCCGACCTTGTATCCGATGCGGTTCCAGCTTTTTTTGCCCGATGCGACAATCAGGCTGCCGGGGATCAGCGGATCGTCGAACGTCGCCTGACCGCTGGGGTTGATCGTGTTGGCTGTGGTCGACACCGCCTCGGTACGCTCGTGGCTGTAGCGGAGACCCGCCTGGACACGCAGCTCGGGGGTCAGATCGTGGTAGAGCTGGGCGAAGCCGGAGATCGACTGGTTCTCCTGATCCTGGGTCTGCGGTTGCCCCAGGCCGGGAAGGAAGCCGTCCAGCTTGCCATCCTGATCGAGGAAATAGCTCTGCTCGAAATAGAAGGCTCCGACGATGAGCCGTGTCGAATCGCCGATTCTGATAAGATCGCGTAATTCCTGCGAGAATTGACGATGGTCGGTCTGCCGCCGGGTCTGCAGGAGGATGCGGGTGGTCGCATCGTCGTCGGAATACAGATCGCTGTCATATTCGCGATAGTTGGTGATCGACGTGATCTCGCCGACGGGGCTGTCGAGATTTTGGGTGAGGGTGATCGAATAGGTGTCGCGGTTGTTGTAGTCGGGCTGATCGTTGCTCAGGCCCCGGCGGAAGGAGAACGGATCTTCGGTCTCTCCCGGCGTGTAGAACAGCTCGCCCGGCCCCGCGATAATAACCCCCGTCTGGGAGCCGTTGCGGCTGCGCACATATTCGCCGATCAGCGTGGCGTCATAGTCGCCCTGCTCATATTTCAGATAGCCACGCAGGGAGGTGACGTTCCGCTCCCCGATGCGCCGGCCGTCGCCATAGTTGCGGAAAAAGCCGTCCATCGAGTTGTGCAGGATGCTCACCTTGCCGGCGAGATTGTCTGTGATCGGGAAGTTGACGGCGGCATTCGCCTCGAGATGATTGTAGTTGCCGTAGATGATCTCGCCCTCGACGCCCAGCGTGCCGGTCGGCTGCTTGGTCACCACGTTGATGACGCCGCCGGTGGTATTGGCGCCGAACAGCGTGCCCTGAGGGCCGCGCAGAACCTCCACCCGCTCGATATCGAACAGCGACAGCAGGGCGGCGGTGTTGACCCCCACGACAACTCCATCGACGACCACCGAGACGGTCGTGCCGACATAGGGGTCGGCGTCGTTCACGCCGATGCCCCGGATGGTGAAGACCGCCGAGTCGGGTGAGTTGGAGAAGCTGTTGATCTGAACGTTCGGCAGGCTGTTGGACAGGTCGGCAATGTTGGTGACCTGCTGATCCTGCAGCGTTTCCGCCGTGATGGCGGAGACGGATATCGGCACGTCCTGGAGATTTTCCGACTGCTTCTGCGCGGTGACGACAATATCGCTGATGCCCTGGTCCTGTTCCTGGGCGACAGCGGAGTCCGGGTGGCCGGCGATGCCCAGCGCCATTGCAAGGCTCAGGCAACTGGACGACAACTTGCGGTGGTGCGGCGTCATTGGTCCTCTCCCTGTGACAGCATACCGGCGGCGCCCCGCGTTGGGTGGTGAGGTGGTTCTCGCTTCACACCGGCACTACTGTCGGTTTTATCCGACTGCTGCCCGGCTTCGGGAACTGAGGTTTGTGCTAGGCAGGAAACGCTGGTGATGCCGCGGGCGTGCGCATTATGATTGCGCGATGTCCCTCCAACTGATCCGCGAGCGCATGTTGGCCGCCGTCAACCCGGTGCATGGGGCGGAACCGCCGCGCCACTGGCAGCAGCGCAAAAGCGCCGGCACCCGCCTCAGGCTTGTCGAGATGGCTATCGATTGCCTGGTCGAGAGCGGATACGCCAGTTTCTCGGCCGCGCATGTCGCGCAGCGTTGCGGCGTGTCGCGCGGTGCGATGCACCATCACTTCGCCACGCGCATGGAACTGGTGGCGGCCACGATCGAGCATGTCTTCTACAAGAGGATGGGCGCCTACCTCGACGCCTATCTCGAGGCGCTGGCCACGAACGGCGATCTCTCCTCGGTCGAGATCGCGAGCGAACTGCATTGGCAATCGGTCCACAGTCGCGAATATTCCGCCTATGTGGAACTTGCGGTGGCGGCCCGCACCGATAGCGAACTGGCGCAGCAGTTCGTGCCGCAGGCGCAGCGTTACGATACGATCTGGTTCGACGAGATGAGCCGTGCCTTCCCGCAATGGCAGGCGCACTGGGACGACATGCGGCTGGCGAACGACCTGACGACGGTGGCGCACATGGGCATGCTGATGCTTGAGCCGGTGCTCGGCCAGGGGGAACGAAGCGCGCGTATCCGCGGGCTGGTGACGCAGATGGTCGACGCCCTCTATCGGGGGCGCTGAGAGAAACCGGCACCTCTGCCGCTTTTCTCTCCTTTATGCCAGTTTGGCCTGGCGCGTCGCGCGGGCACACTTGCATCACCCCGTCCGCAATACCAGACTTCAACCGGGAGAGGATCATGACGCTGCACGCACCGCCGCCGCCGCTGAGCGGCCGCGATCCCGCCAACCTGCGGGGCGACGCCATCACGGGCGACCGCTATTTTTCCAGCGAATTTGCCCAGCGTGAATGGGACATGCTGTGGACCCGCATCTGGCACATCGCCGGCCGCACCGCGGAAATGCCGGAGCCGGGTGATTATGTCGTCCATAATTTCATGAAGGAATCGGTGATCTGCATCCGTCAGGAAGACGGATCGGTCCGCGCCTTCTACAACAGTTGCGCGCATCGCGGCATGCGGATGGTGGGCCAGTCCTCTTCCGCCGACATGATCGCCTGTCCATATCACGGTTGGCGCTACGGGCTCGACGGCGTGCTGGTACATGCGCAGGACCCGGAAGACTTTCCTCAGGGCAATCCCTGCGGAAAGCTCAAGCTCAGGGAATTGCGCTGCGATACATGGGGCGGTTTCGTCTGGTACACCATGGCCGAACAAGGGCCCAGCCTCGCCGAATATCTGGCGCCCATGCCCGACGTCTATCGCAACTATCCGATGGACACGGCGGTGCGCGTCGCCTGGTATCGGATCGCGCTCAATGCCAACTGGAAGTTCGTCACCGACAATTTCAGCGAGAGCTATCATACCCGTACCGCGCATCCGCAGGTACCGCCGTGGATCGACCAGGATGTCGACACCGCCCGGCACGAGATGTGGCCCAGCGGCCATGGGCGGACGGTGCAGCCGATGCGCCCGTCGCTGTCAGACCGGCTGCCGGAGCACTTGCCGCACCCGTACAAGATGATCCTTCAGGCCTGGGGTATCGATCCCGACAGCTACGCCTCCTACGAGGATCTGGCGATGCAGGGGTGGCTCGACCTCAAGGCGGCAAAGCGTCGGCTGTGGAAGGAACGCGGCTACGTTCATTACGAGCATATGAATGACGAGGAACTGACCGACAGTCCGCACACCGTCATTTTCCCCAATGTGACGATCAGCTTCCTGCCTGACAATCTGGTGTTTTTCCGGTCCGAGCCGCACCCGGACGATCCGGGAAAATGCTATTTCGACCTGTGGTGCATGGCCTTTCCCGTCGAGGGGCAGGAGACGGTCGAATCGATCATGGCCGGGCCGCGTCCGCTCAAGGAAGCGACAGAATGCGAGCATCGCGACTTCGACGCCGGGCGCGGAATCCCGGAACTCGCGGGGCAGATCGTCTATCAGGACATGGAGCTTGCCGAGGGGATGCAGGCCGGCCTGCATTCCAAAGGCTATCAGGATGCTTATCTTTCGGCACAGGAAACACGCGTGCGCTTCTTCCATGAAGTGCTCAACGATTGGCTCGAAGGAAGGAGGCCCTGATGAAGACGGTGGCGATTACGGGCGCAGGACGCGGCATCGGCCTCGAACTTGCGCGGCAGCATCTCAGCGTGGGTGACCGCGTCCTGGCCCTGGTGCGCAATCCGGCTGGGGCGACCGAACTGGAGGCGATGGCCGCTGGCTCGGACGGTCGTTTGACCGTGCACCGCATGGACGTCGGGGACGACGCCTCGGTGCGCGAAGGCGCCGCCTCGACCGGCGACGAGGCGGTCGATATCCTGTACAATGTCGCGGGCGTCACTGGGCCGGCGACCGGCGAGCTGGAAGCCGCCGACTGGGAGGCATGGGACGATGCCTTTCGCATCATGGTGCAGGGGCCGTTGCGGGTGCTTCAGGCTTTCCTTCCGCGCCTGCGCTCCGGCTCCAGGGTCATCAACTTCTCCAGCCAGCTGGCGGCATCGACCTGGCCCTATGGGGGCTATTATGCCTATGGCGCCGCCAAGGCCGCCCTCAACCGAATGATGCGGTCGGTCGCCATCGATCTCAAGGATCGCGGCATCATCGTCGGGCTGGTCCACCCCGGCTGGGTCCAAACTGACATGGGCGGCGCCGATGCCGAGATCACGCCGCAGGAGAGCGCGTCAGGCATCCGCAAGCTCGCCGACGCCTGGACCATCGAGATGTCGGGCGACTTCTACAAATGGAACGGCGAGCCGCATAGCTGGTGAGGGAGGCCGACATGGCTTTTGCAGGACCGATTGAGGATCGCCTCGCGATCCGGGAGCTGGTGGAAACCTACTCCCACGGTGTCATGACCAAGGATGCCGAACTCTGGGGCTCGACCTGGGCCGACGATGCCTATTGGGCGCTGCCGGAGTTTCCGGGGCTCGACGGGTTCGACGGCAAGGCGGCCATCGTCGCCGGCTGGGTCGAATCGATGAAGGTCTATGGGCTCGAAAACTGCACCAAGCCGATGATCTATGTCTCCACCCCGGGCGAAATCGCGGTGGATGGCGACCGCGCGAGCGCCATTGTCTATACCTCGGAAATCTTTCAGGATCCGGAATCAGGCAAGACCCTGCGGGTGCGCGGCCGCTACGCCGATGAACTGAGCAAGGCGACCGGCCGCTGGCTCTTCACGCGCCGCGAATATCGGGTGATGCACATGGCGAGCGAGGGCTGATCAGCGGGAGACCGCTCTCGGATCAGGGAGCGTCGATGCATGTTCCTCGACCGTGAACGCCCGGTTGCGCGAGCGGTCGAAGAAGCGTTCCTCGTCGGCGATGATGCGGTCCATGATCTCGGGCGGTTGCATCGCCGCGAAGCAGGCATCCATTGTCGCCTGATCGGGGAAGTCGATTTCCAGCACGACATCGAAGTCATGATCCTGGTCGGTGCCGTCTACCGGATGAAGGAAACGCCGGACATAGCGACTGGCATAGCCTGACAGCACCTCCTCGCCGATGCGGCGGTGACGGGTCTCGTAATAGGCGATGAAGTCGGCTTTGCTCATGCCGCTCCGGCGCTTGAGCAGGGTGATCAGCGTCACGGTCATTGCAGAACCTTCAGCCATGCGCGAGTCGCCTGCGCGGTGATTCGCGCGCGGTCGGCGGGATCGGGAAAGGTCTCGCGAAGGGCCTTGGAGCGAAGCTCGATGCTGAGCGGAATGCCGGCCGGCAGCGCGTGGTAAAGCGCGCCGAGCGGCAGTGCGCCCGCGCCGCACTGCTCGCGAAGGTCGATCGCGTCGGTGATCACCGCATCGAAATCGGCCGGATCGGGCCGCGCGGCGGGCGCGTCACAGAACTGGGCATAGGGCAGCAGCGCAGGGTCGATATCCGCGATGGCATCGATCGCGCTTCGCGACCGGTCGACATGGACCGGGTCGATCAGCAACGCACGCAAGGGATGACCGACATCGTCGAGTATCGCCAGTGCGGCAGCAAGATTCTTCACCTCGGTGAAAATGCCGAATTCCAGCGCGATGCGCATGCCGCTGCCCTCGGCATGGCGGCACAGTGCGGCCAGTTCGGCGACGGTGGCCGACCTGTCGGAATGCGAGGACACGCAAAGCATGTGCGCCGCGCCGAGGTCCGCGCCGATGTCGATGATGCGGCGATGATCGCCCAGCGCGGCATCGGGCTTCAGCCAGGCGACCTCCACGTCGAGGACGGGAAGCCCCTCGTCGGCGAGCGCCGCGCGAATCTCCCGCGTCGTCTCGGCCGTCCATTGCGCCGGCTCGACCCAGAGGCCCACGGCGTCGAACCCGCCCGCGGCTGCGGCGCGCACGGTGTCGAGCGGGCCGAACTCGGGCACTACGCCCGAGGCAAGCGAGATGGGGTTCACACGCCTGCCCTTACATCGTCGGCTCGGGCGCCGACGGATCATCCTCCAGATACCAGTTCAGCCACTCGTGGAAGAACTGGTTGCCCCGCTCGTTGCGGCCGAAGACGATCTCGTCATGCGCGCCGCTTTCCAGGCCCTTCTGGATTTCAAGCCCGATGACATAATCCTCCTGATAGGTGACGTCGCGGAAGAAGTTGATCATCGTCTCGACAGCCGCCCGATCCTCCTCGTCGCGCACGGGTTCCCGGCGCAGATAGTTGAGGACGGTGCGATTGCGGTCGGGCGTCGGCCCGGGGAACAGTTGCGCCACCTGCGTGATCTCCGGCGCGACGAAGATCGAGACATTGGGGAAGAAGATCCGCACGAAGTCGTAGCCGTTGTTCTCCTGAGCGCCCCAGTCGCTGCGCGGAAGGCCGCGAAGCGCTTCCGAGATGTGCCGCTGCGGGAAGCCGATACGCATGTTCGGCCCGAAGCCTTCGAAATGCATGCGGTTGGACGGCGTGCGCGGGTGAATGGTGTCGGCATGGAGCGACGCGAAATGATAGCCTTCCAGATAGCCGTCGAACGCGATCTTCCAGTTCGCGCCTTCGATCGTGCGCGCGCCCAGAAAAGTCCAGTTGCCGAAGTCGAGCGCTTCGAAGTCCTCCAGATAGCCCCGGAAATAACCGTCGAGGTCGATCGGCGCATTGGGCGTCAGGCAGACGAAGATCATGCCTGCCCGCTCCTCGCACGGCAGTTCGGTTAGGCCGCGCTCGGCCTTGTTGACGTCGCCGAACGTGCTTGCCTCCGCGACAGCGATCAGCCGGCCGTCCTGACCGAAGGTCCAGCTGTGGTATTTGCAGGTGAAGCGCGCGCAATTGCCGTGCCCTTCCGGCGCGACGGGGGCGCCACGGTGCGAGCAGACGTTGAGGAAGGCGCGGACCTTGCCCGCCTTGTCGCGGTTGATAAGGATGGGCAGGCCGACAGCCTCCATCGCCTTGTAATCGCCGGGGTTCGGCAGCTCCGCCGTGAAGGCGAGCATCAGCGGCACGCGCTTGAAGACCAGCTCCATCTCGGCGCGCCACTGGTCCTTGCTGGTGTAGCTTTCGGTGGGTACCGACATCGTCTTGTCGCCGGCGAAGGTCCGGTTGTTCTCGACATAGTCGAGCATGATCTCGGCCACATTGCCTAGCTGTTTGACGCGGTCCATGTAACTCTCCTCATTGGCTTTGTGGCCATGTCGCCACAGCGGAACGAGGGGCACAAGCTGCAAGAGATGATAGGTGCCTGCCTTTTTGGCCAATTGGCGGATGCAGCACGGACGGGCAGGAATCGGGCATGAACGAGAGGAAGAAAACGCCGTGGGACTGGCTGCCCGTGCCGGCACCGCATCTTGAGCGCTTTGCCCGCGCGGGGCTTTGGGACGAGCGGACGATTGCCGATCAGGCGCATGCGCTGGCGGCGGACGATCCCGACGCCGTGGCGATCGTCGATGGCGACCGCGTGATCACGCGCGCGGCGCTGCTCGCCGACGCCGAGGCGCTGGCGACGGCGCTGTACGACAGGGGGTTGCGCCCCGGCGACGTCATCGCCTTCCAGCTACCGAACTGGCACGAGGCTGCGGTCGTAAATCTGGCGGCAGCGCTCGGCGGGATGATCGTCAACCCGATCGTGCCGATCTACCGCGATCATGAGGTATCGCTGATGGTCGGCGACTGCGGCGCGCGGGCGCTGTTCGTGCCGACGACCTTCCGCAAGTTCGATTTCGCTTCCATGGCCGCCCGCATCCGCGACACCATCCCCGGCTTCGACCATGTCTTCACCGTCCGCGGCGATGGTCCCGACGATTATGCGGCGCTGCTCGCCGAGGGACGGGGGAGGCCCTTCGCACGCCCCTCGGTCGATCCGCTCGGCGTCAAGATGGTCCTCTACACCTCGGGCACGACGGGGCGGCCCAAGGGCGTGCTTCACAGCCATGTCTCGATCCAGCGCATCCTTCGCGAGAGCGCGCGGCACTGGGAACTGCGCGCCGGGGAGGGCACGCTGATGCCGTCGCCGGTGACTCACATCTCCGGCTATGCCAATGGCCTTGAAGCGCCGCTGGTCTGCCAGACCCGCGCCGTCCTGATGGAAAGCTGGGATGCAAAGGTCGCGCTGGCGCTGATCGACCGCCACGGCCTCGTCGGCACGGTAGCGGCGACGCCGTTCCTGGTCGAACTGGCGGCGGCGGCGCGGGAGGCCGGCAACCGGCTGCCGACGTTCCGCTTCTTCGCCTGTGGCGGGGCGGCCGTTCCTGCCGAGCTCATCCCGGCCGCGAACGCGGCATTCGAGAATTGCCGCGCCTTCCGTGTGTTCGGCGCGTCGGAAGTGCCGCTGGTGACATTCGGCTGGCCGCGCGATCCGCAGCTCGCCGCGACGACCGACGGCGAGATCGTCGACTATGACGTGCGCATCGTCGATGCCGGGGACCGCGACCTGCCCGACGGGCAGGAGGGGGAAATACTGGCGCGCGGTCCCGGCATGATGCTCGGCTATGCCGACGAGGCGCAGACGCGCGAGGCGATCACCAGCGACGGCTATTTCCGCACCGGCGACGTTGGCGTGCGGACGCCTGAAGGTGCGCTGACCATCACCGGGCGCAAGAAGGACCTGATCATCCGGGGCGGCGAGAATATCTCCGCCAAGGAGATCGAGGACGTGCTCCACAGCCATCCTTCGGTACGCGAGGCCAGCGTGGTGGCCATGCCCCACGAGCGCCTCGGCGAAGGCGTCTGCGCGTTCGTGATCGCGGGAGAGGTTGAGCCGGAGGCGGAGACGCTGGCGGCGCACGTCCGGGCAAGCGGGCTGGCCCCTCAGAAAATCCCCGAGCGCTTCGTATTCGTTGCCGACTTTCCCCGCACCGCGTCCGGAAAGGTGCGCAAGGATCTGCTGAGGGCGGCCGCGAGAGAGGCATCGCAGCGCTAATCCGCGCCGCCATTAAACGGTGGCGGCAAATCCGATCAGCGCGCATGCGGAGCACAGCACGCCAATGCGCAGCCAGGACGCTGGCTCCCCCAGGACGGTGATCGCGACTATGATCGTGCAAGCGGCACGAGTGCGACCATGATGATGGCACGAAGCGGCAGCTGATCGACCATATTCAGGCTCCTTTGGCTGCGCGGGCGATTGACTGCTCGATTTCCGCCTTGGACGGGTTGCGGCGCAGCGTCAGACCGCCGTTCACCTGCAGGTTTTCGCCCGTCATGAAGCATTCGTCGCTGGCGAGGAACACCGCCGCCGCCGCAATGTCCTCCGACGTGCCGATCCGGCCCAGCGGATAGCCTGGCAGGAACGCCTCGAAGACACCCGGCACGGTCTTCGCCTCCGCTGTCATCGGGGTGTCGGTCAGGCCGGGCGAGATCGAGTTGGCGCGGATGCCCTCTTCGCCGAACTCGTTGGCGATGCAGCGGATGACGTGATCGATCCCCGCCTTGGTGCCCATATAGGCCGCGTGGTCGTCGAGCATGATGGTAGCCGTCGCCGAACTGATCGTCAGTATCGATCCGCCACGCCCGCCCATGCTGCGCGCCATCTTGCGGATCATGGCCTGGAAGAAGTGGAACGGACCGACGAACTGCAGCGCGGTCATCGCCATCAGGTCTTCGTGGCTATTGTCGAGAAACGGCTTGAGCAAGCCCCAGCCGGTGGCGTTAAGCGCAATGTCGATGCCGCCCAGCCGGCCGGCCGAGGTGTCCGCCAGCGCGTTGACGCTCGCCTCATCGGTCAGGTCGCAAGAGGCCCACTCGCAGCCATGAGCGTCCGCGAAATCCCGAAGTACGTCTTCCTTGCGTCCCGAGACCAGCACGCGCGCGCCTTCGGCCAGGAAGCGCCGGGCAATGCACTGGCCCATGTTGTCGACGCCCGACGCGCCCAGAACGACAGCGGACTTTCCTTGCAAGCGGCCCATGATGTATTCTCCCTTGTGCAGGCCATCAGGGCTATCATGTCCGACACCGCTCCTGTTCCTGACCAAAAGAGGAGTGGCTGCATCCGTCCCGCGCCTTCAGACAGGAGCGTGAGAAGCCATACCCGGAGAGCATGACCATGGATTTGGGACTGAAAGGCAAGAAAGTCATTCTGACGGGCGGGAGCCGCGGCATCGGCCGGGCGACCGCGGAACTGTTCGCGGCCGAAGGCGCCGACATCGCCTTCTGCTCGCGCAACGCCGATCAGGTGGCCGAGGCGGCGGATGCCATGTCGGTGCATGGCGGCAAGGTGATCGGCGAGCCCTTCGACATGGAGGCGGGCCACGATGCCTATCGCGCCTGGCTAAGCGCGGCGGCGGAGAAGCTCGGCGGCTGCGACATCTTCGTGCCGATGATCTCGACCTCGGGCGCGGGCGCGACCGGTGACTGGCATAAGACGCTGGACTTCGACATCATGGGCGCGGTGATCGGCGTCGAGGTGCTGGAGCCGTATCTGGAGAAGTCCGATGCTGCCTCGGTCGTCATCATCGCGTCGACCGCGGGGCTTGAAACCTTCCTCGTGCCGCAGGGCTATAATGCACTGAAGGGCGCGCTCATCGTCTATGCCGGACAGCTGAGCCAGGCGCTCGGCCCGAAGGGCGTCCGCGTGAACAGCGTGTCGCCCGGCCCGATCAAGTTCCCCGGCGGCAACTGGGAAGCGATCAAGGGCGCCATGCCCGAGCTTTACAACGCAACGGAAGCACAGTTCGCGCTGGGCCGCTGGGGCGGGCCGGAGGAGGTCGCCAAGACGATCGTGTTTCTCGCCAGCCCGGCATCGTCCTACACCACCGGCACCAACGTCGTGGTCGACGGCGGCTATACCAAGCGGGTCCAGTTCTGACGATCCAGGAGGACGCGATGGGCTTGGGCGTTCAAGGCATTCACCACATCGGCATTTCCGTGCCCGATCTCGCGCGGGCGCGGGTCTTCTTCATCGACCTGCTCGGCGGAGTGGAGGAGGTTCCGCCGCTCAGCTGGCGCGACGATGCCTTCATCGATGCCGTCGTCGGCCTGCCGGGCAGCGCGGCGGATCAATTCATGTGCCGCCTTGGCAACACGCATATCGAGGTGTTCGAATATCATCAGCCGCGGTCGGAGCCGCAGGACCCGGACAGGGGCGTCAACCGCTTTGGTTACACCCATTTCGCGCTTCAGGTGGACGACATCGCCGCCTGTCACGAACGGCTGGTGGGGGCGGGTGTCCGCGTTCATACGCCGCCCGACCTTTCGACGATCACGGTGAACGCCGACGGCAGCAAGTCCGGCTATTGCGCCACCTATTGCCGCGACTGGTTCGGCAATGTCTTCGAGATCATGGAAATCCACGACTCGCCTGAAATAAAGCGGGTCTGACAGCCGACCACCGGCTCCAGCCTGGCGTCGCGCATTACACGATCTTCAGCACCAGCTTGCCCGTATTCGCGCCGCTGAACAGCCGCATGAACGCATCATAGGCGTTTTCCAGGCCGACTTGGACGTCCTCGTCGACGCGCAGCCGCCCCTCGGCCATCCAGCGCGCGATCTCGGCGCCGCCTTCGGCAAATCGCGGCACATAATCTGCGATCAGCATGCCGGTCATGGTGGCGCGCTTCACCAGTACTTGCCAGAGGTTGCGGGCGCCGTGCTTTTCCGGCGCGTTATATTCGCTGATGAGGCCGCACAGCACGATGCGCGCCCGCATCGCCAGGTTCATCAGCTCGGCGTCCAGCACGTCTCCGCCGACATTCTCGAACACGATGTCGGCGCCCTGCGGCGCTTCCTGGGCGATTGACGCCGCCAACTCGGTCACGCTCCTGCCATGATAATCGATAGCTGCGTCGAAACCATAGTGCTCGATCAGCCGCCGGCATTTGTCGGCGCCGCCGGCGATGCCGACGACGCGGCAGCCCTTGATCTTGCCGATCTGGCCGACCATCGATCCCACCGCCCCGGCAGCACCCGAGACGAGCAGAGTCTCGCCCGGCTGCGGCTTGCCGACCTCGAGCAGCCCGAAATAGGCCGTCAGCCCAACCGCGCCCATCGCCGACAGAAAACGCGACGGAGAGTCGACATGGGCCACATCTATGACGCTGGTGAAACCGCCCGGCATTGCCACCGAGTAGTCCTCCAGCGCGTTGAGCCCGAGCACCCACTGACCGGGCGCGAAGTCGGGATTGTCCGAATTGTGCACCACGCCAACGGTCGTCGCGCGCACCGGGTCGCCCAAAGGGATCGGCGGCATGTAGCTGGGAACGTCGTCCATCCACCCACGTTGCGCCGGATCGAGCGAGGCAAAATGGTTGCGGATCACGAAACCGCCGGCGGGCGCCGCCGGAACGGGCTCCTCGACCAGCCGGAAGTCGTCGGGAACGGGCGCGCCCTGTGGCCGGCGACATAATAGAAAGCGACGGTTAACAGTCAATTTCGTGTCCTCGCTGCAACAGTTGCACAGTGAACTGACGATTATGATGCCGCACCTGTAACTAAGTGCAGTTTGGCAGTGATCATCCGTCTCTCATACTGATCTCACAAAAAGAAGTCGGGCCGACGGCCTGTGTGGGAGAGAAGGACATGGCACTTGCTCGTGCGAAATTGATCGCTGTTTGTCTTGCATCGACCGCGCTCGGCGGCGTCGCGATGCCGGCCCTGGCACAGGATGAAACGGCGGGCGCCGACGCAGCACCGTTGAATGACGGCGACATTATCGTGACGGCCCGCCGCCGGTCGGAAACGCTGCAGACGACACCCGTCGCGATCACGGCGGTCAACACCGCGATGCTCGAAGCCAAGGCCGCCGTCAACATCGGCGATTTGCAGGGTGCCGCGCCCGGCCTTCTCATCACGCAGCAGAATTCCGGGGCGCAGGCCGCCAATATATCGATCCGCGGCCTGACCTACGCCGATATTGAAAAGTCGCAGACCCCGACCGTCGGCGTCGTCGTGGACGGCGTCACCATCGGCACCAACACCGGGCAGCTGCAGGATGTGTTCGATATCGAGCAGATCGAGGTGCTGCGCGGGCCGCAGGGCACGCTGTTCGGCGCCAACACGATCGGCGGCGTCATCAGCATCACGCGCACCAAACCCACCATGGAGCCGGGGGCAAAGGCCGAGTTCAGCTATGGCCGCTGGAACACCTGGAGCGGAAAGGCGGTCGTCAACTATGGCGACGGCGACACATGGGGCGTGAAGCTCTTCTATTTCCACAACGAGACCGACGGCTTCTACGACAACGTCATCCGCAACGTCAACGCCGGCTGGAGCAAGGGCGACACCTATGGCGGAAGCGTGCTGTTCAAGCCAGCGGGATCGAATTTCGACGCTCAGTTCACGATTGAAAATGTCGTGCAGAGTTTCGACCCGGTGGTCAGCAACCTCGCCAACAGCAGCGAGGTGTTCTGCGCATTCGAGCCGGCGAACGAGTGCAACCGCAATAACACGACTGATCTCTATACGACGTTCGGCGATGACGCGGAAAGCCACTATCGTGCACCCGATGCCACCTTGCAGATGAATTACGATGCCGGCCTTGTGAATTTCACCTCCATTACAGGATGGCGCCACAGCCGCGAGAAGCAGACCCAGGACTTTGACGGATCATCTACCGACCTTTACTATGTCGATAGGCGCCAGAACTACACCCAGTGGAGCCAGGAGCTACGCGCATCGGGGAATCTCTTCCAAGGGTTCGACTATGTGGTCGGCGCCTATTATTTTCATTCCAAGTATGACCTTACTCAATGGTCGCGTGTGTTCGGTTTCGATCCCACCACGCCGCCCACGCTGTTCGACACCAACGCGCAGCATGTCGAGGGCCGCACGGAAAGCTATGCGTTCTTCGGCGACTTCAACTGGGAGTTTGCCGACAAATTCCGGCTGTCCTTCGGCGGTCGCTGGAGCCACGACAACAAGAAATTGAGCAACGGCTTCGCGGGCGGGCGGCTGATCGATCCCAGCAACGTCAGCGCCGATCAGTTCGTGCCGGTGGGATCGGGTGACGCCAGCTTCAGCAAGTTCACGCCGAAGGTGGGCATCGACTACCGGCCCAACAGCGATATGATGTTCTACGCGAGCTGGTCGCGCGGTTATCGCTCCGGCGGGTTCAGCCCGCGCGCGGCCACGGCCGAGACGGCGAGCACGCCGTTCCAGCCGGAAACGGTGGACGCTTATGAGATCGGCGCGAAGCTGGCGCTGTTCGACCGCAGGCTGGACATCAACCTCGCAGGGTATGTGTCCGACTACAAGAACATGCAGCAGAATCTGACTGTCCCCGGCGGTCCGACGGGCAACCAGACGATCACCGGCAATGTTGCGGGCGGCGCGCTCATCAAGGGTATCGAGATGGATGCCTCGCTCAGGGTCACGCCGGAGCTCAGGATCACCGCCTCGGCCGCCTATATGGACTCGCATTTCCGCGACTTTGTGACCTGCGGCGCCTATGCGGGCGGTCCGGTTGCCTCCAACAGCTGCGGCGTGGGTCTGGTGCCGTTCGACTATTCGGCCAATAATCTCATCTATGCGCCGGAATTCACAAGTTCGCTCAACGCCGACTACTCATTGCCGACGAGCTTCGGCAGGGTCAGCTTGAATGTCGGCTGGAGGCATATCAGCCCCTATGACGAGCAGCTCTCCGCAGCGTCACTCACCCCAGTGACGGACGGTTCGGGCAACGCCACGGCGGTCATCGTCAACGGCAACGATTCGCGCGTGCGCACCACCACGCAGGATCTCGTCGACGTCAGCCTGACGGTAGACTTCACGCTCGACAACGTCGACGCCTATGTCCGCGTGTTCGGCCGCAACCTTACCGATGAGCGCACGACCACCCACGCCTTCACCGTGGCCGGGCTATGGTCTTTCGGCATGGCGCTGGAACCGCGCACCTACGGCGGGACGATCGGCTTCCGTTTCTGAGTTCTCCTGCTGGGAGCGCATTGAGGGCGTCCCGCAATCGGGACGCCCTCACCAATCTGGACAAGGAGTATCGCATGGGAAGGCTGTCGGGGAAGATTGCATTGGTGACGGGAGGCGCGTCGGTGCCCGGCCTTGGCAGCGCGACGGCTATACGCTTCGCGGAAGAAGGTGCGACCGTCCTCATCACCGACATTGACGGCGAAGGCGTCGAACGGATCGCGGCGGACATCCGGGCGAAGGGCGGGAACGCGAGCGCAATGCGCCACGACGTCACCAGCACCGCCGACTGGGATGCGGTGTTCGCATGGATCGCGGGTGATCACGGCCGGCTCGACGTCATCGTCAACAATGCAGGCATCGCCATCCTGCGGGCGATCGCGGACTTCACCGATGCGGAATGGATCAGGCAGAACGACGTCAATCTGAACAGCGTCTATTACGGCACGCAGCGCGCGGTGAAGCTGATGCGCGAGGTGGGGCAGGGCGGTTCCATCATCAACATCTCATCGGTCGCGGGGCTGATCGGCGTGCAGGGCTGCGCGGCCTATGCGGCGGCAAAGGGCGGCGTGCGCTCCTTCTCGAAAGCGGTCGCGCTGGAATGCGCCCGTGACAGGATCCGGGTCAACAGCGTCCATCCGGGCATGATCATGACCAACATCCAGAAGGTCGCGATGGACGACAATCCGGAAATCTTCGAGCAGATTTCGGCGAGCATACCGATGGGCTATTTCGGTGAGCCGATCGACGTCGCGAACATGAACCTGTTCCTCGCGTCGGACGAGAGCCGCTATTGTACGGGAACCGAATTCGTCGTCGACGGCGGCCTCATCACGCAGTAGCCCGCGCAACCCAGCGGATCGCGTTTTCCACCAGCCGGCGGTAGTGCGGATTGTCGTAAGCCGCTGGACCGTCGCCCGGCTGGAGATAGACAAGGCGGCTGTTGATCGCCTGCCGCGTCCAGCCGACAAGGCTCGACCCCATCGGATGGTCCCAGCCGCTGCGGTCGTGCATGCGGCCCGCCACGGCAAGCTCCGCCGACCAGAAATGGTCGCGCGTGAACGTCGCCGACGATCGCAGCAGGGGCGCCACCTCCGCCTCGAACACGGGGCAGAGATACAGCTCGTCGGTGAGTGTGAAGCGCGGCGGCAGCCCGGCGGTCACCGGATGATCGACCAGCACCTCCACATCGTGTGTCACATCATGCGCATAGCCGCTGTCGGGCCAGTCGCGCTCCCGTACCTGCCCGGGATGATAGAGGAAACGACCGCCCAGCCATTCGCCATATTCGGGCCAACTCGGCCAGCCGGCGATCGAATGGTGAAGCGCGACAATGCCCGTGCCCTGCTCCAGCAGCTGGCGAAAGCCCGTGCGCAGCGCATCGGGCGGGTCGACATAGGCCGGCGCATCGTCGGCCGCCTCGAAATCGAGGCCGGGCATGTCGTACAGCACCAGCGCGTCGAAGCCGCGCATCCCTTCAGGGTTCATCAGCCGCGCGGCGGCTGGCTGGTCAACCATCGTCGCGGCGATCCCGTCCATCGCCTGGAAGACCGCGTCGAAGGCGGTGCGGTCGAACGGATGACCGCGCACCGCCACCAGGCAGTTGATCGGCGCATGATGGCGGATGATCGGCATCAGGGGGCCAGCCTGACGATCACCTTGCCGATGTTGCCGCCGCTCAGCATCCGCCCATAGGCGTCAAGGACATTCTCCAGACCCACAGTCTCGTCGAACCGCATCGCCAGGCGGCCCGCGTCCAGCCAGGCGCGGAGCTGCTCGCTCAGTTCAGGGCCGCGATGCAGGAAATCGGGAATGAAGAAGCCCTCGACGCGCAGCCGCCGCATCAGGATCTGGTCGAAGCGGGCAGGGCCGGGCAGCGGCTTGTCTGCAGCATAGCCCGCGACCAGGCCGCAGATCGCGACACGGCCGTAATGCGCCATGTTGGGCAGCATTGCGTCGAGCAGCGGGCCGCCGACATTGTCGAAATAGGCGTTCACGCCTCCGTCGATCCCGGCGAGGACCGCCGCGACATCCTCGTTGCGATAATCGATCGCGACGTCGCAGCCGAGTTCGTCCAGCAGCCACTGCCGTTTTTCAGGGCCACCGGCGATGCCGATCACGCGTGCGCCGAGGTTGTGACCGATCTGGCAGGCAAGGCTGCCGGTCGCACCCGCCGCCGCCGACACGGCGAGCCATTCGCCCGGCTTCACCGCCGCGACCTCGCGCACGCCCACCAGCGCGGTCCAGCCGTTCATGCCGAGCGCGCCGATATGTTCGCGCGGGTCGGCGACGCTTTCGTCCAGCGCTACCATTCCCGCCGTATCCGGCAGCATGGTCGAGTAGGTCGCCCATTGGCCGAAGCCGCGCACCAGCGTCCCATCTTCGAAACGCGGATCGCGGCTCTCGACCACGCGACCGAGCGCGAGGCCGACCATCTTGGACCCAAGCGGCAGGGGCGGCTGATAACCGTCGGTGCGCGGGCTCATCCACATGCGGGTGCCTGAATCCATCGACAGCCAGTCGGCGCGAATGCGCACCTCGCCCGGCCGCAGCGGGGCCAGCGTTTCGGTGCGCAGGCTCAGCGCGTCGACAAAGGCATGGCCGACCGGATGCCTGTCGAGTTGCCAGAAGTAATTAATCGTCATGATCTCTCCTGAGGGGCGCTCGCAGCGTGCGGTCCCGGATGCAGTCGCCGCACCTATTATTTTGGAGAGGGCTAGAGCGGTTTCCGAGCTGATTGAATCGCGAGGGATTCCCAAGCGGCATATTTTCTGATTCATCCGATTTGCCGGTGAGGAGGTCGGCATGGGATGGGTCGAGCCTTGTCTGTGGATTTGCGCGAGCGTGTTTTGGCGGCGGTCGAAGACGGCTTGTCGTGCCGTGCTGCGGCGGCGCGGTTCGGGATCAGCGTGTCGAGCGCAATCCGGTGGCGGCAAAGGCTGCTTGCCAAGGGCTCGGTAGCACCGCGCCCGCAGGGCGGCGACCGCCGTTCGGCGCGGATCGAGGCGCACGGCGATCTCATCCGGGCCGCCATTGCCGAGACGCCCGACATGACGCTCGAAGAGTTGATGGCGATGCTGCGCGGGCACGGTGTGTCGGTGGGGATCGGTACCTTGTGGCGGTTCTTCGACCGGCACGGGATCACGCGTAAAAAAAGACCGCGCACGCCACCGAACAGGACCGGCCCGACATCCTCGCCCGCCGCTGGGACTGGTTCGAGAGCCAGGTCGATCTCGACCCCGACCGACTGATCTTCATCGACGAGACCTGGGCCAGCACGAACATGGCGCGCCGCCACGGTCGCTGCCGCAAGGGCGAGCGGCTGCGCGCGGGCGTTCCGCACGGACACTGGAAGACGACGACGTTCGTGGCAGGCCTCAGGAACACGGGCATGGTCGCGCCGATGGTGCTCGACGGGCCAATTAACCGCGACGCCTTCACCGCTTATATCACCCAGGTGCTCGTCCCCGAGATCGTCCCCGGCGACATCGTCGTCATGGACAATCTGTCGAGCCATAAGGGCGCCGAGGTGCGCGAGGCCATCGAGGCGGCGGGCGCAACGCTCCTGTTCCTCCCGCCCTACAGCCCCGACTTCAATCCGATCGAAAAAGCATTCTCGAAGCTCAAAGCGCACCTGCGCAAAGCCGCCGAACGCACTATCCACGGCCTCTGGACCGCTATCGGCCGCATCCTCGACCTCTACACCCCGCAAGAATGCGCCAACTATTTCACCGCCTGCGGATACGATGCAGCATGATCGGAAACCGCTCTAGACCTTTGGTGAGGGCGGCAGGGCAGTTGTTCCGCGCTATCAAGGGCATCTAACAAAACGACAATTTCAGGAGAGGATGGAATATGCTTCGATCAAAAGCGTTTCTGCTGGCTACCAGTGCGGTAGGCCTGTCGCTGCTGTGCGACCCTGCGTTCGCTCAGGCGCCTGAACCCGTCGGCGGGCTTGAGGACATCCTCGTCACCGCTCGTAAGCGCGAGGAAAGCCTTCAGGACGTGCCCGTCGCCGTGACGGCGCTATCCGAAGCGGTGATCCAGCAGCGCGACATCACCAGCATCGAGAAGATCGCCGCCGCGACTCCCAACCTCAATGTCGGTCGCGCCTCCAACGGCTCGGCCGCGCAGATCACGCTGCGCGGCGTCGGCTCGTCCTCCACGTCGATCGGCATCGAGCAATCGGTCGCGGTGATTGTCGATGGCGCCTATTACGGGCAGGGCCGCGTCATCCAGGAAGGCTTCTTCGACCTCGAGCGCGTCGAAGTGCTGAAGGGCCCGCAGGCGCTGTTCTTCGGAAAGAACGCGACGGCCGGCGTGATCTCGCTCAGCACCAACGATCCGACGCCCGAATGGGAAGGCCGCGCGACTGCCGGATACGAGTTCAAGGCCGAGCAATATCAGATCGAGGGCATCGTCTCCGGTCCGCTGTCCGACCAGCTGGGCCTGCGTCTCGCCGTCCGTTACTCGAAGATGGATGGCGGCTATTACGACAACGTCTCGGTGAATCGCGGCTACACCACGATCGACGTGGCAACGGGCGGCGATCCGGAAACTCTCGTGTCGACGCCGGTCGCAAGCCCGATGCCGCAGGAGGAGGAGATCCTCGCGCGGATGACGCTGCAGTGGAAGCCGCAGGATCGGCTGACCGCCACGATCAAGACGACCTATGACTGGAACGACACGCTCAACAACAGCTGGAACTATGTCGCCTTCGCGTGCGGGCGCGCGGACGGGATCAGCCAGCTCACCGGATTTCCTTGTGCCAAGGACTTCGTCACGCACCAGAACAACTTCCCGGTGGAACTGGCGCAGGCGTCGCTGTTCGCCCGCCCGAACGGCGAGCCCTACAATCGCTACAAGTCCTGGGCGGTCAATGGCGAAGTCGAATATGATCTGGATACGCTCGTCCTGTCGAGCGTCACCAACTACCAGTGGAACCGCAACCAGTGGGCCTGCGTGTGCGATTTCCAGACGAGCGATGCAACGCCGACCTGGGCGACGGAAAACGCGAGTTGGGAAGCCTATTCGCAGGAGCTTCGCCTGCGATCGGCGTTTGATGGCCCGTTCAACTTCATGATCGGTGGCCTTTACCAGCACACCAGGCGCGACTTTGAGCAATATGGTTATTATGGTGGTGTTCGCAACTCGGCCGCACCCGCCGGTCTGATCTATGCCGCATCATCCAAGATCAGCGACACCACTGGCGAAACCTTGGCTATATTCGGTCAGCTGAACTATGAGATCATCCCTGGCCTCGAGCTTTCCGCCGGTGGTCGGTACACGCATGAGACGAAGGACAGCAGCTTCTCGCAGCCCTATGTGAATCCCGCGCTTACCTTCATCCGTGCCTATCCGCTTAAGGCATACACCCACTAGATATGGTATGGTGGGTCCATTGGCCTGAGTAGAGTTCGGCAAAGGTCGGCGCCTCGATATCACTGGCGATCCCGAGGAGGGATCGGAAGGCGTTGAACGGGTAGAAGCGGCGATTGAAGCGGAAAGTGAACTCGTTGAGGTAGGCTTGCAGATGCTTGGTGCTGACGCCGTGGTGGATGCCGTTGAGCCACGCTTTGAGGTTTGAGAACACCAGATGGACGATGGGCAGGAACTCTTCGGACACCTCCGGGTCGCCACACTGGGCGATGGCGTGATGGTCGTAACCGCCGCCCTGCAACCCGCTATAGCCGCTCCAATCATCGGTGATGACCAGCGTTCCCGGCTCGACCGCGCTCTGTACAAAGCCACCAAGGGCACCGGCACTGCGGTCTGCACCGATGGCCAATCGAACCCTTCCGGCATAGCGTCCGTTCCGGCGGCGGTCCTGGCCAGTGCCAGGCTCCCGGTGACGAACTTCGACGGCGGCGACCACCAGCGTTTTGTGGTGGGTTCCCCGGCCTTCGCCGCGCGTTCGCCCGCCGATCCAGGTCTCATCGACCTCGACATGCTGACCGCTCTGCCCGCCGATCCGATCCTGATCGGGGCGCACCATCGCGGCGCGCAGTTTATGGAGCAGGCCAAAGGCCGTCTCGTACCGGGTCAGGCCAAGCTGGCGCTGCAACTGGACGGCAGATATGCCGGTCGTCTGACTCGCAACCAGGTAAGCGGCCCAGAACCACACGCTGAGCGGGATGTGGCTTCGTTCCATGGCCGTGCCGACCATCAGGCCGGTCTGACGGCGACACGAGCGGCACATCAGGATGACAGGCCGAGTGGTGAAACGAAACGGATCGCCGACGACGCCACAGCGTGGGCACGCAAATCCATCAGGCCAGCGAGCTTTTTCAAGCCAGGACGCGCAAGCGCCATCATCCGGGAAAAGCCGCTGGAACTCGGGGAGGGATTTCGGGAACGGCAGCTTGTCGCGGTCAAGAACGTCCACAATCCCCACCCTTTACAACCGCTTTGGGTGGCACCAAGCCGCAGGAAAAGTCAGGCGCGCGCCACAAGGCAGCCACTAGATGTAGTGGGTGTATGCGTCAAGCGGATAGGCACGCCTTCATCTTCCGTCCGGCCAATGCCGCCGACGGGCTGGGCGTCATCACCGCCGACCAGACGTTCAAGGATTTCTCGCCCGAAGCGACGCTGACGTGGAAGCCGGCCGACGACCTGATGCTGTTCGGGTCGTACAAGACGGCGTACAAGTCGGGCGGTTTCTCGAACGGCGGCATCAACTCCGCCTTTTCAAGCGACCCCTTCAACGACCTGACCTTCAATCCCGAGACCGCCGAGGGGTTCGAGGCCGGTGTCAAGGCGACACTGCTCGAAAACCAGTTGCGTGCCAACCTTGTCCTCTTCACCTATGACTATAAGGACTTCCAGGTCGACTTCTTCAACGCGCCGATCTTTGCCTTCCAGACGTTGACGGCGGACGCCAACACCAAGGGTGTGGAGCTTGAGTTCGAATTCGCGCCACGCGGCGTGCCCGGGCTGAACATCACCGGATCCCTCAACTACACCGACGCGAAGTATGATAGCTTCCCGCAGGGACCGTGCTACGCGGGCCAGACCCCGGCGCAGGGTTGCAACATCACCCTCTCGGCCATCGACTCGCGGCAGGATCTTTCGGGCGCGCCCTTGTCGGTGGCGCCGGAATGGACAGGCGCGATCGGTGTGTTCTACGAAACGCCGGTCAGCGACCGCTTCAAGATCGGCCTCAACGCCAATGTCCGCTACAGCGACTCGTATCTGGCCTCGGGTTTCGGTAATCCGCTGTCCCGGCAGGACAGCTACACGACGCTCGATGCCGGCATCCGCTTCGGTGCCGAGGACGACAATTGGCAGATCGCCCTGATCGGCAAGAACCTGACCAATGAGTTCTATGTGACGGGCGTCGTCGATGGGCCCGGCACGGGCTCCGGAACCGGCACGCCGGCCGGCGTCCGGGCGGATCAGCTGGGCTTCGGCACGCTGCCGCGTACCGTGAAGGTCGAGTTCACCAAGCGCTTCTGACCTTCGGGCCAGATGCGAAAAAGGCGGGGAGCGATCCCCGCCTTTTTTAATGCCCGCTTCTGTCGAAGCAGCGGTTCAGACGCCGCTGGGGCCTTGCTGGCGATGGATGTTGCGGAAGGTCCGGCGCTTGAAGAGCCAGCGCCCGTCCACCTTCACGCATTCATCGTCATAGACGCCCCGGTCGCGCTTGGTGACGCCGTCCTGATCGTACACTTCCGACGAATAGCTGCGCACGGTCGCGCGCTCGCCCTCGATCTCGATCGAACCCGGCCAGGCCTCGAACATGATGCCGGGATATTGCTTCATCGCCTCGACCCACATGGCGATGATCGCCTCGCGACCCCTGGTGGTGCCGATCTCCGGATAGTCGGGCAGCGACCACTCGGCATCCTCCGCCCAGGTCGCGCCCCAGTTGTTCACGTCGCAGCGCGTCACCGCGTCGGCATAGGCGTCGAGCAGGTCGCGAATGGCGAGGCGATCCTCGGCGGGTCCGGTAAAGGGCATGGCATCATCTCCTCAGTGTTTGGTCGTGGAAGCCGAGACTAGCCGCATCGTCCGGCCGGCCAACTATGGCTTGGGAGAGGGGCCTTCAGAGCGTGACCGGAAGCTCGTCCATTCCGGGCGGGGCATCGGGCACCGCGACCTCGATCATGCCGTCGCCGTTCACGCGCACGGGAAAGGTGCGAAGGTCGGGATAGGCCGCGCCGATGCAGCGGCCGGTCGCGACCTCGAACCGCGCGCCGTGCAACGGGCACATGATCGCGCCGCGCCGGATACGCCCGCCCGACAGCAGCGCCGCCTGATGCGTGCAGCGGTCGTTGACGGCGTGGAAGCCGTCGTCGGTTCGCGCCGCCAGAACGAACCAGCCGCCGACCCGCGTCGCCAGCTTGCCGTCTTCAGGAAATTCCGCCTCGGGAACCAGCGGGTGCCATGTCTCGCTCACGATCGTCCTATGTCATCGTTATGGTGGTGAGTACATCACCGCCCTGATAGCGGTCCGCCGCCTGCCTGACCATTGCGTAGAAGCCGGTCAGTGCCGGGACCGGGGCATAGAGTTCCAGCATATGGCCATAGGCGGCGGCGGTGTCGACGAAGGCGAAGACGAAGCCGTCGGTCATCTCCGCCCGCTGCGCCAGGGGGAAGCCCTCGCCGGCGAGACGCGCCGCTTCGGCGTCGACGTCCTCGACCCAGATGGCGGTGTGGTGCAGCCCCCAGCGCCCCGATCCTTCGGGATACATGTCGCGAAAGGCAGAGGGTCCGGCGTTGTTCTGCTGCACGAACTCAATCATCACGTCGCCCCACTGGCCATAGGCCGAGCTGTGATCGAACGGGCGTTCCTGCCCGCGATGCACCGATCGGGCGAGGGGGATGTTGTCGGCGACGAAATAGGGGCCGGAGCCGAAGCGGCGGTGATGGGCGACCGCGGCGTCGCGCACATCGGCGCAGAAATAGGCGATCTGACGAACCACTGACCTCATCGTGCCTGCATAGCGCAGTCGCGATCGCAGGGTCGCTAGCCATTGCACTAGGTCCACAACGCGCGTGTTTGCGCGAGAACGGGCCAAGCAAAGGGAGGATCATGATGGGCATGACTGCAAGCGAGATCGAAGCGTTTGTCGACGACCTCTACGCCGCGACGGGCGCGGGGGACTGGGATCGCATCGAAACCATGCTGACCGACGACTTCGTGGTGAGCGAGGCGGACTCGCTGCCGATGGCGGGCGTCTATCGCGGCAAGGGTGCGCTGAAGGAGCTTTACACCAAGGTCTTCACGATAATGGACGCGGCGGGTCTGGACCGTGTGCAGACGACGGTGGGTGGCGACTATGCGGTCACGATCCTGTCGATCCGTTTTGCCGATCCGTCGCTTGCGCCGGCCGAAATCTGCGAGATGTTCCGTTTCCGCGATGGCAAGCTTTGCGAGATCAAGCCATTCTATTACGATCCCGCGCCGGTCGTGGCGGCGTGCGCGGCAAAGCAGACGACCGCCGGCTGAACGACGCACCCAGCAGTCAATCCAGCCGATCGATCGTGACGCCGCCGTCGGCGTCCGGAACCAGACCCTCGAAGCCAGAGCCGTGGATGAAGAGCGGCGGAGCTGCCCGCCATGTGCGGGTTGACCCAGCGACTGTCCCTATGAACTGGTCTCGCTAACTGATGAGGGATGCAGTGAGGGAACGGTGGCTTGGGTGTGGTACAAATATAATAGATTGAACAATAATTTAAGTTGAAGTTAGGTGGAGGCCCGAGCCGGAATCGAACCGGCGTGCAAGGATTTGCAGTCCTCTGCGTAACCACTCCGCCATCGGGCCATCCCGTTGAAACCATGTGGTCTTTCAGTTTCAACCTGCCGAGTTTGCACTCGAAATCCTCTGAGTTTGCGCATTGGCGTTCAAAGGACGATGCCGCTTAGCCGCCGGAGGGTGTTTCATCAAGCCCATTAAACACCTCTGCCGCCGATGGGCGAGGCGGAGGGGCATTCGGACGCGGCTCACAGCCTCAAGTCTCGACGGACGTGTCTTCTTCCCAGCCCTGGCTCAGCAGCGCGTCTGGGCGGGCGAGGACGACGAGCGGCAACGCCACGGCCTTGGCGCGCTCGGCGGCCAACCGCGTCGGCGCTGATATGGTGACGAGCAGCGGGCAGTTCGACAGCGCCGCCTTTTCCACCAGTTCATAGGAGCAGCGCGAAGACAACAGCGCAAAGCCGCCGCTCCAGTCCGCGCCCGCCCGCCGCATCGCGCCGATCAGCTTGTCGAACGCATTGTGCCGGCCGACATCCTCGCGCACCAGCCGGATCGCGCCGTCGGCCCCCGCCCAGCCGGCGGCATGGGCTGCACCGGTCGCGGCGTTGAGCGGCTGGTAATCGCCCAGCATGGCCAGCGCACGGAAGACGGCCGTGCGGTCCGCGCGCGATCGTGCAGTGACAGGCGGCAGCGGCCGGCTCGCCTGTTCCAGATTCTCGATGCCGCACAGGCCGCAGGAGGAGTCGGTCGCCCGGTGGCGCACCCGCTCCAGAAGCGCGCCCGTCCGCTCGGGGGGCAGATTCGCCCGTGCGACCATTCCTTGCGGGGTGCGATGGATGTCGACGTCGAAGGGCGTATCCTCCGGCCCTGACAGCCGCTCCGACAAGGCAAAGCCCAGCACCAGATCGTCGAGGTTCTGCGGGGTCGCCATCAGCACGGCATAGCCGATGCCGTTGAACTCGATCGCGACCGGCACCTCCTCGGCCAGTTCACGGTCGATCGGCCGGCTCGCGCCGTCAGGGGTCAGCCGGGTGAAGGGCAGTGGCGCAAGCGCCGCTTCCTGCCTGGCTGAATCGTTCAAGGGGTGATCCGGCGGACCGCGGCGGCGGCGATGGGCGAAAACGCAGCCGGCTTTTCAACGATCAGGCCGGCGATCCGCGCGCGCATGCGGGGATCCCAGAAGCTGGCGATATGCCGCGCGGTCGCGGCCACCGCCTCGGCCTCGCCCTCAGCCGCCAGATTACGCGCAATCTGGTTCGCCATGTAGATCAACCGGTCGCCGGTCGACATGACTTCATTCTCGTCGCTCATGGCAGCGATCCTATTCGGCTGCTTCCAGAGGCGCAATGCGGCGGCTCCGGCGCGCCTGCTCGGCATAATCCTGCTGCCAGTCGCTGGGGCCGTTGGAGAGGCTTACCTGCACCGCGGTCACCTTGTACTCGGGGCAGTTGGTGGCCCAGTCCGAATAGTCGGTCGTGATGACGTTCGCCTGCGTCTCGGGATGGTGGAATGTGGTGTAGACCACACCCGGCGCGACCCGCTCGGTGATGAGCGCGCGCAGCGTCGTCTCGCCCGCGCGACTGCGCAGGCATATCCAGTCGTTGTCCTTGATTCCCCGGTTTTCAGCATCGGCGGGGTGGATCTCCAGCCGGTCCTCCGGGTGCCATGCGGTGTTGGCGGTGCGGCGGGTCTGCGCGCCGACATTATAGTGGCTGAGGATGCGTCCCGTGGTGAGCAGCAGCGGGAAGCGCGGTCCGGTCTTTTCGTCGGTCGGCACATAATCGGTGACGACGAACTTGCCCTTACCGCGCACGAAGCCGTCGACATGCATTGTCGGCGTGCCGTCCGGAGCCGCCTCGTTCGCCGGCCACTGGAGCGAGCCTTCCTCCTCCAGCCGGTCGTAATGGACACCGGCAAAGGTCGGCGTCAGCGCCGCGATCTCGTCCATGATCTGCGACGGATGCGTGTAGCTCCAGTCGAGGCCCAGCGCATTGGCCACCAGTTGCACCACCTCCCAGTCTGCATAGCCGTTCAGCGGCGACATCACCTTGCGCACGCGCTGTATGCGCCGCTCGGCATTGGTGAAGGTGCCGTCCTTTTCCAGGAAGGTGGAGCCGGGAAGGAAGACATGCGCGTAATTGGCGGTTTCGTTCAGGAACAGGTCCTGCACCACCACGCATTCCATCGCCTCCAGCCCCGCGGCGACGTGATGGGTGTTGGGATCGGACTGGAGGATATCCTCGCCCTGAATGAAGATGCCCTTGAACGTGCCTTCGGTCGCGGCGTCCAGCATGTTGGGGATACGAAGGCCCGGTTCATGGTCGAGCTTCACGCCCCAGGCGCTTTCGAACATCGCCCGCGCGCCATCGTCGGAGACGTGGCGATAGCCTGAAAGCTCGTGGGGGAAACTTCCCATGTCGCAAGCGCCCTGGACATTGTTCTGGCCGCGCAACGGGTTCACGCCCACACCTTCGCGACCGATATTGCCCGTCGCCATCGCAAGGTTGGCGATGGCCATGACGGTGGATGAGCCCTGGCTGTGCTCGGTGACTCCAAGTCCATAATAGATGGCCCCATTGCCGCCGGTCGCATAGAGCTGCGCAGCGGCGCGCACGTCCTCAGGGGCGAGGCCGGTCAGCGGTTCGACCGCTTCGGGCGAACGCGCCGGTTCGGAGACGAAATCCGCCCAATCCTGAAACTCGTCCCAGTCGCAGCGCTCGCGGATGAAGGCTTCATCATACAGCCGCTCGGTGACGATCACATGCGCCATTGCGGTCAGCACCGCGACGTTGGTGCCCGGCCGAAGCGGCAAATGATGTTCCGCCCCGACATGCGGCGATTTCACCAGGTCGATGCGTCGCGGATCGATGACGATCAGCTTCGCGCCCTCGCGCAGACGCCTTTTCATCCTGCTTGCGAAGACCGGATGGCCATCGGTGGGGTTTGCGCCGATGACAAGGATAACGTCCGCCTGGCTGACGCTGTCGAAATCCTGCGTGCCGGCCGACGTTCCGAAGGTGGTCTTCAGCCCATAGCCGGTGGGCGAGTGGCAGACGCGCGCGCAGGTATCGACATTATTGTTGCCGAAGCCCTGGCGTATCAGCTTCTGAACCAGAAAAGTCTCTTCATTCGTGCAGCGGCTGGAGGTGATGCCGCCGACCGCGCGCGTGCCGTATTTCGCCTGGATGCGGCGGAACTCGCTGGCGGTGTGGGCGATCGCTTCCTCCCATGACACCTCGCGCCAGGGTTCCGTCACGCTCGCCCGGATCATCGGGTTCAGGATGCGATCCTGATGCTGGGCATAGCCCCAGGCGAAGCGGCCCTTGACGCAGCTATGCCCGCGATTGGCCTTGCCTTCCTTCCACGGCACCATGCGCACCAGTTCCTCGCCCCGCATCTCCGCGCGGAAGGTGCAGCCGACGCCGCAATAGGCGCAGGTGGTGACGACGGCGCGGTCGGGCGTGCCGGTCTCCACCACCTTCTTCTCGATCAGGCTGGCGGTGGGGCAGGCCTGAACACAGGCCCCACAGGACACGCATTCGGACGAGAGGAAGTCCTGCCCCTGCGAGGCGGACACCTTGGACTCGAAGCCCTTGTTCTCGATCGTGAGGGCGAACGTTCCCTGCACTTCCTCGCACGCGCGCACGCAGCGCGAACAGACGATGCACTTGGACGGATCGAAGTCGAAATAGGGGTTCGACTGGTCCTTCGCCTGCCCCATGTTGGTCGCGCCGTCATAGCCGTAGCGCACGTCGCGCAGGCCCACCGCCCCCGCCTGATCCTGCAATTCGCAATCGCCATTGGCCGCGCAGGTCAGGCAGTCGAGTGGATGGTCGGAAATATAAAGTTCCATCACGCCGCGCCGCAACTTCTTGAGCCGCTCCGTCTGTGTGCGGACGACCATGCCTTCGGCGACCGGCGTGGTGCAGGATGCGGGGTAGCCGTTGCGCCCTTCCACCTCGACCAGGCAGAGACGGCAGGAACCGAAGCTCTCGACGCTGTCGGTGGCGCACAGCTTGGGGATCGAACCGCCCAGCAGCGAGGCGGCGCGCATGATGCTGGTCCCCTCCGGCAGGGTGACGTTCTGGCCGTCGATCGTCAGGCTCACGGTCTTGCCGCCGGCAATGACGGGAGGGGTGCCGTGATCGGTTTCGCGCGTGAAGGTCATGCGTCCTGCTCCGCCGCTTGTCTGACCGGCGCCGGCGCACCGAAATCCTCGGGAAAATGGTCGAGCGCGCTCAGCACCGGATAGGGCGTGAAGCCGCCCAAAGCGCACAGCGAGCCGTGTTTCATCGTATCGCAAAGGTCGCGCAACAGCGCCGTCTGCCCCTCGATCGAGATATCGATGCGCGATGGCGCGCGGGAATAGAGCGCCTCGCCCAGATATCCGGAGCCGGCCTGCTCCATCCCGACGGGCGTGACGTGGCGCGCTGCCACGATCCGGTCCATGATCTCCACGCCGCGTGTCGATCCGATACGGCATGGCGTGCATTTGCCGCAGCTTTCGACCGCGCAGAACTCCATGGCGAAGCGCGCCATCTGCGCCATGTCGACGCTGTCGTCGAACACGGTGATCCCGGCATGGCCGATCAGCCCGCCCGCCTGCGCGAAGGCCTCATAATCGAACGGCAGATGGAACATGGAGGGCGGGAAATATGCGCCCAGCGGCCCGCCGACCTGGACCGCGCGCACCGGGCGGCCGCTCGCCGCACCGCCGCCGATGTCGTTCACCAGTGCGCCAAGCGTAATGCCGAAGCCGATCTCATAAAGGCCGCCGTGCTTTACATTGCCCGCAAGCTGCACCGGCATGGTGCCGCGGGAACGCCCGAAGCCGACGGCGGCATAGGCATCCGCCCCCTCGGCAAGGATGAAGGGCACGGCCGCGAGGCTCAGCACATTGTTGATGACGGTCGGCTTGCCGAACAGTCCCTGCAATGCGGGAAGCGGCGGCTTGGCGCGCACCTGTCCGCGTTTGCCCTCGATGCTGTCGAGCAGCGCGGTTTCCTCTCCGCAGACATAAGCGCCCGCGCCGACGCGCACCTCCAGCGTGAAGGGCACGATGCGCTCGGCCGACAGCCCGATGGCTTCTCGCATCGTATCTATCGCAAAGGGATATTCGCTGCGGATGTAGATATAGCCATGCGTCGCGCCGACGGCATGGGCCGCGATCGCCATCCCCTCGATCAGGCAGAAAGGATCGCCCTCCATCAGCATGCGATCCGCAAAGGTGCCGCTGTCGCCCTCATCGGCATTGCAGACGATATATTTGGGGCTGCCCGGCGCATCGAGCACGGTCTGCCACTTGATCCCGGTCGGAAAGCCTGCGCCGCCGCGCCCGCGCAGCCCGCTCGCCTTGACCGCGTCGACGACCTGCTGCGGCGATTGCGCGCGCGCCGCCTCCAGTCCCTTCCAGCCGTCATGCGCGGCATAGTCCGCCATGCTCAGCGGATCGACGATTCCGCAACGCGCGAAGGTGAACCGTTGCTGCCCGGCAAAGAAGGGCAGTGCCTCGACCCGCCCCAGCCGGTTCGGGTGCGTGCCGTCCAGCACCGCGGCCACGTCTTCCGGCTGAACCGGACCATAGCCGATGCGGCCGTCCTCGGACTCCACCTCAACGAGCGGTTCTACGGAAAACAAGCCGCGCGACCCGGTGCGCACAACCTCGCATCCCATGTCGGACAAGGCCCGCGCAAGCGCATCGGCTCCAAGTGCGACCGAGGCCATGTCGCGGCTGACAAACACGCGCGTCATGCCGCCACCTGCGATGCGATGCGCTCCAGCGCCGCGTCGTCAATCCGCGCGACAGGGCGGCCGTCGACAAGCGCATTGGGACCGATCGCGCAGAGGCCCAGGCAATAGACGGGCTCAAGGCTGATCTGTCCGTCACCGCGCGTCTCGCCCATTCGAACCCCCAGCCGTTCAGCCGCCGCTTCCTCCATCGCAGCGCCGCCGCGCGCCTGACAGCTTTCCGCGCGGCACAGCTTCACGACATGGCGGCCTGCCGGTTGGCGGCGGAAATCATGATAGAAGGTGATGACCCCGTGCACATCCGCACGCGATAGATTGAGGCTTTCGGCGATTGCCGGAACAAGGGTGTCATCGACATGGCCGACTTCCTCCTGCAGCGCATGAAGAAGGGGCAGCAGTTTGTCGCGCGTGGCGCCATGGCGCGCAACCCAGGTGCTGATAAACTCGTGCATTCAACCCGCCATCGTCGGCCAATGTCAGCGAAACATGGTGCAGGCGTGTGCTCTTGCGGTCAAATCGAAGCTGGCAATGCTTGATAGAGAAAATCTATCAGGCAGCGCAAAAGCCGGGCGGCAGGCGCAGTTCGCGCGCGACGCCAAGCACCGCCTGCGCCAGCGGACCCATGGGTGTGCTGTCGGACACGATGATGCCCACGCGGCTTCCTTCTCCCATTTCGGGCAGGGATCGGGTCGCTGCCCAGCTGAGGCCGTTCAGCAGGGTCGCATGGCTGTCGGGTATGATCGAGCAGAGACGCCCCTGCTGCACCAGCCCGAGCAGGGCGAGATAGCTGTCGGCCGTGACGCGCGGCCGGAGCGCCAGCCCGCGCTCGGCCAGCCGTGCATCGAGGATACGGCGGTTCTGCATCCCCTGATGCAGCAGGCAAAGCGGCAACCGGGCAAGATCGGCCCAGTCGAGCAGCTCCGGTATGGGGACGCCGTCCACCGCGCTTATCAGCATGGAGCGCTCTACATATAAGGGAACGGACAAGGCGTGGGCGGGCGGCTCGAAGTCCAGATAGGTGAGGCCGGCGTCCAGCTCGAATGCCGCGAGTTCGCGTTCGATCTGGCGAGAGGTCAGCGCGCGCACCGAGACGTTCAGTCCCGCATGGCGCGCCAGCATCGCTTCGGCAAGACGGCCGATCACGGGCATGGCGGCGGGGATCGCTCCCAGCCGCAGTTCGCCCTTCAACGGCCCGCGCGCGGTTTCGGCGGCCTGCCCCAGCGCCTCGGCCGCAGCGATCAGCTGCCGCGCCCAGGGCAGTATCGCCACGCCCTCGTCCGTCAGCCCGGCATATTTGGGGTCGCGCCGGATCAGCCGCTTGCCAAGCTGCGCCTCCAGCGTGGCGATGCCTGCCGAAAGCGTGGGTTGCGACACGTTGCAGCGCGCCGCGGCCCGCGCGAAATGACCTTCGCGTTCTAGGGACAGGAAATATTCGACGAGGCGTGTCTGCATCACAACATCTTATGGCAAGAGCTTGTGGTGTAAATGACGCATCATCCGACCTGGGCGATGAGGAGTTCGGTGGCGAGCCCGTGCGGCCTTGCAAGTCTCTGGTCAACCGCAAGTTTGGACGATAAAGCCGGTGCGGACGTGGCGGGCGGCTGTTCAGCGCCGCACGGCGCGTTCCTCGTCAGTGGTCGCGGCCAGAAAGTGTTGTTGTGGACAATCCGAGCTTTGAAGCGATGCGGGCGGCTATGATCGTGAGCCAGCTTCGCACGTCGGGAGTGAACGCGCCCGAGGTCCTTTCCGCCATCGATTCAGTCGCGCGGGAGGATTTCGTCGATCCCGGTTGCCGGCCCGTCGCCTATGCCGACCGGACGACGTCGGCGGGCAAGGGCAGGGCGCTGCTGCCGCCGGACGTGCTTGGCAAGCTGCTGGAAAAGGCCGGGCTTTCCGGAGGCGGGAAGGCGCTAGTGATCGGCGGGACAACCGGCTATTCGGCAGCGGTTCTCGCGGCCATGGGGCTGGATGTGACGATGCTGGAATCAGATGCCGATCTCGCTTCGCGTGCGCGCGCGCTGCTGGGGAAGAGCGCGCAGGTTGTAGAGGGTGAGCTTGAGGGCGGCGTCAAGAAACATGCGCCGTTCGACTTCATCCTCATCGACGGAGCGGTCGAGGAAATCCCGCAAGCGATCGTCAGGCAGCTGCGCGAGGGCGGAAAGCTGGCGACGGTCCATATCGACGCGATGGGTGTCGGACGCGCCGCCGTTGGCGTGCGTTCGGGCGACGCCTTCGGCTTGACGGAGTTCGCGGATGCGCCGGCGGCCGAACGGTTGCCCGGCTTTGCCCGCGCCCGGGCCTTCCAGTTCTGAGCCATGCAGCGCATGCGAACGAAACTGAAAATGCTCGCCGGTGCGGCCCTGCTGGCAGCTGCATTCACCCCGGCCGCGTCAGCCGACACCCTCAGGGAGGCGCTGGACCAGGCCTATCGCAGCAATCCGTCGCTTACCGGCGCGCGCGCGGGGCTGAGGGCGCTGGACGAGGGCGTCCCGCAGGCCAAGGCGCTGGGCCGGCCCACCTTTTCGGTGACGACGGGCCTGACGCAAAGCTTCCGGGGACTGGGGCGGCTCGATTCCGGCGGCCGGTCGCTGACGGTGAACGGCGACATCGACATTCCGCTTTTTCAGGGCGGTCGCGTGGGATCGGCAATCCGTTCCGCTGAAAGCCGCGTCGAGGCCGGGCGGGCGGACCTGCGCGCGATCGAGGCGGAAACCTTCGTCGACGTCGTCTCGGCCTATCTGGAAGTCATAAGGGCGGAACAGGTCGTCGAGCTGAACGAAAATCAGGTGAAGGTGCTCGGCACCAACCTTCAGGCGACGCGGGACCGGTTCGAGGTGGGCGATCTCACCCGCACCGATGTGGCCCAGTCCGAAGCGCGGCTAGCGGGCGCGCAAAGCTCGCTAACCGCGGCGCAGGGCGATTTGATCGTCGCGCGCGAGAATTATCTGCGCGTCGTCGGGACGCTTCCGCAGGAGCTGGAGCCACCGCCGCCGCTGCCGGCCCTGCCGCCCACGGCCACCCAGGCCGTCGATGTCGCGCTTGAAAACAACCCGGACATTCTTGCGGCGAAGGCGACCGAACGCGCGGCCTTCTATACGGTGCACACGTCCAAGGCCGATCGGCTGCCCACGGTGTCCGGCACAGTGGGCGCCAGCTATGACAATTATCTCAACACGTTGGACGATGCGGTGGGCCTGCCCGGCGCGCCCGTCGACAATGTGCAGAAGAGCAGCCGGGCCGGGCTGACGGCGCGCATTCCGCTTTACCAGGGCGGGGCCGTGGCGTCGCGCGTCCGCCAGGCCCAGGCGCAACAGTCGCAGGCGCTGGAAAATATGGTGCTGACCGAGCGGTTCGTGGTCAATCAGGCCCGCGCCTCCTTCGCCAATCTGCAGACCGCGCGCGCGGTGAAGGAATCGTCCGAGGCCGCCGTTTCGGCGAACACGCTGGCGCTGGAAGGCGTGCGGGCGGAAAATTCCGTGGGCACGCGGGACGTTCTGGACGTGCTCAACGCCGAGCAGGAACTGCTCAACAGCCAGGTTGCCTTGGTGACCGCAAAGCGCGATGAATATGTGGCGGGTTTTGCCTTGCTCGCGGCGATCGGAAAGGCGGAGGCGCGGGACCTGGGGTTGGAAGGCGGGGCGCTTTATGATCCCGACGCCAACTACCGTCGGGTGAGAAACAGCATTTCCGATTGGCGGACGGGCGAGCCCCCGAAGCCGCAGGCGACGAGGACGGTTGGCCCGACCGCTGAATAGGATCTGGGCCGGAAGAGGGAGCGTTATGGCGGATTCGCGCGGTGAACCGACGATGGAGGAGATACTCGCATCGATCCGCCGGATCATTGCGGACGATCCCGCTCCGGCTGGACGTCTGACGCCGCGCAAGACAGGCGGCCGTAACAGCGAAGCGCCGGACTCAGGGTCCGAATCTCCCACGCCCGATGGTGCCGACGCTGCCGGGACCGCCAGCTTCGAGGCGCATTTCGAAGCCGCGCGGCAGGAAATCGACATTCCTCCCGTCCCTGAGGAAACGGCGGAGCCGGGCGCGCCCGAGGAAGAGGTGCTGGAGCTTACCGACGTGGCCGGAGGCGAAGCCCCGGCGGAGGACCCGGCAATAGTATCCGATGCGACGGCCTCGGCCACGGCCGAGCGGCTCAAGGCGCTGTCCAGCGCGATGGCCGGTCCGGAATCGGGTTCGGTAACGCTGGAGGGGCTGGTCCGCGAGATGCTTCGGCCGATGCTGAAGGACTGGCTGGACAGGAACCTGCCCGATATCGTCGACGAGGTCGTCTCGCGAGAGATCGCCCGGCTGACCGGCAAGGGGCGCTAGGCCTTCCCTAACCGGCGCATGTCCATTATCTTGGCGTCAGAGGTGAATTGGATGGCCAAGTTACGAATTGCGAAGATCAGGGACAGTGGCTCGTCGGAAGTGACGACGCGCACGGTTCGCGATTCGTCGGGCAAGGCGCACCGCGTCCGCGTGATCGACGTCAACAGCAAGACGTTCAGCAGCGACCTTCTTTC
Source organism: Tardibacter chloracetimidivorans (assembly GCF_001890385.1). Classification (NCBI taxonomy): domain Bacteria; kingdom Pseudomonadati; phylum Pseudomonadota; class Alphaproteobacteria; order Sphingomonadales; family Sphingomonadaceae; genus Tardibacter; species Tardibacter chloracetimidivorans. Next base: position 1,415,732 of record NZ_CP018221.1, on the reverse strand, counting down.
GGTTTTCAAATCCAATGTGTCGCGTGAGCGGCGCAAGGAAAAGCAACTCGCCATCGCTGCGGAATAGTGTCGAACCATTTTGACCGGCCCACGCTCTGGATTTTCGCGGGGCCGAACGGCAGCGGCAAGAGCACCGTTTATTCCGACGCATTTCTCCAGGATTTTGATGGGTCGATCTGGATCATAAATCCCGATCTTCTCACCACCGAAATCAAGGAGATGGAGGGGCTTGAACAGCAGGCCGCCAATTTGGCCGCAGTCCAGCGAATAGAAGCATGGCTTCATGCCTCGCTCGGCGTGCGGCGAAGCGTGGGCGTGGAGACGGTGTTGTCGACGCCGAAATACCGTAAGCTGGTGGAGAAGGCGCGCAACCTCGGCTTTTCGGTGCGGCTGGTCTATGTGGTTCTGAAAAGCGCCGAACTCCAGATGGAACGTATCCGCATAAGGGTTGCAAAAGGCGGCCATGACGTGCCCGAAGACAAGGTGTTTGGACGGCGGAAGCGATCGTTCGAGCAGTTGCAATGGTTTCTGGACCAAGCCGACCGCGTGGACATGTTCGACAACAGTGGCGCCGCGCCCCGGCGTATTGGCGAAAAGCAGGACGACGGCACCATTATCGTCGATCCTTCCGCCCCGGGCGACCTGATCGAGGCGCTGCAAGCCGGCACCGACTGAACGGCTTTCCCCGACGGACAGGTGCGGCTAAGAGCGGCGGCATCATGACCGACACCACTGGCCAGCTCGACAAGACCTTCAACCCCGCCGCCATCGAGGCGCGCTGGTATCCGCATTGGGAAAGCTCCGGCGCGTTCCGGCCCGAACGGCCCGATGCGGAGCCTTTCACCATCGTAATTCCGCCGCCCAATGTGACGGGCTCGCTCCACATCGGCCATGCGCTCGACAATACGTTGCAGGACATTTTGATCCGCCACGCGCGGCTGAAGGGCAAGGATGCGCTCTGGGTCGTCGGCACAGACCATGCGGGTATCGCGACGCAGATGGTGGTGGAGCGGCTGCTGGAAAGCCAGGGGCAGAAGCGCGCGGAGATGGGCCGCGAGGCCTTTCTCGAGCATGTCTGGGAATGGAAGGCTCAATCGGGCGGCCAGATCACCCGGCAGCTCCGCCGCCTGGGCGCGTCGTGCGACTGGGCGAACGAGCGCTTCACGATGGACGAGGGCTTTTCCGCCGCCGTCATCAAGGTGTTCGTCGAGCTTTACAACCAGGGCCTGCTCTATCGCGACAAGCGCCTCGTCAACTGGGACCCGAAGTTCCGCACCGCGATTTCGGACCTGGAGGTGGAGACGAAGGAAGTGCAGGGGCATTTCTGGCATGTCCGCTATCCGTTGGAGGAAGGCTCCGGCCATATCGTCGTCGCGACCACCCGGCCCGAGACGATGCTGGCGGACATGGCGGTGGCCGTTCATCCGGACGACCCGCGCTACAAGGCGTGGATCGGCAAGAATGTGAAGCTGCCGATCACCGGCCGGCTGGTGCCGATCGTCGGCGATGAACATGCCGATCCGGAGCTTGGCTCGGGTGCGGTGAAGATCACCCCGGGGCATGACTTCAACGATTTCGAGGTGGGCAAGCGTGCCGGTTTCAGGCCCGCCGAAATGCTCAACATGCTGGATGCCGAGGCGCGGGTGATACAGTGCGGCGGCATTCCCGATGACCTGCTCGGCCTGGACCGCTTCGAGGCACGCAGGCTTGTGGTCGAAAGGCTGGAGGCGCTGGGCCTGCTGGAACAGGTCGAGGATCGCGTCATCCAGACGCCCTATGGCGATCGCTCCGGCGTGGTGATCGAGCCCTGGCTGACCGACCAATGGTATGTCGATGCGGCGACGCTGGCGAAACCGGCGATCGAGGCGGTGCGCAGCGGCGAAACCCGCTTTGTGCCGGAAACCTGGGCCAAGACCTATTTCAACTGGATGGAGAATATCCAGCCCTGGTGCGTCAGCCGTCAGCTTTGGTGGGGGCACCAGATTCCGGCGTGGTACGACGGCGACGGCAATGTCTTCGTCGCCGAGAATGAGGAGCAGGCGCGGGCGCAGGCTGGCCCCGATGCGACGCTGACGCGCGACACCGACGTGCTCGATACGTGGTTCTCATCGGCGCTCTGGCCGTTCGGCACGCTTGGCTGGCCGGATGAAGCGGAAAAGGAGCCGTTCGTGTCGAGCGCAGTCGAGACACGTCCCTCGACTTCGCTCGGGATGAACGGGTCTCCTCTGGAAAGATATTACCCCAATTCGGTGCTGGTCACCGGCTTTGACATCATCTTCTTCTGGGTCGCCCGGATGATGATGCAGGGCATTCACTTCATGGGCGAAGCGCCGTTCAAGACGGTCTACTGCCACGGCCTGGTGCGCGACGCCAAGGGCCAGAAGATGTCCAAATCCAAGGGCAATACCGTCGATCCGCTGGAGCTGATCGAGAAATATGGCGCGGACGCGGTGCGCTTCACGCTGGCGGCGATGGAAAGCCAGGGCCGCGACATCAAGCTCAACGAAAAGCGGGTGGAGGGCTATCGCAACTTCGCCACCAAGCTGTGGAACGCGGCGCGATTCTGCCAGTCCAACGGCATCGGCGGCAGCGCCCATATGGAGCCGCCCGCCGCGACGCTGCCGGTCAACCGCTGGATCATCGGCGAGACGGTGAAGACGGTGCAGGCGCTGGACCTCGCCATGGCGGAGTTCCGCTTCGACGAAAGCGCCAACACCATCTACCATTTCGTCTGGGCGACCTTCTGCGACTGGTATCTGGAACTGATCAAGGGCCAGATCGATGAGGAAACCCGCACCGTTGCGGGCTGGGTGCTGGACCAGATTCTTGTGATGCTGCACCCGTTCATGCCGTTCATCACCGAGGAACTTTGGCACGCGATGAGTCCGCGTGCGAACGATCTCATCCTCGCCCATTGGCCGATGGCCGACGCGCGGGCACTTGATCCGGAGGCCGGACCCGAGATTGACTGGCTGGTCCGGCTGGTGTCTGAAATCCGTGCGGCGCGGTCGGAGTTGAACGTCCCGCCGGGCGCGCGCCTCGCGCTTCACGTCCGCGATGCAGGCGACGTTACCGCCGTGCGCTTGTCCCGCCACGATGCGGCGCTGAAGCGGCTCGCCCGTATCGAGAGCGTCGGCCACGATGCCGCCCCGTCCGGTGGCGCGGCACAGGTCATCGTCGATGAGGCGACCTTTGTGCTTCCACTGGAAGGCGTGATCGATCTCGCCGCCGAAAAGGCCCGGCTCCAGAAGGCGGTCGCCACGGCGGAGAAGGAGCGGGATTCGCTGGCTGGCCGCCTCAGCAACCCGGCGTTCGTCGAAAAGGCGAAGCCGGAGGCCGTCGCGCAGGCGCGCGAGGACCATGCCGCGCGCTCGGCTGAGGCGGAGCGGCTGAGGGCGGCGCTGAACCGCCTCGGCTGACACTCCGGACAGGCTCACCTGTAACACCCCCCTTGCGCTCTGCCTCATAAAGGCAGACCCTTGGCCCGATGGCGTAGCGCCTTCCGTATGAGTGTGGCGACCGCCGTGCCGAGGAGGAGATGCAGTCATGGAAGGAAAATGCAGCGCAATGAGGGTCATTGCGCTCGTCGGGCCTGGTGGCGCGGGCAAGACGAGCCTTTCCGAGTCGCTGCTTTACGCAAGTGGCGAGATCAGCCGGCAAGGCAGCGTGGAAGCCGGCACCACAGTTGGAGATTCCAGCCCGGAAGCGCGGGCACGGCAATCCTCCACCGAACCCAATCTCCTTAGATTTCAATATATGGGCGACGATTACGGGCTGATCGACACGCCCGGATCGCCCGGATTTTCGGCAAGCGGCGCTGCGGCGCTTGGCGCGGCCGACCTTGCGATCGTCGTCGTCGACCCCGATCCGGTGCGCGCCCCGCTCGCCGAACCCGCGTTGCGGCAGCTCGAGTCGCTGGGCGTGCCGCATGTGATCTTCGTCAATCGCATCGATCAGGCGCGCGGATCGATCCGCGAGCTGCTGTCGGCGCTGCAGCCGATGAGCGCGGCGGCGCTGGTCGCGCGGCAGATTCCGATACGTGAGGGCGAGCGGATCACCGGCTTTATCGATCTGGCGCTGGAACGCGCCTATCATTATCGGCCGGGCGCGCCGTCGGAGCGGATCGACATTCCGTCCGACCTTGCAATGCGGGAAGCGGCCGACCGGTTTCACATGCTGGAACAGCTTGCCGACCATGACGATGTGCTGCTGGAGCAGCTTCTGGAAGACAAGGCCCCGAGCCAGGAGACGGTGCTAGCGGACCTTGCGAGCGAAACGGCGTCCAACCTGGTGGTGCCGGTGCTGTTCGGGTCGGCGACGACGGGCTTCGGCATTCGCCGCCTGTTGAAGATGCTGCGGCATGATACGCCCCATCCCGACCGCGCGGCGGATCGGCTGGGGGCGAACGGCCCTTCCGCCTATGTGTTTCGCGTGTCGAATGGCAATGCGATGGGGCGGATCGCCTATGCGCGCGTGTTTGGCGGGGGCGTGAACGAAGGCGCGGAATTCGCGGGCGCGGACGGCGAGATGATCCGCGCGGGGGCGCTGTTCACGGTGCAGGGCGCGACACCGGCGAAGACGGCGCGCGCACGGGACGGCGAGATCGTCGGCATCGGCAAGGCGGAGGGGGTGCAGGCGGGCTATCTGCTGAGCATCGGGGGGCGATCCCGCGCGCGGCGGATCGTGACCGAAATGCCCGAGACGAATGCGGCGCTTGCGATCGTGACCCGCGACCGCAAGGACGATGTCCGCCTGTCGATGGCGCTCAACAAGCTGACGGAGGAAGACCCGGCGCTGCGCTGGGGGCAGGACGAGCTGCTTCATGAGACGCTGTTGAAGGGCGTGAATGACGAGCATCTGGCCGTCACCCTCGACCGGCTGAAGCAGCGCTATGGCGTTGCGGTGGATAGCCGCAAGCCCGGCGTCGCCTATCGCGAGTCGGCTCGAAAGACCGTGACCCAGCGAGGGCGGCACAAGAAGCAGTCGGGCGGGCATGGGCAGTTCGGCGATGTGGTGATCGAGCTGAAGCCGCTCGCGCGCGGCGAAGGCTTTCGCTTTGACGAGAAGATCTCTGGCGGCGCAGTGCCCAAGCAGTGGATTCCGGCCGTCGAGCAAGGTGTTCGCGACGCGATGACGAAGGGACCGCTCGGTTTTCCGGTCGTGGATGTGGCGGTGACGCTGCTCGACGGCTCCTATCACAGCGTCGACAGTTCGGAGCTGTCTTTCCGCACGGCAGGGCGCATCGCAATGGCGGAGGCGCTGGCGGCCGCCTCTCCCCATCTGCTGGAGCCGGTCTGCCGGTTGACGATCAGGACGCCGGGCAGCGCGACGTCGCGCGTCAGTTCGGCGGTCGCGAGCAGGCGCGGACAGATGCTGGGCATGGCGCCCCTGGACGGCTGGTCGCGCTGGGACGAGCTTCAGGTGCTGCTGCCCGAAGCCGAGTTGCAGGGACTGGACGCCGAGCTGCGCTCGCTGAGCCAGGGCCTTGCGACATTCCGCGCCGAACACGACCATTTGCGCGAACTTGGCGGCAAACTCGCCAGCGAAGTTCTGCAACAGGCGCGGGTCGCAGCATGAGGGAAGGGATCATCGCTTCCCATTGAAGTCGCGGCGTTCTATAGTGAACGCATAGGTTGGTAGCGTACCCGCTTGCCGGGTCGGATAAGAAAAGCGCCGACTCGGCATGCCAGAGTTCCCCCGTTGCTGTTGGAGAGGCAGTAATGACGAGGCGGACGGCACGCGAAATGGATCAGACGTCGCATGGCAATGTGCGCGGCGCTGAGGCCCTGTCGCCATCGATGATCGCAAACGGCGCTTTCATGCGCCGTTTTTTGTGGGCGCATGGGATCGGAGCCGCGTCATGGCGGTAGCGGTCGTCCTGATCCTGCTGGTTGTGGCGTCGGTCCTGTTCCACGTCTTCAGTCCCTGGTGGCAGACGCCGATCGCCTCCAACTGGGGCTCGATCGACAGCGCTCTCGACGTAACGCTTTGGATCTGCGCGATCGTGTTCATCGCGATCAACCTGTTCATCGCGCTGGCGATCATCCGCTACCGCCACCGCAAAGGCCACCGCGCCGACTATGAGCCGGAAAACGCAGCGCTTGAAAAGCGGCTGACCCTGTGGACCGGTATCGGCATCGCGGGAATGCTGGCGCCCGGCCTTGTCGCCTGGAATGAATATGTCACCGTGCCCAAGGAAGCCGCAGTGATCGAGGCGACGGGCCAGCAATGGAGCTGGAGCTTCCGCCTGCCGGGCAATGACGGCGTGCTGGGGACGGCCGACATCCACCACATCGGCGTCGACAATCCCTTCGGCATCAACCCGAACGACCCCTATGGGCAGGACGATGTGCTGGTGGAGGCGAGCGAGATCTATCTGCCCGTCGGCAGGCCGGTGAAGGTGCTGCTGAGGTCCAAGGACGTGCTGCACGATTTCTATGTCCCGCACTTCCGCGCGAAGATGGACCTGGTGCCGGGCATACTCACCTATTTCTGGGTGACGCCGACGCGGACCGGCACGTTCGACATATTGTGCGCCGAGCTGTGCGGCGTCGGCCATCACGCCATGCGCGGCACCGTGGTGGTGGCCGACCGGAAATCATACGACAACTGGCTGGGCGAGCAATTGACCTTCGCCCAGATCAACGCCGAGCTTGCTGCCGCGAGGGCGGGGGACGAGGTGCGGCTTGCGCGGGCGGACACGCCGCGCGTGCCGGGTTCCGGGGGGGAATGATGGCGACGGTTACCATCGATCATGAAGACGAAGAACTGCACCATCCGAAGACGTTCATCGGAAAGTACATCTGGTCGCAGGATCACAAGGTCATCGCCATCCAGTATTCGCTGACGGCCATCGCCATCGGGCTGGTGGCGCTGGTGCTCTCTGCCCTGATGCGCCTGCAACTCGGCTTTCCGGACACATTCTCGTTCATTACGCCCGAGAACTATCTCCAGGCCGTGAGCATGCACGGCATGATCATGGTGGTGTATCTGCTGACGGCACTGTTTCTCGGCGGGTTCGGCAATTATCTGATCCCGCTTATGGTGGGCGCGCGGGACATGGTGTTTCCCTTCGTCAACATGCTGAGCTTCTGGTTCTACCTGCTCGCGGTCATCATCCTGACGGCCAGCTTCTTCGTGCCCGGTGGGCCGACGGGGGCGGGGTGGACGCTCTATCCGCCCCAGGCGATCCTGGAGGGAACGCCCGGCAACGATCTGGGCATCATATTGATGCTCGTGTCGCTGGCGGTGTTCATCATCGCCTTCACCATGGGCGGCCTCAACTATGTGACCACGGTTCTGCAGGCGCGCACCAGGGGCATGACGCTGATGCGAATGCCCTGTTCGGTGTGGGGCATCTTCGTCGCATCCATCATGGGTCTGCTTGCCTTCCCCGCATTGTTCGTGGCGGCGATCATGATGCTGCTGGACCGGATCGTCGGCACCAGCTTCTTCATCCCGGCGGTCATTTCAATGGGGCAGCAGCTTGAACATGGCGGCGGCAGCCCGATCCTGTTCCAGCACCTGTTCTGGTTCTTCGGCCATCCCGAAGTCTATATCGTGGCGCTGCCCGCCTTCGGTATCGTGTCGGACCTGATCAGCGTCCATGCCCGCAAGAACATCTTTGGCTACAGGATGATGGTGTGGGCCATCGTCATCATAGGGGCGCTGAGCTTCTTCGTCTGGGCGCATCACATGTACGTCAGCGGAATGAACCCCTATTTCGGGTTCTTCTTCGCCACGTCGACGCTGATCATCGCCATTCCGACGGCGATCAAGGTCTACAACTGGGTGCTGACGCTCTGGCGCGGGGACATCCATCTGCGCGTGCCGATGCTGTTCGCCATCGGCTTTCTCTTCACCTTCATCCATGGCGGCCTGACGGGCCTGTTCCTTGGCAATGTCAGCGTGGACGTGCCGCTGTCCGACACGTTTTTCGTGGTCGGCCATTTCCACATGGTGATGGGCGTGTCGCCGATCCTCGTCATCTTCGGCGCAATCTATCACTGGTATCCCAAGATCACCGGCCGCATGTGGAACGATACGCTGGGCAAGTGGCATTTCTGGATCACCTTCATCGGTGTCTATGCCATTTTCCTGCCCATGCATTATCTGGGGTTCCTTGGCGTGCCGAGGCGCTATTTCGCGCTGGGCGAGACCTCGTTCATCCCGGAATCGGCGCATCTGGCGAACGAATGGATCAGCATTGCGGCGCTGGCGGTGTTCGCCGCCCAGATACTGTTCTTCTACAACATGATCTGGAGCCTGTTCAAAGGGCCTAAGGCCGACCCCAACCCCTGGGGCGCGGCCTCTCTGGAATGGCAGACGCCCGATACGCCGCCCGCCCATGGCAACTGGGGGCCGCAGCGTCCGGTCGTCTATCGCTGGGCCTATGACTATAGCGTTCCGGGTGCGAAAACCGACTTCATCCCGCAGACCGAACCGCCGGGCGCGGGCATCCAGCATCATCCGACATGAACCTGTTCCGCCAGCTCGCCGAAAAGCCCTGGACGACGCCGGGGCACCACGCATGGGCCGCCGCCGATGGCGCGGGCGGCGATCTGCGGCGGACGGCCGTCACGGGCCTGAAGCTGTATTTCGCCGCCGCGACCGTGATGTTCGGCCTGATCCTGGCGGGCTATCTGATGAGCGGCAGCCATGGCGGCGAACACAATATGCCGCAGGATTGGCGGCCGCTGCCGAAGAATTGGCTGCTCTGGTACAACAGCGGAATCCTGGTGCTGAACAGCCTTGCCTGGCATTGGGCGCTGACGGCGGCGCGGGAGGGCAATGCGCGCGTGCTGCAAAGGGCGCTTGCGATGGCGGGCGCGCTCGGCTTCGTCTTTCTGCTTGGCCAGCTTGCGGTCTGGCGACTGCTGGAAGACGGCGGATACTTCATGACCCGCAACATGGCCGTCGCCTTTTTCTATGTGCTGGTCGTGCTGCATGGGCTTCATCTCGTCGGCGGGCTGATCGTGTGGAGCCGCGCCTTTGCGCGACTGCTGGGCAGCGCGCCGCCTGAAAAGCTGTTGCTCACCGTCGATCTCTGCGCCCGCTACTGGCACTTCCTGCTGGTCGTGTGGCTGGCGATGTTCGGATTGCTGATGTTGAGCTGAGTTCGCGTTGGGTTCCATCGTCCGGAAACGGGTGGATTGAATATGTCGCAAAGCATGGCCACCAAGGGCAAGATCGCAGCGGACCCGCATAGCGCGGAAGCGTTCGCCACGGATTGGGCTTCCGACAGGGAGGTGTTCAAGGGCGTCCCCTGGGGGAAGGCCATGATGTGGATCTTCCTGCTGTCGGACACCTTCATCTTTTCCAGCTTCCTCGTGTCCTACATGACCGTGCGGTCATCGACGACGGTGCCGTGGCCGAACGCGAGCGAGGTGTTCGCGCTGACGATCGCCGGCCAGTCGATCCCGCTGATCCTGATCGCGATCATGACCTTCGTCCTCATCAGCAGCAGCGGCACAATGGCGATGGCGGTCAACTTCGGATACCGCCGCGACCGGAAGAAGACCGCCGCGCTGATGTTCGCCACCGCCCTTCTCGGCGCGTCCTTCGTGGGCATGCAGGCCTTTGAATGGTCGAAGCTGATCCATGAAGGCGTACGGCCATGGGGCAACCCCTGGGGCGCCGAGCAGTTCGGCGCGTCCTTCTTCATGATCACGGGATTTCACGGCCTTCATGTGTCGGCGGGCGTGATTTATCTGACGACCATCGCGATCAAGGTGCTGCGCGGACGCTACGAACGGCGCGGCAATTACGAGGTTGTCGAGATCGCGGGCCTTTACTGGCATTTCGTCGATCTCGTCTGGGTGTTCATCTTCGCGTTCTTTTATTTGTGGTGAGGGGAGGCCTTATGGCGGACGTGCCCGAACATGGACGAATAGCGACAGCGCCAGCCGCTGACGCACATGGCCACAGCCATCACCCGATCAGCGTCTATCTGAAAGTGTGGGGCTATCTCTTCGTGCTGAGCGCGATGTCCTACATGGTCGATTATTTTCACGTGCAGGGTGTGCTCCGATGGTCGCTGATCCTCATATTCATGATGCTGAAGGCGGGGCTGATCGTCGCCGTTTTCATGCACATGGTGTGGGAGCGGCTGGCGCTGATCTATGCGGTGCTCGTCCCGCCGCTGTGCCTGATCGCACTGGTCGCGATCATGCTGATCGAATCGAACTACACATTCTGGACGCGCATCCTGTTCTTCGGCTGAGCGGGGGAGGGCAAGCATGGACCGATGGGAATGGACGCGGGTGGGAAGCGCGATCGCCGGTTCGGCGCTGGCGATCTATGCGATCGGCTGGTTCACCGATCTGGTCTATACGGTCGACCATCCCGCGCGCCTGGCCTATCAGATTCCCGATTATGATGCGCCCGCCGTCGATCTGGCGGCGCTGCAACGGGACTGGCCCGACGGGGCGGGGGAACCGGGAGGCTATTTGAAGTTGAAGGCCTATATGGCCGACATACACAAGGCGGTGGTCCCTGTCCCTGCAACGGCGGGCGGCGCTGTCGCGACTGTCGCGCCCCCGCCTGATCTCGGAACGCTGCTGGCAAGCGCCGATCCGGCGAAGGGTGAACGGCTGGGCAAGGTGTGCGCTACCTGCCACAGCTTCGATCAGGGCGGTCCCAACCTGCTTGGCCCCAATCTCTGGGCGGTGGTCGGGCGGCCGGTCGGGTCCCACGGCGGGTTCAACTATTCCGCAGCGCTGAAGGCCCATGGCGGCACCTGGAGCTATGAAGCGCTCGATGCCTATATCGCCAGCCCTGCGCGGGCGATCCCGGGCAACAGGATGGGCTATGCGGGCATGCGGCGGGCGCAGGACCGCGCCCATCTGCTGGCCTGGCTTGCCAGCCATGGTTCCGGCAATGTTGCCTTGCCCGCACCCAAACCGCCGGCGGAGGACAAGCTGGCCGGACTATGATCCGGCCTCGGGCTGGTGCATGGTGACCGCCCGACGACGGATCGAAAGACGGTATATGCGCGCACTCACGGCCGGCCCCACACTGATCATGCTGGCCATGGCGCTGGCGGGATGTGCAAGTCGTGAGGCAGAGCCTCCCGCTGCGGCGGCGGACGAGGCAGTGCAGCCACCGAAGGAGGAGGCTCCGCCGATGGTGCGGCCGTCCAGCGCCGATGTGGACTGGCTGGCGGCAGGGAACGAACCGGGGTGGCGGGTCGAGATCGATGAAGGGACGCTGCTGGACTATACGGGCGATTATGGCGCGCTCAGGATCATGACGCCCGCGCCTGCGACCGAGCTTCTGCCCGGCGGCGCGCGGCGCTGGAGCGTCGCCACCGAAGGGCACAGGCTGACGCTGGAGCTGTCTCCTGTCGCATGCACCGACGACATGTCGGGCGCGGCCTATCCGATGACGGCGCGCCTCACCGTGGACGGCAAGGAATTGCGCGGCTGCGGCAGGCCCGGCTGACCGGGCTCAATAGTCCCTCGACACCTTCACGTTGACGCTGGTTTCGCCAAGCGTCGAAACGCGCGACAGGACCGAGAGCCAGCGGGTCAGCTCCACCTCTATCTGGGTCGCCGAATAACCCTGCGCATCGGACGCGACCTCCACATAGACGCGCTTGCCAATGTATTTGCCTGCGGCGACGGTGGTGCCCTGTCCGGTCTGATCATTGCCGGGAAGTACGCGAATGCGGTCCACCCCGATGGCGCGTCCCAGCTTGTTGAGCGGATTGCCCGCGCTGCGCCCGCCGCTGCGCAGCGAGGCGGCGGCGGCGGCAAGCTGGAGCGCCTCGGGGGCGGACAGATTGGCGACCGAGGTGCCGAAGAGAAGGCGGGACAGCACCTCGTCCTCCGGCAGCGCCGGAATGCTTGCGAAGGTGATTTCGGGCCGCAGGCCGGTGCCCGTGACGCGGATGGTGGCGGACAGACCCTGCACATTGGCTTCGGCCGCGATGTCGAGCGTGGGATCGGGCGGATATTCGCCGGTGAAGCGGATCTGCCCGCGCGTCAGCTCGAACCGCTTGCCGGCAAACTCATAGGCGCCGCGCACCAGATTGGCGGTGCCGGAAATCGCCATCTGGTTGGTGTCGCCGCCGATCTGTAGGTCTGCCCGCCATTCCGAATCCAGCCCAAGGCCGGTGACCATCAGTTGATTGCGGCCCGATGCCTCGATATCGAGCTTCCACGGCCTGGCGGGTTCTTCGTCTTCCTCCCCTGACGCGATGCGATTGACCTCCCGCACTTCCATCCGGGGCACGGCGGCTGCAGCCGCGCGACCCAGGCGGAAGCGGGCGCGGTCCACCCGCACCTTGCCGCTGATGAGGCCGCCGCTGGAGTCGGACTTCAGCCGGATCGGCCCGGTGACATCGGCGCGCAGATCGTCGCGGTCGATGACGCGCGCATTTTCGGCATTGACGAGGACATCGAGCCCGAAGCCGGTCTCGGCCGACAGTTCGATCACGGCATTGCCGCTGACCGAGCCCTTGTTCGGAGTGACGCCGGTGAAGCGCGGGATGACGAGGCGCGACCCGTTGAACCTTCCTTCCGCCTTGATCTGATTGGCGACGGCTCCGATCACCCGGCTTTCGACGCGCGCGGCGGAGGTGCGGAAGACGCCGCGAATCTCCGGCTCGCCAAATCTGCCGCCGATGTCGGCCGCGATCGCCGCAGGGCCGGAGACGTCCAGCGTTTCGATGCCTGTCAGCCGCCAGAGCGCCTCAGCCGGACCATTGTAGCGAAGCTGGGCGAACAGTGGCGCGGCGAACAGCCGCTCCAGCAGCGGGTCTTCGGCATCGCCTGGAATTGGAGTGATGCGCCCCTGCGCCCTGCCGACGATCTGGCCCTTTGAGCGGATGACGCCGCGAAGCGCGCCCACCCGGCCATCAAGCAGCGCCGCGACGCCAAGGTCGAACGGGGTGGAGGTGAGCGCCAGTCCGGCCCGGCTGAGGTTGCGGACCGTAAGCGCGACGCGGCCCTTGGGGAGCTGACCCCTGGCCGCCTGGCTGTAGGATATCGTTCCCGACGCGCGGCCGGACAGGCCAAGCTCCGGGTTGAACAGGTTGAGCATGGAGAGGCCGATGTCATTGAGTTTTGCGTCGACCATGCGCGCATGGCCCCAGCGGCCCGACAGATCGGCCGTGCCGCCGGCAAACTCGACCCGCACCTGGCGCAGCACCCAGTCATCCTTTTCCCGCGCGAGGACGGCGGGGCTGACGAGCCTGATCGGCTGGTTTTCAAGCGAGCCGCTGCCGCCGATGGTGATGCTCTCGGGCGAAAAGCTGGCCTTGGCGTCGAAGCTGAAGGGGATGTTGGCCGTGCCCGCAAGCTTTGCGTTCACATTGCCCGCGCCATTGGCAATGTCGGCGCTGCCGGTAAGCTCGCTCAGCAGCATCCGGCCGTAGCGTAGCCGCCTGGCGTTGACGGTGGCGTTCACCGTCGGCCCGGACGGGTAGAGCATCGCCATTGCGTTGATGCTGCCACGGCCGATGAAGATGGAGGGCGGACCGGGGAAGCGGGCGCGGCGAATGTCCAGTTCGGCGTCGATGCGTTGTACACCGTTGACCGGGCGAAGCGCGATCTGGCCGCTGACGCCGCCCCCTGACAGGGCGAGCGTTCCGGAAAACCCGCCGGTGGCGGAACGAAGCACGCCGCTGGACGTCGTGCCGCCTACTGACAGCCGGGCGACGTCGATGACGAAAGGCTGGCCGGGCGGCGAGAGCAGCCGTCCGTTGCTGTTGAACGGGCCGAGGATCGACTGGCCGTCCGCCGTATAGCGCCAGCCGTCGTCCTGCGGGAGGAGCTGGATCGATACATTGGCAAGTCCCGCGCCCAGGTGCGGGCGCGCGAGCAGCAAATCTACCCGGGGGCGGGACAATGGCCCGTCGAGGTCGAGTTCCAGAGCGCCATAGCGGTCCTGCCTTCCCCGCGCTTCGAAACGGAAGCTGCCGTCCGTCCTGCGCAGCCCGGCGCCGGAAAGCTGGATTTCAGGCGCGCTGAGGCGGGTGTTCGAAAAGCGGATGACCCGATCCGGTCCGCGGGCAAGGCTGGTCTCGATCACCGGCAGGCCACCGGTGATGCTGCGGAAAAAGGCATTGTCCAGCCGTCGGACCCATGCCTTGGCGGTGCCCGTGAGCATCGAACCACGCGGCGCGCCGGGAACCACCTTGAGCCGGGTCTCGACGTCGACGATGCCGATGCCTGGGATCAGATAGCGGTTGAGCTTTCCGTCCAGCATCACTGCGTAGACGCCGGTCCTGAGATCGAGCGTGAGACCGCCGCGACCGTTTACCTTGTCGGAGCGCACGGCAAGCCGGTCGCTGAACAGGCGGTTGTTCTGGAGGAAAAGCGGCCCGTCGACGCGCAGGTTGCGCAATATGTCTTCCGCCTCAACGCCAGCGCCGGTCACGCGGCGCGCGGTGAAGGTGACAGGGATCGTCTTGCGATCGCCGACGAGGGTCGCCCGCCCGCTCAACCGCGCCTGCTCGAAGCCCGTGTTGTCGAATGCGACAAAGGGGCTGGTGGCGGTGTATTCGAGGGTTGGAGCGGAGAACGGCCCGGCCACGGTCGCGCGCAGGCGGATGTCGCGCCCGCTCATGTTCGGGAACAGCGCCTCGGGCTTCAGCAGGACCGCGTTGACGGAAAAGCCTTCGAAGCTGCTTTCGGCCAGATTCAGCATGCCGGCCGAATCGATCTGAATGGCGGCCGAACGCAGCGATGCAGTGAGATCGAGCCGGCGTGCTTCCAGCTTGGCGGCCGAGGTGATGAACACGCGCGGCGCGGTGAGGCGCTGGAGCTTTCCGGAAAGGAGGGATGTCGGCGCGGCGGTGCCCGACAGATCGAACTGCCCTTTCGACATCACCAGTGTGAGGTCGAGCAGGTGGAGATCGTCGACGCGGGCGTTGGCCTTGCCGGTCCAGTTCTGCCAACTGCCGTCGCCTGTCACGCGCAATTCCATCGCCTGCTTCAAGCCGAGCAGCCGGCCCGTCAACCCGCCGCTGGGCGCGAACATTCCGGCATCGAGATCGAAGCGGTCGCGGTCCGGCTCGGCGTCGAGGATGAAGGCGAACCTGTCGTCCCCGTCGCGCAGTTTTGCCGCAAGCTGGATCAGCGCCCGTCCCGAGCGGATGTCGGCCTCGCCAATGATGATGCCGCTTCGCGGCTCGCCCGCGACCCGGGGGCCAAACCACAGGCGGTTGATCTGGAGCTTCGCCACGCGAATGTCGAAGCTGGGAAGGATCGCGCCGTCCTTGCGCTCGCTCGGCGCGAGCTTCGGGAGGCGGTGGAGGCGGATGAGCGGCGAGGCGAACTCGTTGATCTGGAGCCGGTTCGCAAGCCACGCCGCCGGTCGCCAGTCCACCGTCAATTCGGGACTATCGGCAAACATGCCCTCAGTGTCCGACAGGCGCACATCGCGCAACGTCATCCGGCCGTAGATCGAGCCTTCGATCCGCCCGATCGACATGCGCAGGCCCGATCCCAGCGCCACGCGCTGAATCTGATCGGCGACGAAGCGTCGGCCAGGGCCGGTGTCGAGCACCACGACGAGCGCTGCGGCAAAGAGCGCGAGCGAGGCGAGGCCGAAGCCGAACCACAGCAGAAGCCGCGCGAGCACCGACCGGCCTTCGTCTTCATCCTCAAGGGCGGGAGGGGGGGCGCTTTCTGTCATCAGAACGCCTGCCCCAGCGACACATAGAGCGCGATGCGGCCGTCGCCCGGGCCGGGGTTGAGCGGAGTGCCGACATCGACGCGGATCGGTCCGAAGCTGGAATAATAGCGCACGCCGAGGCCTGCCCCATAGCGCATGCCGGAAAAGCGGGGGAGGCTGCTGGTGTAAAGCTGTCCCGCATCGAGGAAGGGGACGACGCCGAAATTGCCGAAGCGGATACGCGCCTCTATGGCTGCCTCGGTCAGGCTGCGGCCGCCGATCGGATCGTTGTTCAGGTCTTTCGGCCCGATCGCCTGATAGCCATAGCCGCGGACCGAGCCGCCGCCACCCGCGTAGAAGCGGCGCGAAGGCGCGATGTTGAAAAGCGGCGCGCCGCTGATCTGGCCGAAGCGCAGACGTCCGGCGAGGACATAATTGTCCGACCCGAGCGGCATATAGGCGGAGCCGTCGATCTGGCTTTTGACATAGCCGGACTGGCCGGATTGAAGCGACAGCTCCGGCGATACGCGCGCGGACAGGCGAAAGCCGCGATGCGGATCGAGCAGGTCGTCCGAACCGTCATAGGCGAGGCGCGCAGGTGTCGCGGCGATGAAATAGGTGCGCGTATCGGGCAGCCCCAGGCGGGAGAAATTGTCATCCTCGCGCGTGGCGACGATTTCGGCGCCTAATGCCCACACCCACTTCTTCTGCCAGATGATATTGGTCTGCCGTTCTATGCCGCCGCCGATGGAGACGGTTTCCGCGTCATAGGCGTCAAGCCGCTGCCGCTGCACAGCGACGCGCCCGGTCAGCACCTGATCGCGCCGCTTGAAGTTGGAACGGCGAAGCTCGGCCGCGACAAGCTGCTCCTTGGTGCCGGCGATGCCGCGAAAGGTGACGGCTCCCTCCGGCCTGATGAGGTTCCGGTGCTGCCAGCTGATTTCCGCACGGACCCCCTGGCCGGTGTCATAACCCGCCGATCCGGCGATGGTGCGCATCGGCGCCGACTTCATCCGGACGTCCAGATCGGCAAGCACGGACCCGTCGGCCAGGGCGGCTCCGCGCACCGGAGTGATATCCACGTCCGAGACGAGACCGGTGGCGATGATCGCGCGACGCAGATCGGTGATGTCGTCGGCGTCATAGACATCGCCGGGATTGAACCGCCCGATGCGGCCGATGTGCTTCGGGCCGAAAATCCTGTCGCCGCTGACGCGGATCGCGCCCATGCGAGCCAGCGGGCCGGTTTCGACCGGTATCGAATAGCTGCCGGTCTCGCTCTCGAAATCGACCACGATCTCGGACGCGCCCACGTTGGAAAAGACATAGCCGTGGCGCGGCAGATCGGTCTTGAGGCCAAGTTCCGCAGCCTGCGTGCGGGCTGTATCTACCGGATCGCCCGACTGGAGTTTCAGCAGGCCGCGCACCTCATCGTAGCGGATGGGTTCCACCCCGGTCACATCGACCATCGCATAGGTGAAGAGCTTGCCCGGATCGACGGTGAAGGTGACGAGGAGCCGGGTTTTGTCTTCCGGCGCGGCAGTGATGAGCCGTTCCACCCGCGCCTCGTAATAGCCGGCCGCGCGAAGCAGGTCCTGAAGCAGTTCCACATCCTCGCGCGCGCGGCGGTCGATCTGCGCGGCGTTGGCGTCGGCGTCGCCCTCGGCTTCGCGTTTCAACGACGAAAGCTCATCGAATTGCCGACGGATGCCGTCGCCCGCCACCTGATCAAGGCCTTCGACCCGGATCGAATAGCGCCGTTCCGCCTGATCGGGCGGAACCGCCGAATCCGTTTCGCCGGGAATTGAGGCTGCGTCCTCGATTTCGGGCCAGGGAACCTCCAGGTCCGACAACGGTGCGAGCGGCGAGTCAGGCGCAAGTTCGCCGGAAGACAGAGGAGGCGCAGTCGAGTCCGGCATTGTGGATTGCTGCGCCAGAGCGGGCGGGCAGAGGACAAAACCGTAGATCAACGCGGCGACCGCCGCTGCCCGAGGAAGCTGCATCGGCACTGTCTATCGGCTTTCCGCGTCGAGCGGAAGAAATAGGGCTGCCGTGCGGCGGATTGCTCCGAAATGCGGCTGAAGGCTGGCATGGGCCACGCGGCCGTGCCAAAGCAGGGTATGATCGACAGGAAAGAAAAGACCGGAACGGGCGGCGGCATTTTCGTCGCGCTGTTTCTGCTGGGGGGCGCGGGGGCAGGGCTTTATCTGGGTGAACCCAGCCTGGGGCTGCTGGTCGGGCTTGCGGGCGGCGTCGCCTTTGCCACGCTGCACTGGTTGATGCGCCGGGGCCGGTAAGGCCGAAACCTAGCTGATCCGGCGGCCCATCCAGACGACGCGGCCGATGACAGTCACTGCGTTCAGGTCCAGCCCCGTCCATGGCGGATAGGCCGGATTGTCGCTTGTGACGGTGAAATCATGGCCGGCCGGATTGACGGCGAGCCGCTTCACCATGATCGCGCCGTCGACCCGAAGGACATAGATGCCGTCGCGCAGCCGGCCGGCGGCGTCCGACGCATCCACCAGAATCTCGTCGCCGTCGCTGAGGGTGGGAAACATGGAATCGCCCGTCACCCGGATCACCGACAGATCGCGCGGATTGCCGAGCGCCATGCGCCTGAGCCAGTCACCGCGAAAGGCGACACTGTCGGTCGCGCGTTCGCGGTCGGCCAGGGCGCCCGGCCCGGCCGAGGCCCCGACGTCGAAGCGGGGGACAAGCACGAATTCGGATGCGAGGGACTCATCCTCCTGCGCGGCGGGTCCCCCCAGTTCTTCCTCACCGACGCCGAAATAGCGCGCGATTCGCTTTCGGTCCCCTTCAGAGAGACGCCGGGGGATGCCGCGCTTGATGAACTGCTGGATATAGGCGGCATTGCGACCGATCAGCCGCGAGATCGAGGAATAATCCTCTCCTTTGGCGCCAATCAGTGCATCCAGCCGCGATCGTACAGCTTCATTGCTCATTATTAACATATATGTCTAGGAAAAATCCTAGACAAGTAGGAAATTTAGCGGAACATAGCGGGAACAGATTCATTTCGAGCATCGCGGAAAGGAGCGACATGAGCCTGCTATGGCAGATCGAGCGTCACCTGAAGGAAACCGGCACGCCGCCGACCCTCTTTGGCCGCAGGGCCGTGCGCGACCCCCGGCTGGTCCATGACCTGAGACGGGGACGTCAGCCCGGACAAAGAATGGAGCGGCGCGTGCTCGCCTTCATCAACAGCCACAACAAGGAGGCGACAAAATGCGACCGGTGATTTCAGGCGTCCAGGGCGCATTGTTGCGCGCCATCCGCCGGTTCCTGGAAGACGAGCGGCAGCAGAGCTTCCCCGCCATGGTGGTGGAGGCGACGGCGAGCGAAGGCTGGGCCAGCGCCACATTCAGCGGGCATCGCCACCGTCTTGAACTGAGTTTCACCGGAGGCGATGCTGCGCGCGTCGATGCGCTGGTGCGCGAGCTTGCGACCGCAGAACTGGTGATGCCGGGCCATATCGTGGCGGACATTTCGCTGATTGAACATGAAATGCGCGACGGCTGCCCGCATCCCACGCACCGCCTGGTCTTCGAGGCATTGACGGTCGCCGATTAGAAGCTTCCCGCGCGGGCAGGAACCCTGCGGGGGTAATCGGGTTTAGGTCGCGTGGCTCATGAACCCGATTTGCCCCTGGCGGCGCTCGTCTATGTCGATGACACCGGAAAGGGGATCACCCGAAAAAAGCATCGGATCGGCTGGGTCTATTTCGACGCGCGAGGCAGGCGAATCGAGGACGCGGAAGAAATCCGGCGGCTGAACGGCATCGGGCTTCCCCCTGCCTATGTGAACTGCTGGTTCTGCCCTGATGCGAACGGGCATTTGCAGGCCATCGGATATGATGCGCGGGGGCGCAAGCAGTACCGCTACCACACCGCCTATCGCGAGGCCCAGGAAGCAAGGAAATACGACCGCTGCCTTCAGTTCGGCGAAGCGCTGCCGCGATTGCGGCGGCAGGTGGAGCGCGATCTGCGAAAC
This sequence comes from Tardibacter chloracetimidivorans, assembly GCF_001890385.1. Lineage (NCBI taxonomy): Bacteria > Pseudomonadati > Pseudomonadota > Alphaproteobacteria > Sphingomonadales > Sphingomonadaceae > Tardibacter > Tardibacter chloracetimidivorans. Next base: position 1,396,100 of record NZ_CP018221.1, on the reverse strand, counting down.
GGGCGGGCGGAAAAGAAGACGGTGGTCGCGGCAGTGGTGCGGCTGCTTGATCTGGGCAAGGTGCGGGTGGGAAACGACGCCTACCGGAAATCCAACCGCAGCTACGGCGCGACCACGCTGCTGGACCGGCACGTGCGGATCACGGGGGGTCGCGTGAGGCTGGAATATCGCGGCAAATCCGGAAAGCAGCATCAGGTGACGGTGGCCGATCGCACGCTGGCGCGGGTGGTGAAGCGCTGCCAGGATCTTCCGGGGCAGACGCTGTTTCAGTTCGTGGATGAAGATGGCGCGCGGCATCCAGTCACGTCCGGCGACGTCAACGCCTATATCCGCGATGCGGCCGGAAGCGACTTCACGGCCAAGCATTTTCGCACCTGGGGCGCGAGCGTCATCGCCTATGCGGCGATCGTCGAGGCGGGCGAACAGGGCATTACGCTGAAGGGACTGCTGGAAAGGGTGTCCGCGGCCCTTGGCAACACGCCTGCGGTTGCGCGCAAATCCTATGTTCACCCGCATCTGATCGACATCGCCAAGCTGGGCGAAGGGCCGGGCACGGTGCGGCTTCCGCGCGCCACCCGCTACCTCTCCCGGCACGAGCGGGGGCTGATAGACTTTCTTCAACGGGCGGATAGGGTTAGCAAGGCGGCCTGACACAATCGCGAGGAACCGATGGAGCAAGTTGACCGGCAGATTTCCGCCTTTCGCCAGACATTGGCGGAAAGCTGGGCCTGGCTGGCGAATAACAGCCTCGACATTCTGGGCGGGCTGATCGCAGCGGCGCTGCTGGTCATTCTGCTGCTTGCGGTCCGATCTTTCGGGGCGTGGCTGGGCAGGGAACAGGGCATTTCGACGCTTCGCCTGGTGGTGAGCCGCGTGATCCGCAAAACCCATCTCTGGTTCATGATCGCGCTGGCGGCGCTGGTCGTGGTGGAGGTCGCCGCCATTCCGCCCGCCGCGAGCAACGCCACCCACTTCCTGTTCACCGTGGCGGCCGCATTGCAGGGCGCGATCTGGCTGAGGGAACTGGTGCTTGGCTGGGTGGAGCACCGGGCGGCTGCGGGCGGTGACGAAGAAGGCTCTCTGGCGTCCGCCCTCGGGATCATCCGGCTGCTCGTCTCGATCGCGGCCTTTGCGCTGGCGGCGATCCTCATTCTCGACAATCTGGGCGTGAACGTGACCGCGCTCGTCGCCGGTCTCGGCATTGGCGGCATCGCGATCGGCCTTGCGGCGCAGGGCATATTTTCAGACCTGTTCGCAGCGCTTTCGATCCTGTTCGACAAGCCTTTCAAGAAAGGCGATCCGATCGGCTGGGATACAAGCGTCGGCACGGTCGAGGCGATCGGGCTGAAGACCACCCGCGTCAGGGCGCTGACCGGCGAGAGGATCATCATTTCCAACGCCAACCTCCTCAACAAGGAGGTGCGCAACATGGACCGGCTGGAGCGGCGGCGGATCAGCTTCACGCTGGGGGTGATCTACCAGACGCCGGTGGAGATGCTGGAAAAGCTGCCGAACCTACTGCGCGAAATCGTCGACCGCCATGACAAGTGCCTGTTCGTGCGGTCGAGCTTTCTGAACTTCAACGCCAGCAGCCTGGACTTTGAACTGCTGTTCGACGTGTTGAGCGAGAACTATGACGAGGTGACGGCGCTGCGGTCGCTCGTGGGCTTCGACATCATCCGCATGTTCGCCAAAAACGGATTCGAGTTCGCCTATCCCACGCAGACCACCTTCACCGCCGCGCCCGATGGAACGATGGTCCTGCCCTATCCGGAAAGCGGGCTGGTGATGCAGTTGGACAAGAACGAAGCTGCGACCTAGCCCCAAAGCCGCCGCGAGGCGGGTTCCGCCATTCCATCCCGGAAGCGGATGGCGTGCGGTCGGTCACGCGCGAGCAGCAACGGTCCGTCGAGGTCGACCCAGCGGCTGGTCTGCGCCGCCAGCAGGGCGGGGGCGATGCCGAGCGAGGTTGAAAGCATGCAGCCGGTCATGATCTGCATTCCCGCCGCGCTCGCCTGTGCCGCCAGCTTCAGCGCCTCGGTCAGGCCGCCGCACTTGTCGAGCTTGATGTTGATCGCCTGATAGCGGCCGGCCAGCCGGGGCAGGTCGCCATGATCTTGGCAGCTCTCATCGGCGCAGATCGGGATGGGCGAGCGAAGCCCGTCAAGCAGATGGTCCTCGCCGGCAGGGACCGGCTGTTCGATCAGTTCGACCCCATGAGGACGCAGCGCGGCCGCCTGTGCTTCGAGATCAAGCCCGGCCCATGCTTCATTGGCATCGACGATGAGGCGGGCAGCGGGCGATCCGCGCCGGACGGCGGCGATCCGGTCCATATCGGCATCGCCGCCGAGCTTGACCTTGAGAAGCGCGTAGCCCGCAGCCGCGGCGTTGCGGGCGGTGGATTCCATGACGGCCGGGTCGGCAAGGGAAATGGTATAGGCGGTGGCGAGCGGGCGAGGCGGACCCAGCCCTGCGAGTTGCCATACGGGCCGTAGTGACAGCCGCGCTTCAAGTGACCACAGGGCGCTGTCGAGCGCGTTGCGTGCAGCACCGCGCGGGAGCAGGGTCTGGAGGGCTTCGCGTGCTTCGTTCACGGAGCGCTTGGCGAGCAACGGTGCTGCTTCCCGGATTTGCGCGCAGACGCCTTCCGCCCTCTCGCCAAGATAATATATGGGTGTTGCTTCGCCCTGTGCGGTCCACCCGTCCTGCCTGATGGTGGCGACGACGACATCGACATGCGTCTTTGCGCCGCGCGCGATGGTGAACGTCCCGGCGACGGGAAATCGTTGCGTCCTTGCCAAGACAGTTCTTGCCATTCGCCTCCACTAGCGGTTTGGAGGAAGCCAAGCGAGGAGCGATATGCCGAGCAGCGACCGAATCCATGTGCTGAGAAGGGACGCGCACGCCGTGTGGCTTGCGATCCGCGATCCGCGCACGCCGTGGTATGCAAAGCTGTGGGGCTGGCTGATCGCGGCCTATGCGCTGTCGCCGATCGACCTCATTCCCGATTTCGTGCCGCTGCTGGGGCTGATCGACGATTTGATCATTCTTCCCGCTGGTATATGGGTGTTCGTGAAGCTGGTGCCCGGCGAACAGTTTGCCGAGCATCTGAGGACGGCGGAAATCGCATCGCAGCGGCCGATCAGCCGGGGCGGTGCAGTGTTGATCGTGGCCATCTGGGCGGCCGTGCTTGGACTGGTGGGCTTTTATGTATGGAGCTGGCGCTATTGGTAGCAGCGCCTGTCAGGGGTGATTGGATGAACGAGTCTGTGGTGCGTCATGACTGGGACAAGGCCGAAGTGCTGGCGATGTTCGCCCGGCCCTTCGCCGATCTGATGTTCGACGCGCAAACGGTGCACCGGCAGCACTTTGACGCCAATGCAGTGCAGAAGGCGCAGCTGCTTTCGATCAAGACCGGCGGATGCGCCGAGAATTGCGGCTATTGCAGCCAGAGCGCGAGCTTCAAGACGGGGCTGAAAGCCGAAAAGCTGATGGCCGTCGATGCGGTTATCGAAGCCGCGCGCGAAGCCAGGGCCGGCGGAGCGGAACGCTTCTGCATGGGTGCTGCATGGCGTGAGCCCAAGGACCGCGACATGGACGCGATCTGCGCCATGGTGCGCGAGGTGCGCGCGCTGGGCATGGAAACCTGCATGACGCTGGGCATGTTGACGGACGATCAGGCCGGGAAGCTCGCCGAGGCTGGGCTGGACTATTATAACCACAACCTCGACACCTCTCCCGAATATTACGAAAATGTGGTGTCGACCCGGACCTATGACGACCGGCTCCAGACGCTGGAGCGGGTGCGCAAGGCGGGGATCAACACCTGCTGCGGCGGCATCATCGGCATGGGCGAGACGCGGGACGACCGGGCAGGCTTCCTGATGGCGCTGGCCAATCTGCCGGAGCATCCCGGATCGGTTCCGATCAACGGGCTTGTGCCCGTGTCCGGCACCCCGCTGGGCGACCGGTTGCTTTCAGGCGATTCCGTGCAGATCGATGCGATAGAATTTGTGCGGACGATTGCGGTGGCTCGCCTGATGATGCCGCAATCGGTCGTCCGGCTGTCGGCCGGCAGGGAATCCATGTCGGAAGAATTGCAGGCTTTGTGCTTCCTTGCCGGCGCGAACTCGATCTTTCTCGGTGAGAAGCTGCTGACCACGCCCAACGCAGGCGACGCCAGGGACGAGGCGCTGTTCGAGAAGCTGGGCGTCTATGGGATGAGTCAGATTGCCGCCGAATAAGCGCCCATCCGGCAAGGGCTGACGAGATGACGGGTCATGCCGGGCACGATCATGCGCATGACCATGGCCACACGCACGCCCCCGCAAACTTTGGCCGCGCCTTTGCGCTGGGCATCGGCCTGAACCTTGTCTTTGTCGCCATAGAGGCGGGCTATGGCTTCATCGCCAATTCCATGGCGCTGCTCGCCGATGCCGGGCACAATCTGTCCGACGTGCTTGGGCTGGTGATCGCATGGATCGCCTATGGGCTGTCACGGCTGAGGCCGACCCCGCGTTTTACCTATGGGCTGCGGGGATCGTCGATCCTCGCCGCGCTGTTCAACGCCATTTTCCTGCTGCTTGCAGCCGGCGCGATCGCGCTCGCTGCGATCGAGCGGCTGGGCGACCCGCAACCACTCGACGGCGGGACGATGATTGCGGTGGCAGGGATTGGGATCGTTGTGAACGGGTTCACCGCCTGGCTGTTCATGCGCGGCAGCAAGCACGACCTCAATCTGCGCGGTGCCTATCTTCATATGGCGGCGGATGCTGCGGTATCGGTCGGTGTGGTGGTGGCGGGCGTGGCGATCGGCCTCGCGGGCCTGTTGTGGATCGACCCGGCCATCAGCCTTGTGATCGTGGCGGTGATCGTCTGGGGAACCTGGGGGCTGCTGAGGGAATCGGTTACGCTGTCGCTGGCGGCAGTGCCTTCCGGAATAGATCCCGGTGCGGTGGAGCGGCTGCTGGCCTCGCTTCCGGGTGTCGCCCGCGTGCACGACCTCCACATATGGGCGATGAGCACGACCGAGACTGCGCTGACCGCCCACCTCGTTCTGCCGGACGGGCATCCGGGCGACCCGTTCCTGCATGACGCGGCGGGGCAGCTGGAACATCAATTCCATATCAGCCACGTCACCTTGCAGATCGAAACCGGAGATGACGACGCCTGTGCGCTGTCACCCGCCGACAAGGTGTAGAATTCAAAAAAATGAGACCCCGGGCCAAGGGCGCGGGGCCTCAATTGCTTGAGCCGTGGAATTCACGGCCAGGCGGGGATCGATCAGTTGGACGGGCTCGCGGTCGCCGAACCGGCGGCCTCGGCGCTTGCATCGGTTTCCGCGCCGGTTGCAGCGCCGGTTTCAGGCGTCTGCGTCGCGGCTGGAGCCTGGCTAGGCCCGGCCGCTGCCGCAGCCGCATCGATCTGGGCGGCGGTCATGGCGATGAGCGCGTTCTTTTCCGTGCGGGCAAGGCTGCTCGCCGGGATCAGGACCTCGCTCTTCGTGGTCTTGAGCACGACGTTGGTCGGCTGGCCCGCAGCGTCGGTTTCAACCTTGGTCAGCGTGCCGACCGCCGCGCCCTGGGTGTCCACGACCGGCGTGCCTTCCGCGAGAACGACTTTCCCATCGGCACCCAGCTGAGCAGCGGGCGCCGCTGCGGTCGCGGCCGCGCTTGCGCCGGCCGGGGTGTTGGTTGTCGTGGTCGGCGCAGGTTGTGCCTCCTGGGCGATGGCGGCCGCAGGCAGGGTGAGCATCGCGGCTCCGGCAAGTATATGAGCAAGTTTGGGCATGGTCTCTCCAAGACACTGTGTGTGGTGGGGAGAAGTTTGTAAGACCGACCGGTGATCGCAAGTCCCCGCCTGTCCCTGTGGGGGCGGGACCTGCCAAAAGAGCGACAAGCCGAGCCGTCATCGCACTGGCGGGCCGTTCAATCCCCACCCGGCGGCGGACGCATTATCTGCAAGGCCCGGCTTGTGAAGTCATGTGCCGATGAGTATAGGCCCGCCGAGAGAATCCGTCGTTCAGAGCGGATATCGCACGGATGGGCGGCAGTGCACCTGAGGCGGGAGTTTGGAATGGCCGATATTGACGCTGCATCGGATGTGGCTTCGAAAGACGAAAAGGGGCCTTTCGACGACGTAGTGCTTCCACCGGATTACCGGCCATCTGCTGAGGAGCCTTTCATGAACGAAAGGCAGCTCGCCTATTTTCGGAAGAAGCTGATCGAGTGGAAGGACAGCCTTCTCAAGGAATCCAAGGAAACGCTCGCCACCCTGCAGAACGAATCACTGCGCGAGCCGGATGTGACCGACCGCGCATCGAACGAGACCGATTGGTCGATCGAGCTTCGTACCCGTGACCGCCAGCGCAAGCTGATCTCCAAGATCGACGCAGCGCTGCGCCGCATCGACGAAGGTGAATATGGCTATTGCGAAGTGACGGGAGAGCCGATCTCTCTCGCCAGGCTGGAGGCCCGCCCCATCGCGACCATGACCCTGGAAGCGCAGGAGCGCCACGAGCGGCAGGAAAAGGTCTCGCGGGACGAATAGCAGGTCAGGCCACGGCTTGCGGCGACCGGACAGCGCCCGGCGCCGCGCCCGAGCATCTAAATGCCTACAATTTCCTGTTTTATTCGGAGTTTCTCACGCTTCAATCGTTGAAGCAGAGCTTCGTTGGGGAGTGGACGGCGCGATTCGGAGAAGATGCGTTCGTCCAGTTCGGCATGTTTGGCTGATAGCGCAACGATATGCGCACTTTCCATGGCTTAGTCTCCTGTTGTTGAACGACAGGACCACCGACTAGATCACAAAATTTCGAGCTTGTCTCGGCCTTGTGCGACAAAGCGACTTTGTCTTTTGACAACATGCAGATGGCACGACAGGCAGGGCATGATATGCCACGAAATGAACGAATCGGAGTGGCCCATCGGTGGATGAAGCCGAAATCAGACGCAGAATCGAACTTCTTCAGCAGGAGCATCGCGACCTGGACGCCGCCATCGACGCATTGGGGCTGACGGCCGCGCCCGACCAGCTGCAACTCGCGCGGCTGAAGAAGCGCAAGCTGCTGCTGAAGGACGAGATCAGCCAGCTCGCGGACCAGCTTATCCCCGACATCATCGCCTGAAGCGGTAAATCAGCGCAATGGCGCAGGCAGGAAACGGGGCCGGTGAAGGCCCCGTCTCCTTGTTAGCGCCTAGGCGGCCTCGCGCGAGCTGCCTTCGATAACCGGCGCGGGCGAACTGTCGCTGCCGCCGATCTCGATCTTGCGCGGCTTCTTGTGCTCGGGCACTTCGCGGACGAGATCGATGTTCAAAAGGCCATGCTCATAGCCGGCCCCCGTCACCTTGATCGTGTCGGCAAGCTGGAAGCGCCGTTCAAAGGCGCGCTTGGCGATTCCGCGGTGCAGGAACTGCCGCTCGGCCGTTTCCGGCCCTTCCTGGGCGCGGCCGGTCACGATCAGCACATTTTCCTGCACGGTCAGGTCAAGCTCGTCCTGACCAAAGCCCGCGACCGCCATCGAAATGCGATAGGCGCCTTCGCCCAGCTTTTCGATGTTGTACGGGGGGTAAGCGTCGCCTTCGCCGCGAGTGGCGAAATCGACGAGCCGGTTCAGGTTCTCGAACCCGACCGAGGAGCGCAGCAGAGGCGCAAAGTCAAATGCACGCATGTCCAAATCCTTTCATTCAAGCGACACAGACGAAATTCCCGCAAAACGCCGGGAAAACGCCACGGCCCCTAAAGCGGCGGCCGTGGATGCCGTTGATTTGGGAAGGACCAGACATGTTTCAAGAAGTGCGCCCCCGGGCGTTCGTCAGATTTTTTAACCATGTGCGGTGGGATATTGTATAAGACGCAAGTGCTAGGGGACTGCGGTGCGTACGGAAGCGACTCATAACGGTATTGCCGGAAGATTGATCGACGGCCTTTACGTCGAGGCGATGGTCCTTGCCGATGAGGCCCGTTCCTATTTCGACCGGGGCGGGCTGGAGGATCGGGAGGCGATGTCTCCCGCCGACCGGGTGGCCTTTTCCTGCGAATCGCTGAAGGTGACGACACGGCTGATGCATGTGGTGTCGTGGCTGTTGCTGCGGCGCGCGGCCGATGCGGGGGAACTGCGTCCGGCGGAACTGCAGCAGCCCGCCCGGCGGCTGGGCGATGCGAGCGACACCGATTCGGAAGCGCTGGCCGCCATGCCCGAACGGGCGCGACTGATCATAGAGGCAAGCTGCGATCTGTATCAGCGGATCAAGCGGCTGGATGACGAGATGATGCGCAATGCCCCGGTGACGAGCCCGGCGCGCTCCTTGCTGGACCGGCTGGAACGATCGCTTTAGCGGGCCGATTCCGTCTAAAGTTCCCGGATCAAAGTGGTCGCGACGCCCATCCACGGAGGGGCGGCCACCACCGTCTGGCGGGCGCCGCTGGTGAGCGGGAGCAGATGCAGCTTTCCCTCCTCCCGCCCGATCAGCCGGGCGAACAGGAAGCGCCCGGCAGGGCGCGGCACCAGCACATCGCGATTGATCGCGTCGCCGAAGCGATCGGGCGCCAGCCGCTCCAGCCATAGCAGGTCACCCGCGCGATAATCGCCGATGCTGGCGGTGACGGGCATCGCGAGCGCGCCCGAGGAGGGACGCGGCGGCACAGCGGTTTCAGCCTTTCGCGGTGCATTGACTCCCGACGCGCCGAGAATGGCGACAACCGGCAGATCCTGCCGGTCGGGATGGGTGACGAGTTGCGAGGGGTCCACGCCCAATGCGCCCGCGATGCGGTTCAGCCAGGCCACCGAGACCGTCCGCGTGCCCGTTTCCAATCGTCCGACCGTTTGCGGTGTGGTGGGCGGGTCGCACCGTTCGGCCACGTCCTGAAGGGTGAGCCCCTTGGCTTTGCGGACCTCGCGAATGCAGGTGATCATGGCCGATCCTAACCAGAAAGGTTCCTCTGTCCTACATCCCGCCGTCTGTGGCAACCCCGGTGGACGAAATGCAGACGGGAGAAGGCGGTGAGCGACACGAGGCTTTGCGACGGCGGCGGCAATGGCAGGCGGATTCTGGCGGACCGGGCGCTGGACGACAGGGGCACGCATGTCCGCAACGTGAAAGTGAATCTGGGCGAATCGCCACTCGGATGGTTGGCGGCGCGCGGGAGAATCACGAACCGGCAGCTTGATGCGGGCGAGCAGCTTCGCCGCGACTGGACGGTCGCCAATCTGGGGCCGAGGACGACGATGCGCTGGGACGCATCGCCGGCGAGCGGCAGGCGTGGGCCGGGCGGGGCGATGGACTCGACGCTGGCGCAGATCGAGGCGAAGCGGCGGTTCGACGCAGCCATCGCGGCCGTGGGCCGGGGAATGGAAGATGTGCTGTGGCGCGTCGCCTGCGCCGGAGAGGGGCTGGAAGCGACCGAAAAGGCGCTCGGTTGGCCGACCCGCGCCGGCAAGGTGGTGCTGTGCATCGCGCTGGACCGGCTGGGCGATCATTACGGGATGAAATAACCAATTTGGTTATTGATGCTTGACAAGCGTCACGCTGTTTGGTACAAGACAGGCACGCTGAAGAATTGCGAACAGGCGGCGGCGACATCATGAAAACACGGAAAACGGCAGCCTTCGCGGCTGCTTCGGGCCGTTCGGCATCTTCGCCGGCGGCGCGGCGCAAGCATTTTGTCGAAGTGCTGGCGCAGACGGCAAATGTAACCGAATCGGCAAAACAGGCTGGGCTTGACCGGTCGGCCGTCTATCGCCTGCGGGCCAGGTCGGAAAGCTTTCGCGCCGCCTGGGACGAGGCGATGAACCAGGCGCTCGATGATCTGGAGGCGGTGCTTCTGGAACGAGCGGCGCATGGTGTCGAAAAGCCGGTGTTCTATGGCGGCAAGCCATGCGGGAAGGTGCGGCAATATTCGGACACGCTCGCCATGTTCATCCTGCGCGCCAAGCGGCCGAACACCTACGGCAGGGCGGCGACAGGCGACCCGCAATCGCCGGTGGAGGAGGATGCGGGGAATGCGCGGGAGAAGGTTCAGGGCGCGCTTTTTCGAATTGCCGATCAGTTGGAAGGGGAGGGCGGGCCGGCACCCGATGGTGAGGCCGCGTGACGGCGCTGCAGCTGGCGCGGAAGCTTTGCGGACTGAGGGCGGAGGAGAGGGCGGCGGTCGTCGATGCCGAGATCAGGGATTATGCGCTGTTGCAGCGGAACTGGGCCTTTTGGGCGCGTCCGGAGCAGCTTGCCCCTGATGGAAACTGGCGGACGTGGCTGATTGTTGCAGGGCGGGGATTCGGCAAGACCCGGACGGGGGCCGAATGGGTGCGCGCGGCGGCCGAAGCCAGCGGCGATCTGAGGATCGCGCTGGTGGGTGCAACGGCGATCGACGCGCGCGGGGTGATGGTGGAAGGTGAAAGCGGGCTGCTGGCGACAGCGCCGGCTTCTTCGCGGCCGCTGTGGGAGCCGTCGCGCCGGCGGCTGAGCTGGAAGAACGGGGCGCAGGCCTTCGTCTATTCCGCCGAGGAGCCGGGGCAGTTGCGCGGGCCGGAACATCATCTGGCATGGTGCGACGAGCTGGCGAAATGGGCGCATGCGACGGAGGCGTGGGACAATCTGCAACTCGGCCTGCGGCTGGGGACGCAGCCGCGCGTGCTGGTGACGACGACGCCCCGGCCGGTGAGCCTGCTGAAGGCGATGCTGAACGACCCGTCGGTTGCCGTCACCAGAGGCCGGACGAGGGACAATGCCGACAATCTGCCCAGGTCGTTCCTGGCCCATGTCGAGGCGAGCTATGGCGGCACGCGCCTTGGCCGACAGGAACTGGACGGCGAACTGATCGAGGATGTCGAAGGCGCGCTCTGGACGAGGGCGCTGCTGGAGGAGCGAAGGACGAGGACGCATCCCGGCCTGCGCCGGGTGGTGGTTGGCGTGGACCCGCCTGCGGGCGTCGGCGGCGACGCCTGCGGCATCGTGGTGGCGGGTCTGGCGGAGGACGGCCGGGCGCATGTGCTGGAGGATGCGAGCGTCCACGGCCTTCACCCCGAAGGATGGGCGCGCGCGGTCGCGGCCGCCGCCGGTCGCTGGCAGGCGGACAAGGTGGTGGCCGAGGTGAACAATGGCGGGGCGATGGTGACGAGCGTGCTTCGCTCCGTGGACCCGCTGCTGCCGGTGAAGGCGGTGCGCGCATCCCATGGCAAGGTGACGCGGGCCGAACCCGTCGCCGCGCTTTATGTGCAGGGCAGGGTGTCGCATGTGGGGTGCTTCCCCCTGCTTGAGGACGAGATGTGCGGATTGATGGCGGGCGGCGGCTATGCGGGGCCGGGCCGTTCGCCCGATCGCGCGGACGCGCTGGTGTGGGCGCTGACCGAGCTGATGCTCGGCAGGCGCGGGGCCGAGCCGATGGTTCGGATCGTCTGAGTTCCCGCCTTCGCGGGAATGATGGGCTCTTATGCTTGGAGAAATCGATGCGATGGTTTGGACGCAAGGCTGCGCGCGATGACGCGCGGCCGCATTTGACTCGCACTGCAGTCGCCTGGCTGGGGCTGGCGGCGAGCGAGACGCCCCGCAGCTATGAAGCGCTGGTGCGCGAAGGCTATGAGCGCAACGCCTTTGCCCAGCGGGCGGTGCGGCTTGTCGCCGAGGGCGCGGGCTCTGCGCCCATCGGCTGCTGCGCCGGGCATGAGGATGCGCTGGCGCTGCTGACCGGCACGGCTTCCGGCCGGCAACTGGTGGAGGCGATGGCGGCAGGCCTGATGCTTCACGGCAACGCCTATGTGCATACGATCAACGATGCCGAAGGACGGCCCGCCGAACTGATCGCGCTGCGGCCGGAGCGCGTATCGGTGGAGCTTCCTGCTGCCGGGCGAGGCGGACCCGGTCTATGCGGGCGACATCGACCGGCTGTTCATATCGATGGTGCCGCCGGACTATGGCCCCGCGCCGCTGCCGCTCGCCGGTCCGGTGGAGGCCTGGGCGGAACTGACCGAGATGCGCTGCGAAGGGCGGCGTTCGGTGCTGGCGATCGGAGATACGCTGGTGCCCGAGCATCGACTGCGGATCGCCAATGGCTATGACGACAGCTATGATGTGACGCCCGCGCGGCTGCTGCGCAACGTGCTGCACCTGGGCTATCGCAAGCTCATCAACCATTATGTGGGCATGAGCCATTATTTCCGGCTGGGCTGGAACGCCGGGGAAGGAAGGTTCGTGGCGCAGGCGGCGGGTGATCCGCTCAATGCGCCGTGCCGGAGATGGCACGAGGATTTCGCTGCACGCGCCAAGGCGCTGAACTACAACATCATCTGGTCGCTTTCCTATGAGCTGTTCGACGCCCATCCCCCGGAAAGCTGGAAGCAGCGGGCATGGGACGGCAGTCCGGCATTGACCGGCTGGTCGCCGCCGTCGACTCTGCTGTCGCCCGCCAATGACGACGCGATGGAATATCTGCGGGGCGTGGGCCGGGCGTTTATCGGCTTTTCGGCTTCGGCCGGGCTGGAGCCGCTTTTCCAGATCGGCGAGCCCTGGTGGTGGGTGCCTGCCGATGGGCGGCCGCACATCTATGACGATGCGGCGAGGGCGGCGTTCGGCGGCACCCCCCCGGAGATCCCGACCGTACGGGCGAGCCTTTCGTCTGGCCAGCAAGCGTTGCTCGATCAGGCGGGGGTGCTTCTCGGCGCATCGACGCTGGCGTTGCGCGATGCGGTCAAGGCGGAAGCCCCGGCGGCAAAGGTGATGCTGCTGTTTTATGCGCCGCAGGTGCTCGACAGCGAAGCGCCGGACCTGGTGCGGGCCAACATGCCGGTGGAGTGGGCTGTGCCCGCGTTCGACGTGCTTCAATTGGAAGACTATGATTTCGTGATCGCCGGTGATCCCGGATCATCGGCGCGCGCGTTCGACACGGTCATTGCGCGGCTGGGCTATCCGCCCGACGACCAGCATTATTTTTCAGGCTTTGTGCTGAACGGAGAGGACCGGGCGCTCTGGCGGCTGGTGGACTCGGCAGCGGACGCGGGCAGGCGGCGCGGTGCTGCCGAGACATTCGTCTGGGCCTATCCGCAGGTGGTCCGCGACGGTTTCATTCATTTCGACGAGACGGAGGCCGAGGTGCAGCCCTTCCATGACGTGGCATTTCCGCTGGCGCTGGGCCTGGACGCAGGTGTCGGTCCGGAGTTTTCGACGGCGATCGTGACGACCGGCTCCGGCCGTGAACAGCGCAACGCCGGATGGGCCGATGCGCGCCTGAGCTATGATGCCGGATCGGGCCTCAGGTCGGAAGATGACCTGAAGACGCTGATCGCTTCTTCCGCGCACGGCGGGGACCGGCGGTCGGCTTTCGCCTCCGCGATCCGCTGGACGACAGTTCCGCAGCGCCGGGGGATGAACCCGATGCAGCCGACCAGTGGCTTGGAACTGGCGACGGCGTCCAGACCCGCTTTGCGCTGGTGAAGCACTATGGCCTTTCCGATGATCCGCAGACGCGGCGTATCACGCGGCCGCTTTCGGGCAGCGTGCGCCTGTCGATCGAAGGTGTGGAGCAATTGACGGGCTGGTCGCTGGAGCCGGGTGGCTGGATCAGCTTTGCCGCCGCGCCAGCCGAAGGGCAGGAGGTGAGGGCGGGGTTCCGGTTCGATGTGCCGGTGCGCTTTGCCGAAGACCGGCTGCAACTGTCGCTCGCGGCGTTCCGGGCCGGCGAAATCCCGAACGTGACGTTGGTCGAGATCAGGGAGGACTGAGGGTGGTCCCGCTGGAAACGGAGTTCGCCGCGCGGCTGGCGGCGGACACAACGACATTTGCCTTCTGCTGGCGCGTGGTGCGGTTCGACGGAGTGGCGCTCGGCTTCACCAGTCATGACCGCGACCTCGAGATTGAGGGGCTGGTCTATCGATCAGCGCCCGGAATTGCGCCGTCCGCCATTCACCTGTCGGCGGGCCTTGAGACGGACAGCATGGACGTGACGGGTGCGCTCTCTGCCGATGCGATCACCGAGGCTGACCTTGCGGCCGGGCGATATGACGGCGCGCAGGTCGAGCTGTTCATGACGGACTGGGAAATGCCCGAGGCCGGAAAATTGCCGCTGATGCGCGGCCAGCTTGGCACGGTGAGCCACGAAGACACGGCCTTTTCCGCTGAACTGCGCGGGCCGATGCATGTGCTTGAACGGCCGGTGGTCGAGCTGCTTTCGCCCGAATGCCGGGCAGAGCTTGGCGACCCCAAGTGCAGGGTCGACATAGCTTCACGGTCCGCAATGGCGGAGGTGAGCGAAATTGCAGGTCCGCAGTCGCTGCGCGTTTCCGTCGTCGAACCGGCCCCAAACGCCTTCGGCTATGGCATGGTGCGCTTCCTGTCGGGCGCGAACAGCGGGCTGGAACGGGCGATCCTTTCCTCCGCGAGCGATATGATCCAGCTTTCAGAGCCACCCGCCTTCGCCTGTGCGCCGGGCGATGCGATCGAGCTGCGGCAGGGGTGCGACAAGCGCTTTTCCACCTGCCGGAACCGCTTTGCCAATGCCGCCAATTTTCAGGGTGAGCCGCATGTGCCGGGCAACGACCTGCTTACCCGCTATCCCGGGCTTTGACATGACGGGCGACAAAATCGCGAGTGCGGCGCGGGCGTGCATCGGAACACCGTTTCGCCCGCAGGGAAGGCTCGCCGGAGTCGGCCTCGACTGCATCGGCCTGGCGGCCGTGGCGGTGCGGGCGGGCGGAACCGATGTGGAACCGCCATCCGACTATGACCTGAGCGGAGATTGCGGATCGCGCCTTCCCGACGCTCTGGAGGCGCTCGGCCTGTCACGTGCGGACACGGCCCGCACCGGCGATGTGATGCTGTTTCGGTCCGGAAGGTTGCAGCAGCACCTGGGCATCTGCACGGGTCGCGGCTTTGTCCACGCCCATCTGGGGCTACGGCGCGTGGTGGAGACGCCGTTTCCAGCGCCCTGGCCCGTGCTTGGAATCTGGCGCGTGAAAGAGGGGGGCTGAACAGATGGCGACGCTTGTGCTGACCGCAGTGGGCGCGGTCTTCGGCCCCGTGGCGGGAATTGCCACCGGTGTGATCGGCTTTGCCGGGGCGCAGCTTTTCGGCGCGGGCGGCAAATCGCGGCAGGGCCCGAGGCTCAATGACCTGGCGGTGCAAAGCTCCGTCTATGGAACGCCGCTGCCGCGGCTTTATGGAATGATCCGCGCTTCGGGATCGGTCATTTGGGCGACGGACATCCGCGAGACGGCGCATCGGTCCGGCGGGGGGAAGGGCAAGCCCAAGACCACCACCTACAGCTATGCGGCGAGTTTCGCCGTGGCGCTTTCAGCCCGCCCCATCCGATCTGTGAAGCGGATATGGGGTGACGGCAAGCTCATGCGATCGGCAGAGGGAAGCTGGATCATGGCCGCCAACATGCGGCTTTATACCGGCTTGGAGGATGAAGCGCCCGATCCGTTGATCGCCTCGGCGGAAGGGCCGGACGCCGCGCCTGCCTATAGAGGCATGGCCTATGCGGTGTTTGAAGATCTCGATCTGACGGAATTCGCCAACCACATTCCGTCGCTGAGCTTTGAGGTGGAGGCCGATGAAGCGCCGGTGAGCGCCGCTGCGATCATTGACGATCTTGGCGCGATCACGGGCCTTGCGCCCAGCCTTTCCCCCGAAGAGGCGACGCCGTTGCGAGGCTTCGGCATTGCAAGCGGCGGTTCTGTCCGCTCCGTTCTGGAGACGCTCGCCACCGTCGATCCGTTGACCATATTGGACGACGGGACCGCCACCGCCGTGTCGCTGCGGAGAATCCCCGACGCGATCGACCTCTCCCGCCAAGACATGGGAGCATCATGGCGCATAGAACGAGGCGCTCCCGTGGCGCGGATGACAGTGGAGCGCATTGCCGCCGATCAGACGCCGGGCGAGATCAGCATCGGCTATTATGATTGCGCGCGCGACTATCAGACCGGGTTGCAGCGGGCGCATTTCGGGATGGGCCGGCGTTCCGAACGGATTGAGCTTCCCGCCGCGCTGATGCCGGGAGAAGCAAAGGCGCTGGCGGAACGCAAGATGGCGGAGGTGTCGGTCCGCTCGGTGACCTCGACGATCCGTCTTCCCTATCGCGCGCTGGCGCTGAGGCCGGGCGACCTGCTGCGGCACCCGGCAGATGGCGGCCTGTGGCGCGTGACCGAAATGACGGTGGAGCGAATGGTCGTGGAACTGGCGCTGGAGCGGATGCTGCAGATTCCGCTCACGCCCTCCTCGGCGGCAGACGGCGGCCGCGTTGCGCCGCAGAACGGCCTGGCGAATGGCGAGACCGTTCTTCACGTGCTGGACCTGCCGCCATTGTTTGACGAACTGCCCGCCGTCCCCCGAATCTGGATCGCGGCATCGGGAAAGGAGCAGGGGTGGCGCAGGGCCGATATCGCTCTCAGCCTCGATTCGGGCGGAAGCTGGCAGTCGATCTACACCGCCACCGGAGGCAGCGTGGCTGGCGTGACGCTGACTGCATTGGGCGCCGGCGCATCGACACTCTGGGACGATCGAAATGCAGTCGAGGTCGAGCTTGACCATGAAGGCATGTGGCTGGAGGGCAGGGCCGATGAGAGTTTGCTGGCAGGCGCGAACCTCGCGCTGATCGACGATGAACTCGTGCAGTTCGGCCATGTGGAGCAGCTTGGCGGCCACCGCTTCCGGTTGAGCCGGCTGCTGAGGGGGCGACGCGGAACGGAATGGGCCTCGGCCGACCATGAGGCGGGCGGCAGGTTCATATTGATCGAGCCGGCTGTGACGGGCGTTGCCGACCTGCCGGTGAGCCGCCTGGGAAGCAGCATCCGGTTCCGCGGGACGGGTCCGGGAGAGGACCCGGCGGCGGCCGAAGCTGTGACGCTGCTGCTGAAGGGGCGGGCATTGCTGCCGCCCAGCCCGGTACATGTGACGGCGTCGTTGCTCGCCGATGGTTCGGTGAACGTGCAATGGATCAGGCGGAGCCGGCAGGGGTGGGGGGGATGGATCGACGGTGTCGACGCGCCGCTCGGCGAAGAAAGCGAACGCTATCGCGTGACCCTGCGACAACTCGGCGGCAGCGAGCGCATTGTGGACGTCAGCCAATCTTCGTGCACTCATGCCCTTGCCGACCGACTGGCCGATGGCGGCGACATATCAAGGCTGAGTGTTGCAATTGTGCAACTCAGCGCGATTGCCGGACCCGGCATGGCGGCTGCCGCCGACTTCGTGATCGATGACTGAACGATGACGGTGAACTGGACTGGAGTAATACATGACCAAGAGCGCACGTCTTTTTCTTCCACTGCTGGCGCCGGGACAGGCCCAGAAGGAAATCACGCATAACGAGGCACTTGCGCAGCTGGACATCATTACGCAGGCGGTCGTTCAGGCCGTGGGCGTCGATGTTCCGCCCGCTTCACCCGCGCTGGGCGAGTGCTGGATTATCGGTCCGTCCCCGGAAGGATCATGGTCCGGAATGGCGCAACACCTTGCAGGATGGACAGAAAACGGCTGGCGCTATGTGCAACCATTTATCGGATTGGGCGTTTGGACCGTCGATGAAGGCATGTTCGCCCGCTGGGATGGGGGAGCGTGGGTAACAGGGATTGTGTCGGCTGCCGCCATAAGCATAGGCGGTGAGCAGATCATCGGTTCCCGTCAACCCGCAATCGCAAACCCGGAAGGCGGCGGAACTGCCGACGTCGAGGCTCGAACGGCGATTGGATCAATTCTGGATGCAATGCGCGCCCATGGACTGATCGACGAGCCAGTGTAGTGAGTTCGGCAGAACAAGACATGTTGTGATGAGTAGTCTGAACATTCGTTAACTTTTCTCAACATCAGACGCGATCGGTTTGGAAAGAGCGTCTTTTTGGCAACAGTTCTGTGGTTTACTCTCTTGCATCGCCGTAATGAGTTGGTTAGACGGCAATTTCAGTTCTTGTATGGAACTAGTTTTGGAAAGGGGATAGCTATGCGGAAGCTCGCCATTGTAATGGCCTTCGCATCGACTGCACTCGCAACCACAGCCCAGGCACGTGACGGCGCCTGGTATGTCGGTGTCGAGGGCGGCGGTATGATCGTCGAGGACTCCGATTTCGACCTCGGCGCAACATCGAACGCGGTGACGGTCGAACATGAGAAGGGCTTCGACGTCGACGGCATCATCGGCTATGACTTCGGCGGGTTCCGTGCCGAATTCGAAGTCGGCTACAAGGATGCAAACCTCGACAGCGTAAGCACCAGCGTTGCCGGTGTTCCGGGCGGCGGCGGCACTTCATATCTGCCGGGCGGCGCACAGCCCGCCGGCACCTATGAAGCCGCCGACGGCAATACCCGCGTCCTGAGCTTCATGCTCAACGCCTTGCTCGACTTCGGCAACGATGACGGCTGGAACGGCTATATCGGCGGTGGCGCCGGTGTCGCTCGCGTCAAGGAATCCGAGTATCAGCTGGCCAAGTACGGCTCGGCGTTCGTCGATGATTCGGACTCCAAGTTCGCATGGCAGGCGATCGCTGGTGTTCGCCGCGCGATCACGACCAACATCGACTTCGGCCTGAAGTATCGCTTCTTCAACGTCGACGATGTGAAGACCGTCGCCGTGAACGGCGCGAACATGGAAGGCCGGATCCGCTCGCACAGCTTGCTGGCCAGCCTGATCTACAACTTCGGCGAACCGGCTGCACCGCCGCCCCCGCCGCCCCCGCCGCCCCCGCCGCCGGAACCGGCTCCGCCGCCTCCGCCGCCGCCGGCTGCGACACCGGGGCCGTTCATCGTGTTCTTCGATTGGGACAAGGCGGACGTCACGCCTGAAGCAGCCAGCATTCTCGATAACGCTGCTGCCGCCTATCAGCAGACCGGCCAGGCAAGCGTCATGCTGGCAGGACACGCCGACAAATCTGGTTCCGACCAGTACAACGTCGGTCTGTCGCAGCGCCGTGCAGAAGCGGCCAAGGCCTATCTCGCCGGCAAGGGCGTGCCTGAAACGGCAATCGCGACCGAGGGCTTTGGTGAGAGCCGTCCGCTGGTCGAAACCGCTGACGGTGTCCGCGAGCCGCAGAACCGGCGTGTGGAAATCACCTTCGGTCCGGGTTCGGGCATGTAAGGACTGCCTGCAAAGGCAAGAAGTTCGGGCGGGTCATCTTGGGATGGCCCGCCCTTTCTTTTGCCCGAAGATCAAATTGCTGCGCTCATCTCCGCGACCGGCGGCGCGCGTTTTCCTGTTCAGCCGCCCTCAGATGTCAGGCGCCCCTCTAATCCCATCTCGGCAGGATCAGCAGCGCTTCTTGCGCCGTCCCTTCTTGTCCAGGCACGGGTCAACAAGCCTCGGCAGGTGGAACTGGGAATAGTTGACCGAGAATATGCGATCGCCAACCGGCCTCAGGCTGTTCCTGAATTCGCGCAGCCGCGCGACGGCAAGTTCGTGAAAGCTTCCCTTGGGCGTGGCCAGCGCGGCGCGACCGATCTGCGCGGCCGTCTGGCAAAAGCCGAGCTGGCCATACAGCGTTGAAAAGTTGTTATAGGTCCGGGTGGTGTATTGATCGAACGCACGCGGTCCGGCCTTGCTGTGGACGCGCTTGAAATAGCGCTCCAGGCTTGCCCGTGCGCTGTCCAACTCTGCTGCCTGATGGCGCAAAAGCTGGTTGTAATTGCGCACGGTCCCCAGAAAGGGAGAGAACTGGCACTGGAGCGCGGCTACGTTCAACCCGGCGCGGAGATTCCAGATCAGCGACGAGCGCACCTCGTCCGGCGTCGCGCCCGGTAGCGGGAGGGCGATGCCCGGCTCCAAAGTTGTCACCGGGGGCCCGGAAAAATCAGGCGGATAGATAAAGAGCTGCGCCGATGCCGGCGCGCCAGCAAGCGTCAGCGCCACAAATCCGGCGGTAAAATGATTCCAGCGAAGAGTCACAAGGTGGGCCTTTCAATCAAACCAAAAGGATGCGCGCCGCCTGTCTGAACAGGTCATGCGCCACCCGCATCGCTCCGGAGGGAGGTATGCCCCTCCCCCATTATTGCCCCCCGTTTTCGTATCAGCCGCTATTCGGCCGAAGCGTTGTCCTCGGCCCCCTCGTTGGCGGGCACGGCGACTTCATCATCCGTTCCGATGGCTGCGTCGAGCGAAGTGGCGTCGTTGGTCGTCCCGTCGAGCGTGGTCTCTGTGCTCAACATTTCCGTCGTCGTCGTATTGCCCGCCTCGGCCCCCTCGTCAGCGCCGCCGCACGAGGCGGTGGCGAACGCCAAAATCGACATGCCGGTGGCGACGAAAATCTTGCGGGCAATGCTCATATGTGTCTCCCTGTTTCAGCCGAGGCTGGCGGTGGTGATGATTGATCAAGGTAAACGGATCGCCGTCGCGTCTCAACTGCCAGCAGCGCCAGTATCCGGCATTTTCGACAAAGCGCCATCCGCCAGCCGGTCAAGGAACGCCGGAAGCCTTGCCTTCAGGCACTCATCCACCTCGGCAAGCGAGGCCTGGCGACCCAGTGCCGCCAGGCTCGTGACTGCGTAATCGGGAAGGCCACAGGGCACGATGCCGCCAAAGTGGGAGAGATCGGGCGCGACATTGATCGCAAAGCCGTGAAAGGTGACCCAGCGCCTGACCCGGATGCCTATGGCGGCGATCTTGGCTTCGCCCTCGGGCGTGTCGACCCAGAGGCCGACCCGCCCGTCCACTGCATATGCGGCAATCCCGAACGGCAGCAACGCCTCTGAAATCCAGGTCTCCAGGCTGTGGACAAAGTTGCGGACGTCCCGCCCCCGCTTGTCCAGATCAAGCAGGATATAGCCCACCCGCTGTCCCGGCCCATGATAGGTATATTGTCCGCCACGGCCGGAACGGAAAACGGGAAAGCGCCCGGGATCGACCAGGTCCGAAGGTTTTGCGCTGGTGCCCGCCGTGTAGACCGGCGGATGTTCGACAAGCCAGATGCGTTCTTTCGCGCCGGCCGTGCGGATTGCCTCCGCGTGGCTTTCCATCCGAGCGACAGCCTCGGCATAATCGATGAGGCCGGGTTCCACGATCCAGTCAACGTCCGGCATTGGCGGTATCAGTCCCCGGTGAACAGCTTTCGAGCGGTAGATCGACCTGTGGAAGCCCCGGGTCAAGCCGCAGCGCCCTTCCTTTACTCTTGGCAGGACGGCCCGACATCGCCACATGGGAGACATGGCAGATGATTTCACCCCCCGCTATGGCGAAGTTGAGCAGATGGCTCCCGGTATCCGGCGCGTGCTCGCACGGAACGCGGGGGCGTTCACCTATTATGGCACCGGAACATATATCGTCGGCAACGGCGCAGTAGCCGTGATCGACCCCGGTCCCGACGATGCCGATCATGTGCATGCCATCCGCGCTGCCCTGGAAGGGGAGCGGGTGAGCCATATTCTGGTGACGCACACACACTATGACCATTCTCCGGCAGCCGTGCCGCTGAAGGCTGCGACCGGCGCTGAAATCGTCGGCTGTGCGCCGCTGGTCCTGGATGACAATGGTCCGCGCGCGGACGCCGGATTCGATCGGGATTATTCGCCCGATCGCGTATTGACGGACGGCGATGTGGTGGCGGGTTCGGACTGGACGATCGAGGCGGTGGCGACTCCCGGCCACACCTCGAACCATCTGTGTTTCGCCTACCGCGAAGGTGAGGCGCTCTTCACCGGCGACCATGTGATGGGCTGGTCGACGACTGTGGTGTCGCCCCCTGATGGGGACATGGCCGATTATATGCGTAGCCTTGAAAAGCTGCTCGAGCGGGACGAGCGTATCTATTACCCGACCCATGGCGCACCGGTGGATAACCCGCGGCGTTTGGTCAGGGGGATGCTGACGCACCGCAAGCAGCGCGAATATCAGATCGTGGCGCTTCTGAAGGAGGGCGTGAAGCATATCCCCGACATGGTCGCGCGCATGTATGTAGGCCTGGACCCGCGGCTGACGGGCGGCGCGGGCAGATCCGTTCTGGCGCATCTCGTCGATTTGAAGGAGCGGGGGCAAGTGCGGGAAACCGATGGTGAATGGCGCCTCTGCGCCACATCCGCGCGAGATTGAGGAGCAGGAATGGACGCAAGGCTGAACATGCTCGGGGGCGAACTCGCAGGGCTGGACCTGCGCGCGGAGATCGACAGGCTGCGCAAGGAGCGTAACGCCGTCATCCTCGCCCATTATTATCAGGATCCGGTCATTCAGGATCTGGCCGATTTCGTCGGCGACAGCCTGGACCTGTCCCGGAAGGCAGCGGCGACCGACGCCGAGGTGATCGCCTTTTGCGGCGTCCGCTTCATGGCGGAAGTCGCCAAGATATTGAGTCCGCAGAAGACGGTCGTGCTGCCGGACATGGCGGCCGGGTGCAGCCTGGAAGACAGCTGCCCGCCCGATCAGTTCGCCCGCTTCCGCGCCCAGCATCCCGATCATATCGCGCTCAGCTATATCAACTGCTCGGCGGCCGTGAAGGCGCTCTCGGATATCATCGTCACGAGTTCGTCGGCGGAAAAGATCATCAGTCAGCTTCCCCGCGACCAGAAGATCATCTTCGGCCCCGACCGGCATCTGGGGGCCTATCTGAACCGCGTCACGGGGCGCGGCATGCTGCTGTGGCCGGGCGCGTGCATCGTGCATGAGGCGTTTTCCGAGACCGAGCTTTTGAAGCTGAAGGCGCAGCACCCCGACGCGCCGGTGGCCGCCCATCCGGAATGCCCGGGGCATATCGTCGAGCATGCCGATCATGTCGGCTCGACCTCCTCCATCCTTTCATTCGCGCTGGCGAGCCCGGCGACGACGATCATCGTCGCCACCGAGCCGCACATCATTCACCAGATGCAAAAGGCCGCGCCGCACAAGGAGTTCATCGGAGCGCCCGGCGCGGACGGCAACTGCAACTGCAACATGTGCCCCTATATGGCGCTCAACACGCTGGAAAAGCTGTATTTGAGCCTGCGCGACCTGACGCCGCGGATCGAGATCGGCGAGGACATGCGGCTGAAGGCGCTGAAGCCGCTCGAGCGGATGCTGGAGATGTCCGGCGGCACGGTCGGACAGGGCGATGTGGGCAAGCCGAAGGTGACCGGTGGCTGACTTTTCCATGCCGGGCTTCGATCTGGACGCATTCGTTCGAAACACGCTTGCCGAAGACCTGGGGGAAGGGGGCGACATCACCTCTGCCGCAGTGATCCCGGCCGATGCACGTTTTGATGGCGTGATGGACAGCCGCGATTCCATTGTAGTGGCGGGGCTGCCGATCGCCGAGGCCTTCTTCCGTGCGCTTGACCCCGATGTCGGGATCGAGCGGCTTGTGGAGGACGGGGCGCGGGTGAGACCCGGCACCAGTCTGATGCGTCTCATAGGCCGTGCGCGGGCGATGCTGACGGCGGAGCGATCCGCCCTCAACACGGTGCAGCATCTGTCGGGGATCGCCACCATGACGCGCGGCTATGTCGATGCGATTTCGGGCACCGGCGCGATCCTGCTGGATACACGCAAGACCATTCCCGGCCTGCGCGTTCTGGAGAAATACGCAACGCGGATGGGCGGAGCGCAGAATCACCGGATGCGGCTGGATGACGCGGCGATGATCAAGGACAATCACATAGCCGTGGCGGGCAGCGTCGGCGAGGCGGTGCGGCGGGCGCTTTCGGCGGGTATCGCGGAAGTCATCGTCGAGGTGGACAGGCTGGCGCAGATTGAGCCAGCGCTTGATGCGGGCGCGACGCGGCTGCTCCTCGACAATATGGACGCGCCGACGCTGGCGCGGGCGGTGGCGCAGGTCGCCGGGCGCGTGCCGACGGAGGCGAGCGGAGGCGTGCGGCTGGACACCATCAGGGCCATTGCCGAAACCGGCGTCACCTATATTTCGGTCGGGCGGCTCACCCAGTCGGCCCCGGCGGCGGACATAGGGCTGGATTTTGCGACTGCTTGAGGCGGCGGCGCTTTTCGCGCTGCTGCCGTTGGCGAGCGGTGCGGCGGCCCAGACCGCCTCATGCGTCGTCCCCGATCAAATCCCCGCGCCCGAGACGCCCCGGCAAGCCGATCAATCACGGATAATTGCGCCGGTTACAGGTTATCTCCTGGCACTCTCCTGGTCGCCCGAGTTCTGCCGAACGCACACGGAAAGCAAGCGGCACCGCCTGCAATGTTCAGGAGAGATGGGGCGCTTCGGTTTCATTCTCCATGGGCTGTGGCCGGACGCTGCGGGAAGGCGCGACCCGCGCTGGTGCCGCCCCGTGCCGCTTCCGGACCCGGCGACGATCAGAGCCAATCTGTGCGTCACTCCATCAGCCGATCTGCTGGCGCATGAATGGGCGAAACACGGAAGCTGCCGCTTTAGCGACGCGCCCCGCTATTTCCGTGCGGCGTCGGTCATGTTCAACGCCGTCCGTTTCCCCGACATGGACAGGCTGTCTCGCCGCAATCCAACGGCGGGGGACATCAGGCGCGCTTTTGCCGCGCGCAACCCCGGTCTGCCCGAAAGCTCCGTGGCGGTTGTTGCCAATCGGCGGCAGTGGTTTCAGGAAGTCCGGCTTTGCCTGGGCGAAAACTTTCGGCCCCGGCCGTGCCCGGTTGAGGACGGAGGCGTGGCTGACAAGGTGCCGGTTTCTATCTGGCGCGGCCAGTAATCTCGCCCTCGATCACGGCCGAAGACGGATGGTGACGATCGAGGTGACGCCGGACGATCCGGAGGTTGCGCGTGTTGGACCGAAAGGCAAAGTCGAACAGATCGCCGACCAGCGGAATCGCGCCGATGGCCGTGTCGACGAGGGTGTTCGCCCCCATGCGGGCGAGATGCCATTTCGACATGCCGAGGTTGCGCGCTTCCCAGATGACATAGGCAGACATGAGCGCGGCCAGCAGATCGCCGACGACCGGGATCAGCCCGACAATGGCGTCGAGCCCGATTGGCCGGTTGATGCCGGGCACGATGAAGGCGCGCTCCAGAACCGCCTCCAGCGCCTCGATCCGCCTGCGGACGGAGGCCGGGTCGTTTCGGTCGCCTCCCATCATCCGGGCGAAATCATTGACCTGATCGGGGGTGATGCGTCGCATGGCTTTGTCTCCTCGCGTCAATCTAGGAACTCCTGCCGCTTTTGTTTAGAGGCATGGCGCGACCAATCGGGCGAGGCGGTGTGATCGGGACGGCAAAATATCTGTTTGGGCTGAGCGTGGGGCTGATCGCATTGCTGTGCTTTGCGGCCGGCGCGGTCATCGATCGCCGGCCTGATGTGCCCAGGGCGCCCCCTCCCGATGCGCAGGAGGTGCGGGCTGCCCTTGGCTTCGGCCAGATGGCCCTGATACTGATGGGTACGTCCAGCCCGGTCAGCTTCACCCTGCCGCAGGCCTGGCTGGACGGCGTTCACAGCCTCGTCAGCCACGGCAAGGACAATCTGGCGATGGACGGCCGCATCGACGGCAGGGGTGCGGTCTTCCGCGTCTCCAAGCGGCTGACGCGGCACGGCTGGCTCAATCTGGCCTTCCGGCTTGAGGAGACCTCCGCCGGCGGCGCGCCTCGCCTCATCCTGTATGCGGGCGGGTGGCGCGCGCCTGAATGGTTGACCGCTGCACTGTTGCGGATGGGGCTGCCGCTGCTTGGCGGCAGTCAGGAGCTTGAAAGCCTCATCCCTGCCTTTCGTGCCGAGGATCAGACCGTGCAAATGACGGCGCGCGTGCCAAGGGCGCTTGTCGGCGGGCTTCAGGCGGTCCTCGGGTCGGGCGAGGGGGGCGGCGTCGACCTGGAACTCGTGCGAGCCATATATGGCGAACTGCTGGCAGGCGCGGTTCTGGAGCCGGAGCCTGATTACGCCCGGATCGTCCGCCGCGCTGCGATGCAGGTCGACAGCGCCGAGGGGCTGAAGGCTGCGCTTGTGGCGCTGACGATGTTCACCGACGGCCCGCGTGTGCTGAGGCTGGCCGGCGACCGCACCAAAACCCCGCCTTGCGCGTTGACGGCGTTTGCAACGCGCCTCCACGGCAGGGCTGATACTCCCAAGCACTGGGTGCTGTCGGCTGCGCTCACCATGTTCATGGATGAGAAGACCGGGCGCGCCATCGGGCTGTGGAAGGAACTGGACGACAGCCTGCCCGGCGGCTCCGGCTTTTCCTTTGTCGATCTGGCCGCCGACATGGCCGGGGTCCGGATCGGCAAGGCGGCGCGGGACGGCACGGATATCGACAAAGTGATCGCCGGGTTGAGGAGCGGGCGTCCGGAAATCATTCTCCCCTCCGCCGTTCTCCAACTTCCCGAAGCGCTGCCGCACCACCAATGGAAAAGGCGCTACGGACCGCTGGAGGAACGGCGGATGATGCGGCAGGAGAGGCTGATCGGCAATCTGCTCGACCGCTCGCCGCTCTATTCGCGGTTGCCGCCCAGCAGGCCCTGATTGCCGCTGATCACCGACAGCGCGGCCAGCGGGTGCTGGCCCACGGCGTTGTCCGCCCAGCCCAGCACATTCGGGTCGACCATTGACCAGCGGATCGGCGTGAACAGCGGGATCATCGGCTGATCCACCACCAGCAGCTGTTCCGCCTCCATAAGCGCCTTTCGACGTGCGGCCGCGTCCTGTGCGCTTCGTGCCTGATCCAGCAGGGCATCCACCTGCGAATTGCAATAGCCGTTCTTGCGGCAGCGGAACATGTTCAGAAACCATGTCGCGCTGTCGGCGGGAGCCACCGTTTCCACAATCTCAAGATCCGCGCTTTTGTCGCCCGGCTTCACGGGCTCGGTCCGGACTCCGACCTGCAGCCAGCTCTGCGCAATCTGGTTCAGCAGGGCGGCATGGCCCGGCCCATGGGGAATGGCCACGCGCAGCACCAGCGGATTGGCAGCAATGTCGCCGCGCGCAGAGCGCATCAGAGCCTGCGCGTCGGCCACGCGGTCGGCGAGCGGCCGGTTCACCCATTCCGCCACATAAGGTTGCGGCAAATCGGACAGTCCCCATGAGACGACGCCGTAGATGGGCGAGGCGGTGCCAGCGCCCGTCGATGCGGCAACCGCCTCGCGGTCGATCACCATTGCAAGGGCCTGGCGGATGCGCGGATCGGCCAGCGGCCCTTCCATGCTGACAGGCCGATAGCCGTAAATCCCGCGAACGGGATCGAGCCTGAGGAAGCGGTCCAGCCCCGATGCCCGGGCAAGCTGGAAGTCCCCGGTTGTGCCGCCCAGCAGAACGCCCTTTTGCTCGCGCTTGTAATTCTGGAGGGCGATTGCCGCCTCGGAATGGGCGACAACGCCGATGCGGTCGAGCTGGACAGAGCCGGGATCGGTGAAGTCCGGATTGGGGACAAGCTCCGTCACTCCATCCTCGTTGCGGCCGAACCTGAACGGTCCCAGCGCGACGCTCGACATGTTGCGGTCGGCAATGCCCATTGCGGGATGCGCCATGATCTGCAGCAGGCTGGGTCGCGGCGCGCTGAGCCGGATTTCGACCACCTCCGGAATGGGGGCCAGCACGCCCAGCGCGCTTGGCGGCTTTTTCCCCGCCGCTACGTCTGCGCCATTTTCGATCACGGAAAGAATCTGTTTGAACGGATGCTTGCTGTCTCTGGCCATGACGGCCCTGAACATGCGGACGAAGTCCTGGCCGGTCACGTCGCGGCCGTCGGTCCATTCGGCTTCCCGCAGCCTGAAGATGATCGAACGGCCGTCGTCGCTCACCCGCCACGATGTCGCCAGGTCGGGGACCACCTGCCCATTGCCGTCAAGCTTGACGAGCCCGCGCGAAACCGCTCCCGCGATCAGTTCCGGCTTCAGCGGCCAGTCGCCGAGCAGCGGCTGGAAGACGACTGATTCCTCGCTGATTGCGATGACGCTCAGATCGCCGCGCTTTTCCTCGGCGTCGCCGCTTCCGCAGCCGCCAACAAGGACCAGGAGCGAGATGAGGATAAGCCGGATCATGAGCCCTTCAGTCCCAGGGTGCGCGACGGGTGAACATTGGCCAGATTGTTTCGCCAGCCGGTGACGCGGGGTCCTACCAGATTTTTGGTAACATAGTAATGAACGGGAAGGACGGGCGCGTCTTCCATCAGCGCCGCTTCGGCCTGCGCCATCGCCGCGTCGCGTTGCCGGGGGTCGCTGATGGCGAGCGCCTGCTCCAGCAGCCGTTCAAAGGCAGCACCGCGATAGCCCGGATAGTTGAGCGGGCTGTCGCCTCTGTAGATGCTCAGAAAGTTTTCCGGCGCCGACAGATCCCCGATCCAGCCGGATCGCGCCAGTTCGAAATCGCCGTTTCTGAGACTGGCGAAGTGGAGCGTCGCCTCGGTGTTGAGAAGCCGCACTTCGACCGGCAGGTCGCGCCAGTTGTCGAGCAACGCAAGCGCCACCCGGCGATGATCGCTATCGCTGTTGAAGCGTATTTCAAACCGCAACGGCCGATCTGCCCCATAGCCCGCCTCGCCCAGCAGGCGACGTGCTTCCGAAAGCCGCTTTTGACGCGGCCAGAAGCTCCAGTCGGGGCGGTGGCCTCCTTGCCGCGACAGACCTGCGGGCACCACGCCCCAGGCCGGGGGATTGCCGACGGCAAGCAGCCTGTCGGTGATCGCCTCCCGCTCGACGGCCAAATTGAGCGCGAGGCGCACCCGCCTGTCGTCGAACGGCGGCCGCCGGGTGTTGAACACGAAATAATAGGAACCGCGATAGGCCGAGATCTGGGCCGCTCCCGGCATTCGGCGGTTCAGCCAGTCGAGCCGCTCGGACGGGAAATCGCTGACGATATGGGCCTGGCCGGCGCGAAACTGGCGAAAGGCGCTCTGCTTGTCGCCTGCGGGCTTCCACTCGATGGCGGGGATCGGGGCGGGAGCGTCGTGCCAGTTGGGATTGCGCTCCAGCAGAATACGGTCATGCAGCGCCCAGCTTTGCAGGCGATAGGGGCCTGATGTCACCAGCGGCCGGTCTTCGGTCCAGCGGTCGCCCGCTTCGGCGATTCGGTGCATCGGAAGCGCGGCGATTGCTGGATGAGCAAGCAATTCGGTAAGCGCCGGGAACGGATGCCGCAGCTTCAGCGTCAGAACATGGCTCTCGGGCGCGTCCATGCTTTCGATCACGTCGAACAAGCCCGCGGTGGGAGAAGCGGTGACGCCGCGCCGCAGCCTTTCCAGAACTGCGACGAATGTTTCGGCCGTGATCGGCGCTCCATCCGAAAAGCGCAGCCCCCGACGCAAGACGAAGCGCCAGATGAGGCCCTGCGGGTCATGGCTCCAGCCTGCGGCCAGTCCCGGCTCGACCGTTCCGTCGCCGCGATAGCGGGTCAGCCCCTCGAACTGGTCCATCGCGACCCTGAGCGAGGTGAGGTCGGACACCTTCTGGGGGTCCAGGCTCTTGACTTCGTCATCCGACAGGCGAATCAGAACGTCGTCGGGCGGGGCTTGCGGTTGCGCCTGTTGCCGGGAGCAGCCGGCAAGCGCGAGAGCGCACAGGCAAAGGACAAGAAGCCCGATTGCCGTGGAAACCTGCCGGGACAGAATGGACGCCCGCGAGCCGCTAGCCGTCAAGAACAGTAACTCCGTTGTCCCGTCAGGCCTATTCCTCTCGGTCGGGCCTTGCAACCGGCCAGACTGATTGGGCTGATTTGGGGTGGCATGGGCAGCGCAGACACCCTAAATGCGGCCCGTGCAATTTTGGAGAGAATGATGTCCGACGCCGAAAACACCCTCATCTTCACGCTGGACAGCGGCGACGTCACCATCCGGCTGCGGCCGGACCTTGCTCCCGGCCATGTCGAGCGGATCAAGGAACTGACCCGCGAAGGCTTTTACGACGGCGTTTTGTTTCACCGGGTGATCGATGGCTTCATGGCGCAAGGCGGCGATCCTACGGGCACCGGCATGGGCGGATCGGAGAAGCCCGACCTGAAGGCGGAATTTTCCGCCGAGCCGCACGTCCGGGGCGTTTGCTCCATGGCGCGTACGTCGAACCCGAACTCGGCCAACAGCCAGTTCTTCATCTGCTTTGGCGACGCGACCTTTCTGGACCGGCAATATACCGTCTGGGGTGAAGTGACCGACGGCATGGAACATGTCGATGCGCTTCCCAAGGGCGAGCCGCCTGCAAAGCCCGGCAAGATTCAGAAGGCGCGGCTGGCGGCCTGAGTCGCCGGCGGGGCGGGATTGGCCAGGTCGATCTCGTCGAACAGCCAGTTATGGAACATGCGGACGGCCTTGGATGACAAGGCCGCCTGCTTGCACACGAACCAATATTCATAGGGGCTGTCGATCTTCACATCGAAGATCGGCTGGAGCCGGGGATCGTTGGCGAGCAGCGTATCCAGCATGAACGCGATGCCCATGTCTGTCGCGGCCGCGTCCAGAATCAGCTGGCCGCTGTCGAACTGAATGGTTTCCACCGGCCGGATCACGGGCAGGCCCTGCGCCTCGAACCAGTGATTGACGGCGTTGGGCATGTCACGGTGGACCAGGAAGGTGTGCCCTCGCAGATCATCAGGGGTTCGCGGTGCATTGCTGCTGTTCGCCATCGCCTTCGATGCGACGACCGCGATGCGGTTATGTCCGATCCGGCGCGAATAAAAGCGCGGGTCGATGTCTTGCGCCAGGGTAAGCGCGACATCCAGCCCTTCGCCCAGGCGGCTGACGGGCAAGGGCGCCGTATCCAGATCGAGGTGCAGTTCCGGATGCAGATTTCGCAACCGTGGCAGTTGCGGCATCAGCACGTGCGACGCGAACAGGGGCAGGACGCCGACGCGCAGCCGCAGTTCGTGAGGCCCGCTCATGCTGTCGAAGATTCGTCCCAGATCGTCGATGAGCGGGGCGACGGCTTCGAGCAGGCGTTCGCCCGCGATCGTCAAAGACAGCGCCTGGTGCTTCCGCTCGAAAAGAGCTTCACCCATCCTGTTTTCAAGGGTTTGCACCCGCCGGCTGAGCGCTGATGGCGACAGGGCGAGAACTTCGGCGGCATTCTTTATGGAGCCCATTCGGGCCACTGTCACAAACGCCTCTATTGCCCCAAGCGGCGGCAGCCTCAACATTGGAACGCCCCATTCCCCATCTGCAATTGCGCAGCGCGGTATCGATGTGGTGCAGGTTTCCGGCAAAAACCAGCCCCTTTTCAATAGCGAGTGAATTGCATTTTTTGCAATTGGCGTCAAGTTTTTTGCAGTTGCGAAGAGAATCGCTCAACTGCACAAGGAACGGGCCTTTCAGGCATCCTCTCCTAAAACTTGCGGGCCGGCCCTTTTGGGCTGGCCCCTTTTTTATTGTTGCAAGGCATCGCATCTTCGGTCTCGATCATTATCTATTCGAAACGGCGGGATCGTAACGGGAGGATCGGGCAATTGGCGGATGCAGAATCGGACGTCCGAAAGCTTCAGGTCGCAAACGCGCGGCCGGATGATGCCGGCAGGGGCCTGGCCAGGCTGTCACGCACGTCGATGAACGCGCTTGGCCTTGCTGAAGGCGATGTGGTGGAGATCGTCGGCCGTCGATCTACGCCGGCGCGGGCCGTATTATCCTATGCTGAAGACGAAGGGCTGGACATTCTGCGCCTCGATGGGCTGCAGCGCGCCAATGCGGGCGCGGGCTCGGGCGATTTCGTGGAAATCCGCAAGGCGGAAGCAAAGCCCGCGACCCGAGTCGTCTTTGCTCCCGCGCAGAAGAATCTTCGACTGCAGGGGTCTAGCGAGGCGCTGCGTCGCACTTTCGGGATGAGGCCTCTTGTCGCGGGCGATGTCGTTTCGACGTCCGGCCAGCAGCGTGTGGACAGGGGCGACCTGCCGCCGCAGCTTCGCCAGATGCTGAACGCTCCGGCCTATGCGTTGCAGGAAGTGCGGCTGGCCGTCGTCTCCACTGCGCCAAAGGGCATCGTCCAGATCACGCCCGAAACGGAAATCGAGCTTCGCCCCGAGTATGAAGAGCCCAAGGAAGCCCGGCGCGCGGACGTGACCTATGACGATCTGGGCGGCCTCGGGGTGACGATCGACCAGATCAGGGAAATGGTCGAACTGCCGCTCCGCTATCCGGAGTTGTTCCAGCGTCTTGGCGTCGATCCGCCCAAGGGGGTTCTCCTCCACGGTCCGCCCGGCACCGGCAAGACGCGGCTCGCCCGCGCGGTTGCGAACGAATCGGAGGCGCAGTTCTTTCATATCGCCGGGCCGGAAATCATGGGATCCGCCTATGGCGAATCCGAACGGCGGCTGCGGGAAGTCTTTGAAGAAGCGAGCGCCAACGCGCCTTCCATTCTGTTCATCGATGAGATCGATTCGATCGCGCCCAAGCGCGGGCAGGTGACAGGGGAGGCCGAGCGGCGGCTGGTGGCGCAGTTGCTGACGCTGATGGACGGGCTGGAGCCGCGACAGAATCTTGTGGTCATCGCCGCGACCAATCGCCCGGAAGCCCTGGACGAGGCGCTGCGTCGTCCCGGCCGTTTCGACCGGGAGATCATCATCGGCGTGCCCGACCAGCCCGGACGCCGCGAGATTTTGGGCATTCACACCCGCGCGATGCCGCTGGCCGAAGATGTCGATCTGGATGAATTGGCGCGAATCACCTACGGCTATGTCGGGGCCGATCTGGCCGCCATCACCCGCGAGGCGGGGATCGAGGCGGTGCGGCGGATCATGCCCCAGCTGAATCTGGAGGAAGGGACCGTCCCGCCGGAAGTCCTGGAGAATCTTTCGGTGCGGCGGGATGATTTCATCGCTGCCCATAAAAGAGTCCAGCCATCGGCCATGCGCGAAATCATGGTGCAGATGCCGGATGTCCGCTGGGACGACGTCGGCGGCGTCGACGAAGCTCGCGACAAACTGCGCGAGGGCGTGGAACTGCCGCTCAAGAACGCGGCTGCCTTTCACCGGCTTGGCATACGCCCCGCCAAGGGCTTTCTGCTGTTCGGGCCGCCGGGCACGGGCAAGACGTTGCTCGCCAAGGCGGTGGCGCGAGAATCCGAGGCCAATTTCATCACCGTGAAATCGTCCGACCTTCTTTCCAAATGGTATGGGGAAAGCGAGCAGCAGATCGCACGGCTGTTCGCCCGTGCCCGACAGGTGGCTCCCACCGTCATCTTCATCGACGAGATCGACAGCCTTGTGCCCGCGCGGGGCAGAGGGTTTGGCGAGCCTCAGGTGACGGAGCGGGTGGTCAACACGATCCTTGCCGAGATGGACGGGCTGGAGGAATTGCAGTCGGTGGTAGTCATCGGCGCAACGAACCGGCCCAATCTGGTCGACCCGGCGCTGCTTCGACCCGGCCGTTTCGACGAGATTATCTATGTGCCGGTCCCCGACGAAAAGGGGCGTCGGCAGATTTTGGGCATTCATACCGAAAAGATGCCGCTGGGCGAGGGCGTCGATCTTGATGATCTGGCGCGGCGCACACCCCGCTTCACCGGCGCGGACCTTGAGGACCTGGTGCGTCGCGCGGGGCTTACCGCGTTGAGGCAGGACAATATGGTTACCGCCGTATCCGGCGATCATTTCGAAGCCGCGCTGAAGGAAACGCGCGCCAGCGTGACGCCGGAGATGGAAGAGGAATACAGGGCGATGCAGTCCACGCTCAAGCAGGACGCCATGCAGGTGCCGCTTGGCTTCATTAGTCCGGGCATGTTGAAGCCGCGAAACTCGCCGGACGGGAAAACCGTTTAGGATCGGTTGCCTGATGTCGTCCGGGTGAAAACGTCCGCCGGGCGCACGGCCACTTGCGTTGGATTCAGTCTTCGGCCAACGGCAGCTTTGAACGCCGTTCGCGCGTTGAAAGTCAGGGAGCAGTTGATGTCGGCATTTGGGGCTGGGCGTGCAGAGGGCAAGGCGATCGGCAAGTCGCGACGTCCCGGGCCTCTCACCATGTTCGCGCGCGGATTTCTAAAAAATCCCGTGATGGTGGGCTCGGTTATCCCGTCCTCGCGCTTCCTGATCGAAAAAATCCTCGCGCCGGTGAACTGGGGACGCGCCGATGTGTTCGTCGAATTCGGCCCCGGCGTCGGCACCATCACAAAGCCCATCCTTGATCGGCTGAAGCCCGACGCAAAGCTGATCGCAGTCGATACCAACGCCGATTTCTGCGAGTATCTGCGGCATGAGTTTGCCGACCCGAGGTTGATCGTCGCAAATCGTTCGGCGGCGGACCTGGGCAAGATACTGGCGGACAACGGGTGCGAAGGCGCGGATTACGTCATTTCCGGCCTGCCCTTCTCGACGCTTCCGGCCGGAGTGGGGCCGGCGATCGTGAAAGCGACGCGATCGTCGTTGAAGCCCGGCGGTATCTTCCTCGTCTACCAGTTTTCCCCAAAGGTGGGTGATTATCTGCGGGCCGAATTCGATCACATCGACCGGGGTTTCGAAGCGCTGAACGTCCCTCCCGCACAACTCTTCTTCGCACATGCCTGACCGGCTCAGTCGTTGCCCAGATTCAGGCGGCGCGCGACGTTGAAATCCAGAATTGCGACGATGAAATAGGCGATCGTCCATTTGAGCTTTCGCCACCAGTTCGACATCTGCCGATAGCGTGCCCGGTCAATCCGTTCGCTGACGGCGATGTCCTCGGCAATGCGGCTGCGGATTTCTCCCGCAAAGGCGGGGTCGTCCACCCGCAGCATCAGTTCCATGTTGAGGTAAAGGCTTCTGACGTCGAAATTGGCGGAGCCGATGTAGGTGATGTCATCGGCCACGATCAACTTGGCGTGCAGCCGCTGCTTGCCATATTCGTAGATCTTCACGCCCCGGCGCAGCAGGCGGCGGTAGCAGTGCCGGGCGGCGTCGATGGTGACGTTGTTGTCCGATCTGGCGGCGGTGACGACGGTGGCCGCGCCGCGTTCCCCAATGCGTCCCAAACGCCTCAGGAAACCGGGGTTGGGGGCGAAATAGGCCATGGACATCATCAGGTCGCGCGCGCCCTGAAAGTCGCTCTTCAACGTCCGGACAAGACCGCTCGGCCGCAATGTGGGCCCCCCGATCAGCCACCGCACGGCACCCCGGGTCTGGCTGGAACTCTGAACGAGCTTGCGGATCGTCCGCATGCTCCCTCGGGGGTCGCCGGACCAGCGGAATAATGCCCGGTAGTAATCCGCCAGATGCGCGATCGATGGCCCCTCCACCTCCACGCCATAGTCGTGCCAGCTTTCCGGGTGGTCGGGCATGAAATATTCGTCTTCGACATTGAACCCGCCAATGATCGCGCGGCTTGCGTCGGCGATCGCCACCTTCTGGTGGTTGCGCAGCAGATAGCGGCGGCCCAGCCGGGGATGGAACCGGCAGACCTGCACGCCGCTTTCCGCCAGCGGCGCGAAGAAGCTTTCAGGCGTGTCCTCGCTTCCGAAGTCGTCGATGATGAGCGAAACGTCGACACCGCGCTGCCTCGCGTTGCCGATGGCGTCCCGAACGCGGTGGCCAACGGCGTCAGCTGCAAAGATATAATAGAGGAGCAGGAGTTCGCTTCTTGCCCCATCGATCAGCCCGCACAGGCGATCCAGCGCGCGTGGGCCGGTTGTCGCGAAGCTCAGCCGGTGCCCTTCGACGATGAAATCACCGCGTTGCGCTGCCGCTTCCGTCATGCCCTGATAACGCGCTGGCGATGCATTCCATACTCGTCCGTCGTGGAGACAAAACAACTTATCGCACAAGCACATGCTTGTGCATCATCCTTTCCTGTTCATATAAGGGGCCGGCAAGGGCTGCCTGCAAGGGCGCGGCAGCATATTGGGGGAAGGAACAGCCGTGGCTAAGATCATGGGTAATCTGAATCTCGTTCTGGGCCTGGGGGCGATACTGCTCCTCGCCATTATCTTCGGTTTTCATGGCGATGCGTTCGACGGCAGCTATGCCAACTGGATATTGCGTTACCTCCATGTCCTGTTCGGCATCATGTGGATCGGCCTGCTCTATTATTTCAACTTCGTGCAGATACCGACCATGCCGAAGGTTCCTGCCGAACTGAAACCCGGCGTCTCCAAATATATCGCGCCGGAAGCGCTTTTCTGGTTCCGCTATGGGGCGCTGTTCACTGTCATTACCGGCCTGCTCATTGCGGGATTGAATCATTACCTCGTCGAAGGGCTGCTGTTTCAGCCCGGCTTTGTCATCATCGGCATCGGCATGTGGCTGGGGCTTATCATGGCGTTCAACGTGTGGTTCGTGATCTGGCCGAACCAGAAGCGCGCGCTCGGCATCGTCGAGGCGGACGCGGACGCGAAGGCCAAATCGGCGACCACGGCGATGATCTTCAGCCGCATCAACACGCTGCTGTCGATCCCGATGCTCTATTGCATGGTGACGCAGTTCTACCTGCCTCGCTGACGCGAATGGAGGCCGGTCCGCCGCCGCTGCGGCAATTCCTGGGCGAGGCAAGATTTCTCGCCGAATGGTGGACCGGCCGCAACCGCCGCTATGGCTTGGAAGGCCGGGAGGGCGCGCGCGGCAGGACCGTGCTCGTCATTCCCGGCCTTCTTGCCGCCGACTGGATGACCCGTCCGTTGCGTCGCGCGCTGGAATCTG
This sequence comes from Tardibacter chloracetimidivorans, assembly GCF_001890385.1. Taxonomy (NCBI): domain Bacteria; kingdom Pseudomonadati; phylum Pseudomonadota; class Alphaproteobacteria; order Sphingomonadales; family Sphingomonadaceae; genus Tardibacter; species Tardibacter chloracetimidivorans. The sequence continues at coordinate 1,359,732 of NZ_CP018221.1, read as the reverse complement.
CCGGGCACGGGGTGCATGGCTGGGCGCTGGGATGGAACAGGGGACTGAGGCCCGGCCTGGTCGAGCGGATGATGGAGCGCACTGCGCTGCTTGCCGAGCGGCATGGTCCCGTCACCGTCATCGGCTGGAGCCTTGGCGGGCTTTACGCGCGCGAGATCGCAAAGCGCCTGCCGCAAGCGGTCGAACAGGTCATCACCCTCGGCAGTCCCTTCTCCGGCGATCTGCGCGCCAACCGCGCATGGCGGCTCTATGAGCGGGTGGCGGGGCATCGCATCGACACGCCGCCGATCGAGGTGCGCCTCCATGAAAAGCCGCCGCAGCGGACAGTTGCGCTCTGGAGCCGTCTCGACGGCATTGTTTCGGCGCACACCAGCCGCGGCCTTCCCGGCGAGGTGGACGAGGCGGTGGCGGTGGATTGCACCCACATCGGCTTTGTCTGTGCGCCTGCGTCGATCGAGGCGGTGCTCAGGCTGCTACGCTAATTCTGTGCGGTTTAGATGGGATCATCCTGCTCACCCTGAGCCTGTCGAAGGGTTGGCGGAGGGAAGCGCCGGCTTCGACAAGCTCAGCCTGAGCGCTTCAATCTAAACAGGACAGACCCTAGCTTTCAGCCGCTCGACCAGAGCTGCCGCGAATTCCGACAGGGTGTCGTCGCGCGCGCCCATCACCACGATGCGGTCACCGGGTTGGGCAAGCTCGACCAGACGGTCGCCGCAGGTTGCGCGGTCGGGAATGTGAACGGCATGGCGTCCAGCGGCGCTGACGCCCGCCACGATATCGGCGCTTCCGACTTCGCGGGAAACGCTGCCTCCGAAATATGCCGGGTCCGGCATGATGAGCAGGTCGTCGACCGCGAGATCGCGCGCGAAGCCGGCGATAAGCGCATCCTTCATCACCTTCAGCGGGCCATAGCCATGCGGCTGGAACATCACCAGCAACCGTCCGGGAAAGGCATGGAGCGCCGCCAGCGTTGCGGCGATCTTGTCCGGGTTGTGACCGAAATCGTCGATTACCGTCACGTCGCCCGCTGTTCCTGCCACTTCAAAGCGGCGCTTCAGGCCGGTGAAGCTTGCAAGCGCAACCGCCGCTTCCGGCAGCGGCACGCCCACCATCGAGGTGGCGGCGATGGCGGCGAGCGCGTTCAGCGCATTATGGCGGCCGGGCACCTTCAGCCTGGTGGTGAAGGTTTCCCCCGACCCGCGGCAGGTTACCTCGAAGCTGACGGCAAGCGGTTCCTCAGCGACGTAGCCGCCGCGCAGGCCCGCGCCTTGGGTAAAGCCATAGGTCAGACGCCGCACTTCGGGCGGTAGCGCGGCCGCCAGCCGCGCCGTTTCAGGATCATCGAGGTTGAGCACCGCAATCTCGGCGCGGTCGAGGAATTCGCCGAACAACTGGCGCAATTCATCCATCGACTTGTGGTCCAGGCTGATGTTGTTCAGCAAGGCCACCGTAGGCCGGTAAAGCGCGATCGAACCGTCGCTCTCGTCCACCTCGCTCACGAACATCCCGCCGTCGCCCACCAGTGCGCTGGCAAAGGGCGTCTCGGGCGTGACGAAGTTCTTCATCACCGCGCCGTTCATGATCGTGGGATTGCGGCCGGTGGCGTGCAATATCCAGCCGATCATCCCGGTAACGGTGGATTTGCCGCTGGTGCCGCCGACCGCGATGCTGGTGGGCGCGGCGTTCACCAGTTCCGCCAGCAGTTGCGGGCGCGTCAGATGTCGAAGGCCAAGCCGCCGCCCGGCCTGAACGTCGGGAATGCTTTCTTCCACCGCGGCCGAAGTGACGAGGATCTGATCGGGGCTGGTGATCCCGCTGCCGTCCTGCGGAAAAAGCGCGATGCCCTGATCGCGCAGATAATCGAACTTTGACGGGGTGCGGCCCTGGTCCAGCGACCGGTCGGAACCCGCCACCCTGGCGCCGTTTGCGGCCACTATGGATGCGAGAGGCAGCATGCCGCTGCCGCCGATGCCGCAAAAGAAATAGGAACTGGTTTCATTCATGCGGCAAACCTAAAGCATGGAACCGAAGCGTTGAAAACGGGGGCTGGAGTGACAACTGGGGTGACACACATCGGTGTTGCGGCAAGCGGGCGTCCGGTCACCCCCGATGTTGCGGAGCGCGTGCAGGCTCTCGCCCGCAGCATCTGGCCTGATGGGCGGGTACGGATCAGCTATCACCCCCAATGCTTTCAGGAACAGGGACATTTCGCCGGAAGTGACGAGGCGCGGGCCGACGCCCTGGTGGAACTGGCGAACGATCCGGCCGTGGATGCGCTGTGGATCGCGCGCGGCGGCTGGGGCGCGGCGCGGATAGTGGACATGGTGCTGCCCCGGCTGAAGAGGGCGGCGCATGGGAAAAGCTATATGGGCTATAGCGACGCGGGGACATTGCTTGCGGCGCTTTACGCGCGCGGCATCGGGCGTCAGTTCCATGGGCCGATGCCGGTGGACATCGTGCGCGAAGGCGGCGAGGCGGCGGTCGCCCGTGCGCTGCGCTGGCTGGTCGACCAGGACGAGGAGTCGCTTGAAGCGAGCGTGCGCGCGACGGACAAGCCCGTTGCCGCATTTAACCTTACGATTTTGTCGCACCTGATGGGTACGCCCTGGCTGCCCGACCTTTCCGGCCATGTGCTGATGCTGGAGGAGGTGGGGGAGTATGTGTACCGGATAGACCGGGCGCTGGCGCAGGTCACGTCCAGCCCGGCCGTGAGAGTTGCGGCGGGCATCCGGCTGGGCCGGTGCAGCGACATTCCGCCGAATGATCCCGATTTCGGCCGGGACGAGGAGACCGTCGCCCGCGAATGGTGCATGCGCAGCGGCATCCAATGGCTGGGCCGGGCCGACATCGGCCATGACGTGGCGAACAAGGTCGTGCCGTTCGGAAGGCCCTGACGGGCGCGCAAAGCCCGCCGGGCTGCCTCAATTTGCATTTTCGCGGCAATCCTCCTATATGAACCCTGCTACGTCGCCGTCGGCGGAAATTGATGCTACCAAGCTGATCCTTCCCTTCCACGCTTCCTGGCTCCTGTTGGACACGTTGTCCGGCGGGAAACATGTTTCGTGAAAGGAAACACTCATGCCTATTGGTACCGTAAAATTCTTCAACACCGACAAGGGCTATGGCTTCATTGCGAATGAAGATGGCTCCGGCGACAGCTTCGTCCACATTTCCGCCGTTGAACGGGCCGGCATGGCGACGCTCGAGCGCGACCAGCGCCTCAGCTATGAACTGGAGACGGATCGGCGCGGCAAACAGTCGGCCGTGAATCTCCAGCAAGCCTGAACGGGTGGCGAAAGAAGAACTCTTCGTCATTGAAGGCCAAATAGACGAAATACTGCCTGACGGCCGTTTTCGCGTGCTGCTCGACAACGAGCAGCGCATTATCGCTTACACGGCCGGGAAAATGCGGCGCTACCGCATTCGCTCGGTCGTGGGTGATCGCGTTCATGTGGAAATGACCCCTTATGATCTCGAAAAGGGGCGGATCATCTTTCGTGAACGTACCCCGGGCGCAGGTCCCGGCGTAGCGCGCAACAAGCGCCGTTAAGTTCAATAATCAATAAGCGCGGAAAATCCGCGCAGGATATCATGCAAATCACGACCAAAAACCATTTGGATAAACGATCCAATCGACCCGTTGCGACCATCGGAGCTTCTTCAAGAGTTTCTTCCGACACCAGGCGACCACACGGACTTTCCCGTCTCGAACTGCAACGGATCGTCGCTGAAATGCTGGGTTGACCGCCCGGCCGAAAAGGAGCGCCACCATGTCCACCAGCAGCAGCTTTTATCTGGCGCGCGCCGAGGCCTGCGCGAACGAGGCTGAAGAGGCGGTGCTCGAAAACGTCCGCAAGCGGTGCTTGCGGGCGGAGGCGGCATGGCGGGCGATGGCTGACCGGACATTGCGGGCCCAGGCGATGCGTGACGAACGCGAAGCCGAAAAACCGTCCGATGATTCGGCGGTGGCGCTCTGAAGCCTGCTTCAGGACCGGCTTATCGCACGAACGGTTCCGTCAATTCCCTCGGCACCCTGAGCGGCTTTCCCGTTTTCCGGTCGATGATCGCCCATGTCGTCCGGGCGGCGGCGCGGATACGGCCCTGATCGTCGACGAACTCGACAAATCGATCGAAGCGCGCGCCTTTCGGGTCGCCCACCCATGTTCGGGCCGTCACCGTCTCGTCGGGCAGGATGGCCCGATGATAGTCGATCTCGTGTCGGGTCGCGACCCATAGATATCTGGCGACGTCCGCCGGGCTCGCCAGCTTCACCCAATGCGCGGTCGCGACATCCTGCAGCCAGCGGACATAGACGGCATTGTTGACGTGGCCCAGCTCGTCGATGTCGCCGGGTCGTGGAGCGAACGGCATTTGAAAGACGTTGCGGTCAGGCGGCGGTGGCATGGCGTGCTCCTGTGACTGCTATCCCAGCTGGGTGAGGACAAAGGCATAGGCTTCGGCCTCTTCCTTCAGGCTTTCCCACCGGCCGGACTTGCCGCCATGACCTGCGCCCATGTTGATCTTCAACAGTTGCAGATTGCCGTCGGTGCGGCTGGCGCGCAGCTTCGCCGCCCATTTGGCCGGCTCCCAATAGGTGACGCGGGGATCGTTGAGGCCGCCGGTAATCAGCATCGGCGGATAGGCCTGCCGCGCCACATTGTCATAGGGGCTGTAGCTTCGGATCAGCTCGAAAGCGGCCTTGTCGGTAATGGGGTTGCCCCATTCGGGCCATTCGCCGGGGGTGAGCGGCAGCGTGTCGTCCAGCATCGTGCTGAGCACGTCGACGAAGGGCACATCGGCCACCACCGCGCCCCACAGATCGGGCGCTGCATTGACGACCGCGCCCATCAGTTCGCCGCCCGCCGAGCCGCCCTGAATGGCGAGGCGGCCGGGCGCTGCGAAGCCGGCCTGGATCAGCCCGCGCGCGCAATCGACGAAATCGTTGAAGGTGTTGGTGCGTTTTTCCAGCTTGCCGTCCAGATACCAGCCATAGCCCATGTCGTCGCCGCCCCTGACGTGCGCGATCGCATAGGCGAAGCCCCGGTCCAGCAAGGACAGGCGATTGGTGGAAAAGCGTGGTGGAATGGCAAGGCCATAGGCGCCATAGCCATAGAGAAAGAGCTTGCCCGTGCCATCCTTCGGAAAGCCCTTGGCGTAGACGATCGAGACCGGAACTTGCGCACCATCGCGCGCGGTGATGGTCAGCCGCTCGCTCTCATATTCAGCCGCGTCATAACCCGAGGGCACCTCGCGGACCTTCAGCACTTCCAGGCTGCGGTCGGCGGGGTGATAGTCATAGACGGTGTCCGGCGTCACCATCGACGAATAGCCGATGCGATAGGCGGCGGGCGCGAACTCGGGGTTGCCGCCAAGCCCGGCCGTGTAGCTGGGCTCCGGAAAGGCGATGCGATGTTCCTCGCCCGCATAGGTGCGCAGCCGTATCTGGTCGAGGCCGTTCACCCGCTCTGTCAGGATCAGATGATCGGCAAAGCTGGAGATGCCCCTGAGGTATACCGAATCCGAGCCCGGGATCACCGTCTCCCATTTTTCCGGATCGACCAGAGTGGCGCGGGCCAGGCGGAAGTTGACGTGATCGTCGTTGGTCAGAACCCACAATGTGCCGTGCGCCATGTCCACAGAATATTGCCGCTTCACCTGCCGCGCGGAAATGAGGATCGGCGGGGTCTCTGGCGCGTCCGCAGGGATGAGGCGCACCTCCGACGTGTCGTGATCTCCGGTGGATATGATGATGTGCGTGCGGTCCTGCGTAAGGCCCACGCCCACGGAAAAGCCGGGGTCGTGCTCTTCGTACAGGGTGATGTCGGTGTCGGGCGACGCGCCGAGCCGGTGCAGCCGCGCGCGATAGGCGCGCCAGTTGTCGTTCACTTCCGTATAGACGAACGACCGGCTGTCCGACGCCCAGACGATCCGGCCGATGGCGTTCGGCGTCACCATCTCCATGTCCTGTCCGGTCGAAGGGTCGCGGACCTTGAGCTTGAACCGCTCCGACCCGTCATCGTCCGCCGACCATGCGAGCAGATGTCCGCTGGGGCTGGCCTCCATCGCGCCCAGGCGGAAATACGCGCCCTTGGCGGCTTCGGCGGGCTCGTCGACCAGGATTTCCGCCGCGCCTCCGGGGACAGGGCGGCGATACCATGTGCGGTACTCCGCCCCCGGCGCATATGCCCACCAGTAGAGCCAATCCCCATCCTTTACGGGAACGCTCGAATCGTCCTCCTTCTGCCGGCCGCGCATTTCGGCGAACAGCGTGTCGATCAGCGCGCGGTGCGGAGCCATCGCCGCTTCGAAATAGGCGTTTTCGGCCTTCAGATAGGAAAGCACGTCCGCGTCCTCCACCTTCGGATAGCCGGGATCGCGCAGCCAGGCGTAGTCGTCGCTGACGGTGATGCCGTGGTGGGTGAAGCTGTGCGGGCGGCGTTCCGCGAGCGGCGGTGGGGGAAGGGTGGACAAGAAGCAACTCCGTGGATGGAAACCATGCCGCTGACGGCCTATCTAATGTTAGTGATCTCAAGAGGTTTCGCCGATGTCCACCCATGAAGCGCGGTTGAGCGCGCTGCGCGACGAACTGAAGACCCGGAAGCTGAGCGGCTTTGTCGTGCCGCTGACCGATGAGCATATGAGCGAATATGTCGGCGAATATGCGCAGCGGCTCGCATGGCTGACCGGCTTTGAAGGATCGGCGGGAACGGCCGTGGTGCTAGAGGGAGAGGCCGCGATCTTCGTCGACGGGCGCTACACGCTTCAGGTGCGCGACCAGGTGGACGGTCGCTTCTGGCAATATGAACAGGTGCCCCAGACCAGCGTCGCCGAATGGCTGAAGAGCCACGCCCCGGACGGCGCGCGCATCGGCTATGATCCCTGGCTCCACACCCGAAGCTGGGTGAAGGCGGCGCGCGAGGCGCTGGAGTCACGAAACGGGGAGCTTGTGGTGCTGCCCGACAACCCCGTGGACGCCGTCTGGCGCGACAGGCCACAGCCGTCCAATGCGAGGCTGATCGTTCATGCCGATCGTCATGCAGGCAAGTCTTCCGCCCAAAAGCGGCAGGAAATGGCCGAATGGCTGAAGGAGAAGCGGGCGGACGCGGCAGTGCTCTCCGCGCTCGATTCGATCGCCTGGACGTTCAACATCCGCGGGCAGGACGTGGCCCGGACGCCCGTGGCGCTGGCGTTTGCGCTGGTGCACGCCGATGGCACGGCCGATCTCTACATCGATGAGGCGAAGCTGGACGATGATGTCCGCGCCCATCTGGGCAATGCAGTCCGCGTGCATCCAAAGCTCGATTTCGTGAACGGGCTGGCGGGGCTTTCGGGGAAGACGGTGGTGGTCGATCCGGCATCGTCCGTGACCGCGATCTTCGAGCGGCTGGGGCAGGCCGGCGCAAAGCTGGTGGAAGCGCGCGACCCGGCCGTGCTTCCCAAGGCGGTGAAGAATCCTGTCGAGATCGCGGGGACGAAGGCGGCGCACCTGCGCGATGGCGCGGCGCTGACGCGGTTCCTGCACTGGGTGGCGCTTGAATCGCCGAAGGGCGGGCTTGATGAACTGACCGCATCGGACAAGCTCCACGCGCTTCGCAGGGAGACGGGAGAACTGCGCGACCTGTCGTTCGACACCATCTCGGGCGCGGGGCCGAATGGCGCTGTGGTGCATTATCGTGCGTCGGAGAAGACCAACCGCAAGCTGGAGCCGGGCCAGCTCTATCTGGTCGATTCGGGCGGGCAATATCCCGACGGCACCACCGACGTGACCCGGACGGTGGCGATCGGAGAGCCGACGGCGGAGATGCGGGACCGCTTCACCCGCGTGCTGAAGGGACACATCGCCATCGCCCGCGCGGTCTTTCCCAAGGGTACGCGCGGCAGCCAGCTTGACGTGCTGGCCCGGCAGCATCTGTGGGATGTCGGCCTCGATTTCGCGCATGGCACCGGCCACGGCGTCGGCAGCTTCCTTTCGGTGCACGAAGGGCCGCAGCGGATCGCGACGACCGGCGGGGACGAGCCGTTGCAGCCGGGCATGATCCTTTCCGACGAGCCGGGCTATTACAAGACGGGCGAATACGGCATCCGCATCGAAAATCTGGTGCTCGTCGCGCCGCATGCGATGGCGGGGGCCGAAAAGGAAATGCTGTGCTTCGAGACGCTGACACTCGCGCCGATCGACCTGGCGCTCGTCGATACGGCATTGCTGGACGAAGGCGAGAAAGCGTGGCTCAATGCGTATCACGCGCGTGTGCTGGGCGAGATCGGGCCGCTGGTCGACGCGGGCACGCAGGAATGGCTGGAACAGGTGACGCGGCCGCTTTGAGGAGAAGACGCATGAAGCGGGAATTGGCGGCGATGCTGGCGGCGGCGGGTTTGATCGGCGCGGGGCTTTGGTCGGTCGCAGCCGCATCGAAGGGCGGCAAGGGCGGCACCGTCTATGACCATAAGCTGACCGCGATCGACGGGACGCCGATGCCGATGGAGCAGTTCAGGAGCAAGGTGATCCTCCTGGTGAACACGGCCAGCTTCTGCGGGTTCACGCCGCAATATGAGGGTTTGCAGAAGCTCCAGACCACCTATGGGCCGCGCGGCTTCACCGTCATCGGCGTGCCTTCGGGCAATTTCCTTGGGCAGGAATACAAGTCCAACAAGGAAATCTCGACCTTTTGCCAGACCAAGTTCGGCATCAAATTCCCGCTGGCCGAGAAAAGCGACGTGATCGGCCCCAACGCCATACCGCTCTACAAATGGGCGGCCGCCGAACTGGGCATGACGAACATCCCCAAGTGGAACTTCCATAAATATCTGATCGGGCGCGACGGCAAGCTGATCGCGGCCTTCGGCACTAAAACCGATCCGATGGATGTGAAGGTCACGACGGCGATCAGCGCTGCGCTGGCCAAAACGCCTGCGTAATGTTCGCGGGGCGTTTTTCGCCCACGACGAAATGCTTGTCGACCCAAGGAACTAAAAATACCTCCTGCTGGTTTAACGGCCAACAAGCAAGGAGGTAATCATGCCGAAGTCGAGCACGACAGACGCGACGAAGCTTTTGGCCGAAGGCCATAGAAAGGTAGAGGAACTTTTCGAAAAATTCGAAAAGACCAAGGGCGCTGAGAAAAAGCAGAAGATCGTCCATGAAATATGCACCGAGCTGAATGTCCACACCCGTATAGAGGAAGAGATTTTCTATCCGGCGCTTCGCGGCAAGATCGAGGAAGATGATCTGGACGAGGCCTATGTCGAGCATGATTCGGCCAAGGCGCTGATTCTGGAGCTTGAGCAGGCCCAGCCCGATGAGGAATATTATGACGCCAAGGTGCTGGTTCTGAAGGAGCAGATCGAGCATCACGTCAAGGAAGAGGAAAAGCAGCGCGACAGCATGTTCGCCCAGGCGCGCAAGGCCGATGTCGACCTTGAGAAGCTTGGCGAACAGCTTCAGGCGCGCAAGAGCGAGCTGATGGAAGAAGCAAAGGCCGGACGGCTTGCGCCCGCTGAAATGCATACGCTTGCGAGCTGAAATCCTCCCTCACCCCTGGAAGCGCCATACTGCTTCCCCTTTCCAGCCCGGCTTCACCGCCGGGCTTTTTTTATGACGCCCTGCTGCTGCGCCGTCTCAGGAGGCGGGTCTCGGTGGGGTCAGGACAACCGGCCTTCGCCTCATCCGCTCGCTGCGCCGGCGGCTGGGACCGGATTTCAACACGCCTCGCTTGAACCAGCCGGCCGCCACGGAGACGGTGATCGCAACCCACAGCGCCTGCCAGAAAAGCGCCACCACATGCGGCCAGATTTCCGGTTCGCGCGCTGCATAGGCGATCATCGCCAGCGGCGAACTGTAGGGAAAGACCGCAGCGGCGATGGCGGCGATGCTGCCGGTGTCCTTCAGCGCCGCGCTTGCAAGTCCATAGAGCAGCAGTTGGGCCATCGTCACCGGAAGCGAGATCGTCTGCACCTGCCTGACGCTGGAAGCCTGCGCGCCGATGCCGAGCAACAGCGCGCCGACCAGCAGATAGTTGGTGGCGAAATAGAGAATGCCCAGGATCAGGAAAGCAGGCCAGCCGATCTCCGGCGCCGGCAGCGCGACAAGGCCCTTGTCCGACAACATCACAAAGCCGACGGCGGCGGTAAACCCCCATACCGCAACTCCGACGATGGAAGAGCCGAGCATTGCGAAAAGCTTGCCGGTGAACACGGCGGGCATGGGTGCTGCGGCGGCCAGCACTTCGATCACCTTGTTGCCCTTTTCCTCTATGAAGTTGGAGAGCAGCACCCCGGCGAGCATCAGGGTGAGGACGAATAGCAGGGTCTGCGCCACCTGCGCGACGAGGGCGGTCCTCTTGTTTTCGACCGGCGGCGGTCCCAGCGCGACCGACGTCACCTGCGGCGTCTTAATGCTGGCGATGCCCAGGCGTTGCAGCGTCCGTTCCCGCGCGGCCTCGTTCAGCAGCAGACCGGCATAGGGCGCCACGCGTTCAAGCACCCGAGGTTCGGCGTAAAGCGTGGCGTCGGTGCCCGCGACGATCATCAGGGCTGAAAGATCGTCCCGCTCGCGAAGCAGGGCCGAGATGGATTTTTCGTCGGGCAGCAAAAGCTCGACCGGCTCAAGTGCGATGCTGGAGGCAGGGGCGACACCCGACTGCAATCTTTCATGCGCGGTGGCGATTCGCATCATGGTTTCAGGCCCGGCGGTGATCGCAAGCGCGCGCAGATGGTCGGGGCGCGGCGCGACATCCGATCCGACCGAGCCGAACACCAGCCCGAACAGCAGCGGGAAGATCGGCGCGATCAGAAAGAGCAGGAAGGTGCGCGACATGACGGTCGCGATGAAATCGCGCCGGGCGATCACGGCTGCGGTACGGACGTTGCTCATGCGGCAAGGCTTTCGTCTTCCACGGCGCTGCGGCCGACGATGGCGACAAAGGCGTCGTGCAGGCTGGGCCGCTCGATCGACAGGGTCTCGATTCCCGCGCCGCCTGCGATCAACTGCCCGAGCAGCGGTTCGATGCCTTCGGGCGGCAGGATGAAGCGCCATCCCGTCTCGCCCGCTTGCCGGACGGCGTCGGCCGGAAGCGCCGCGCGCCACGGCCCATCGGCCTGGCGGGTGACGAGATGAACCCGCGCGCGCAAGGTCGCGCGCGCCGCCTCCACCGTTCCCGAAAAGCGCACCTTGCCGTCGCCGATGATGGTGAGCGATTCGCACAGCCGTTCGGCATGGGCCATGACATGGGTGGAAAACAGGATGGTGGCGCCGCGCTGGCGTTCTGCCCTGATGAGTTCCTCGAGGCCCTGCTGGTTGAGCGGATCGAGCCCGGAAAACGGCTCGTCCAGCACGATGAGCTTTGGCTGGTGGATGAAGGTGCCGAGCAGCTGCACCGTCTGCGCCATGCCCTTGGACAGCGTGCGGATCGGGCGGCGGGCAACCTCGCCCATGCCGTTCGCCTCCAGCATCCGGTCGGCGCGGCGGCGGCTTTCGGATAGCGGTAGGCCCCTCAGCGAGCCGAGGAAGGCGACCGCCTCGCGCGTGGTCATGGCGGGGTACAGGCCGCGCTCCTCGGGAAGATAGCCGATCTGATAGGCGGCATCGATCGGCCGGTCGCGCCCCAGCAGCGTCCGCGATCCGGCGTCGGGCTCGATGATGCCGAGCAGCATCCTGAGCGTCGTCGTCTTCCCCGCGCCATTGGGGCCGAGTACGCCATAGATCGCGCCTTCGGGCACGCTCAGCGAAACGCTGTCGACGACGCGGCGCTTCCCGAAATATTTCACCAGACCATGGGCATCGATCGCAGGCGGCATGTTTTCCCCTTTTGCGGGTCGTGTAAAGCCTCAACTCGTGACCAGTGGCAATAACAGATTGAACGACGCTTTGGAGGCCGAGGCGAAACGGCTGGGGTTCGTCGCCTTCGGCGTCGCCGATGCGGGAGCAGCGCCGAAGACTGCGTCACGCCTGCGCGCATGGCTGGAACAAGGCAGGCATGGCGACATGATCTGGATGGCCGAGACAGAGGAGCGGCGGGCCAGCCCGCGCGCGCTCTGGCAGGATGTGCGTTCGGTCGTCATGCTCGGGGTCAGCTATGCGCCTGGCGAAGACCCGCTGCGGCTGGCGGACGAGCCAGAGGTGGGGCGCATCTCGGTCTATGCCCAGGGCAAGGACTATCACGACGTCGTGAAGAAGCGGCTGAAAGCGCTTGCGCGCTGGTTGGTCGCCGAAGCGCCCGACACCCAGCTGAAGGTGTTCGTGGACACCGCGCCGGTGATGGAAAAGCCGCTGGCCGAGGCGGCGGGGCTCGGCTGGCAGGGCAAGCACAGCAATCTCGTGAGCCGCGAGCATGGGTCATGGCTGCTGCTGGGGGCGATCTACACGACCCTGGAGCTTGCGCCGTCAGAGCCGGGGCAGGACCGCTGCGGATCGTGCAATGCCTGCCAGTCGGCCTGCCCGACCGCAGCCTTTCCAGCGCCGTACCAGCTCGATGCGCGGCGGTGCATTTCCTATCTGACGATCGAGCATGCGGGACCGATCCCGGCCGAATTCCGCGAGGCGATAGGCAACCGCATCTATGGCTGCGACGATTGTCTCGCCGTGTGCCCATGGAACAAGTTCGCCGACAGCGGCGGGCGCGATCCGGCGTTTGATCCGCGCGCGGAGCTTGCGGCTCCGGAACTCGCCGATCTGCTGGCGCTGGAGGATGCGGGCTTTCGCGAAATCCTTTCCGGATCGCCGATCAAGCGGATCGGGCGGGACCGGATGGTGCGAAACGCGCTGATCGCGGCCGGAAACAGTGCCGACGAGCGGCTGTTGCCGCAGGTCATGGCGCTGCTCGATGATCCAGCGCCCGTCGTTCGGGGTGCGGCGGCCTGGGCCTTGCTTCGGCTGGACCCCGAGCGCTTTGCCGAGGCGCGCACGCGGAGAATGGCGGTGGAGACGGAGCCGCTCGTCCTGCGGGAATGGGCTGTTTGAGTTTTGGCCCTAGCGCGCCGCCGGGCGCCGGGCGAGGGCGGCGATGCAGGACGCCCGGTCCAGGTCCGCGCCTTTCAGGTCGCGCGCCTCGACATAGGTGACGACCGGCGCAAGTCCCGCCCTGGTGGGATAGAGATAGACGTCCAGCACGCAGAACGGCCCTGCGAACTGATATTTGCGGGCATGGCCTTCCCGGACGTCCAGATCAGGCTCTCCGAACAGGGCGAACAGCGCCCTTTCATCCTTGCCCATCACCCGCTCCAACCCGGCCACCGGCAGGGGCGGAGGCGCTGTCACCGGAGCTGGAGGAGACGGGGCGCATGCGGCCAGCAGGGCCAGCGCCACCAGGACGACGGTGGATTGGAAACGGGAAAGTGGCGACATCGGGAAAGTGATGGCCGGTCAAAAGCAGCGGGTCAATCACCGTTGCGGGAGACGGTGCGGCCCGTTAGGCAGTGCGCCTTCCACTTCTCTATCGAGGAAAGCCGCCAATGCCCTATCCGCCGCTGGATGTCCTTGCGATCGGCAACGCCATCGTCGATGTGATCGCAACCACCGACGAGGCGTTCCTCGGCTCTGAAGGGCTGGTCAAGGGCTCCATGCGGCTGATCGACGCAGAGGAGGCGACAAGGCTCTATGGACGCATGGCGCCGGGCCGGGAAACCTCTGGCGGTTCTGCGGCGAATACGGCGGCAGGCGTCGCCGCGCTGGGGTGCAGGGCCGGGTTCATCGGCCGGGTCGCCCCCGACCAGCTTGGCGAAGTGTTCCGCCACGACATACGCGCGCTCGGCGTCCACTTCGATTCGCCGGCCGGGGCGGAGGAGCCGCCGACCGCCCGCTGCCTCATCCTTGTCACGTCCGACGCGCAGCGCACGATGAACACCTTTCTCGGCGCTTCCCAGCACCTGCACGCGGACGACCTCGACCATGAGCTGATCCGGTCTGCGGCGATCCTGTACCTTGAAGGCTATCTGTGGGACCCCGAAGCACCGCGCGCGGCGATGCGGGTTGCGATTGAAACCGCTCGGAACGCCGGCCGCAAGGTCGCCTTCACGCTCTCGGACGGCTTTTGCGTGGACCGTCACCGGAGCGACTTCCGGACCCTTATAGAAAGCGGCGCGATCGACATATTGTTCGCCAACGAGGACGAGGCCTGCTCGCTGACGAGGACCGACAGCTTCGATTCAGCCGCTGACTGGCTGGAGGGCAAGGCCGAAGTCGTGGTCATCACGCGATCGGAAAAAGGCGCAGTCGTGCTGGCCGGTGGCGAGCGGCATCCGGTGCCCGCCGCTCCGGTCACGCATATCGTCGATACGACCGGCGCGGGTGACCTGTTTGCAGCCGGGTTTCTGGCGGGTCTGGCGCAGAACCGCGAACTGCCGGTCTGCGCGCATATGGGCGCGATCGCGGCGGCCGAAGTCATCAGCCATTATGGCGCGCGCCCGGAAGCGGACCTGAAGGCCTTGGTGGCCAGTCTTTCATAGCTCCTTGGCCGTCACCCCAACTTGTTTCAGGGTCCATGAACACCGTGCTGGCCCGTTTCTCGCCGACCTGAGTTCATGGATGCTGAAACCAGTTCAGCATGACGATGGGACAGGCAAGTAGGGATCAGGCCTGCTTGTAGCCCGGCGTAGGCGCGTCCGGCATTGGCGGGACCGGCTGCGGCGGCGCATCCGGATCGTCCTCGTGCACCTCCGTCAGGCCGCGCGCGACATGGCTCTTCCGATAGCCGTAGAGGAAATAGATCAGCAGGCCGAGACAGCCCCAGACGGGCAGCACGAGCATGGCGTCCGACGGAAGGGAGACATAGAGCCCCACGCAGCCGACCACGGCAAGCGGGGCGACGATCCACACTGCGGGGGTGCGAAACGGCCGGTGCCGCGTCGGGTCCGTGCGGCGCAGGATCATCACCGACAGCGCCACCATGAAGAATGCGAAGAGCGTCCCCGAATTGGAAATATCGGCCAGCTTGCCGACCGGTAGGAAGGCGGCGGTGAGGGCGACGAAGAAGCCGGTGATTGCGGTTACGACGTGCGGCGTCTTCCACCGGGGGTGGATGCTGGCGAGCTTCTCCGGAAGCAGGCCGTCGCGCGCCATGACGAAGAAGATGCGCGTCTGGCCGAACAGCATCATCAACACCACCGACGGCAGGGCGAGGAAGGCGGCAAGGCCGATGAGATTGCCGATCTGCTCATAGCCGACGCTGCGCAGCACATGGGCGAGCGCCTCCCGCGAGCAGACGAGTGGTTCCGTTCCAAGCGCTGTAAGTGCCGCGCATCTATCGGCAAGGGCGACGGTCCCCGGCATCAGCATCTCACCGTCCAGGCCCCGGACCGGTTGCGCACCCAGCGAGCCGATGGCGCCTGCCGATACCAGAAGGTAGAAGACCGTGCAGATGCCAAGCGAGGCGATGAGGCCGATCGGCACGTTGCGCTGGGGATTGCGCGTTTCTTCGGCGGCGGTCGACACCGCATCGAAGCCCACATAGGCGAAGAAGATCGACGCCGCCGCGCCGACCACGCCGACGCTGCCCCAGCCATTAGGTACGAAGGGATCGAAATTGACGCCCTTCATCATCGGGATCGTAAGGGCGATGAACAGCGTGAGCGCGGTGACCTTCACCGCCACCAGAACCGCATTGAAGCGGGCGCTTTCCTTTGTGCCGATCATCAGCAGCCAGGTGACCAGCAGCGCGATGAGGAGCGCCGGCAGGTTCACCACGCCACCGGCATAAGGACCCGAGGCGAGTGCGGGCGGGACGACGATGTCGAGCGAACTGCTGAGCAGCCCCACGAAATAGCCCGACCAGCCCACCGACACTGCGCTGGCTGCAACCGCATATTCAAGGATGAGCGCCCAGCCGACCATCCATGCCAGCAATTCCCCCATTACGGCATAGGTGTAGGTATAGGCGGAGCCAGAGACCGGAACCATCGACGACAGTTCCGAATAGCAGAGCGCCGCGACCGCGCAGACGAAACCGGCGATGATGAACGAGAACATCATGCCGGGACCGGCCTTTTGCGCGGCTTCCGCCGTCAGCACGAAAATGCCCGTGCCGATGATCGCGCCGATGCCCAGCATGGTAAGCTGGATGGGACCAAGGGATCTGTGGAGCGCCTTCTTCTCGGCTGTCGCCAGAATCGCATCGAGCGGCTTGACGCGCCAGAAGAGCATATGTGTCCCCTTGTGAGAGCGGGCCTTGCGCCGCTGCCTTCATCCCGTGGCCAAGCTGACGCGGCAGCGCAACATGGTCAAGTGGTTTGACCCCCGGCCTCCGTCATTCCCGAGGCAACATCGCGCCGAGCTGGCGGCCCCCGAAGATGTGGACATGAAGGTGGGGCACTTCCTGGTGACCATGCTGGCCGATGTTGGCGAGAAGGCGGTAGCCATCATCCGTCAGGCCCATCATCGCGGCGACCTTGCCGACCCCGCGAATGAACTGAGCGATCTCCCCATCCGACGCCTTTTCGGTGAAGTCCATCCAGGAGACATAGCGGCCCTTGGGGATCACGAGCACATGGACCGGCGCTTGCGGGTTGATGTCGTGAAAGGCGTAGATCCCGTCGTCCTCATAGACTTTCTTCGACGGAATCTCGCCGCGCAGGATTTTGGCGAAGATGTTGTTGTCGTCATAGGGCAGCTTGGGGTCGATCGGCACGTCGTCAGTCTCCCTTTTTGCGCGATGCCTTTTCCTCAAGGCCGGAGATGCCTTCACGCCGGTCAAGTTCTGCCATGACCTGCGCCGGGTCGATCTCCATATCGGCAAGGAGGACGTGAAGATGAAACAGCAGGTCCGCCGCCTCGCCGACCAGCTTTTCCCGGTCGTCGCCGATCGCGGCGATCACGGCTTCCACCGCTTCCTCGCCGAGCTTCTGGGCAATCCGCGCCCGCCCGCGCGCGAACAGGCTGGCGGTATAGGATGTGGAAGCATCCGCTCCCCGACGGGAAAGGATGGTGGCGTGGAGGCGGGCGAGCGTGTCTGTCATGGGGGCTTCTTACGCGACGTACCCGCCGCGCGCCAGAAGCCTGTCCCGCCTTCCACGGGGAAAAGCCGGCCGCACGCAGCGACCGGCCTCCCATGCAGGTGCATCGGCTTTCAGATGGATGACATCAGCCCGCGGTGGAAAGACCCCGGGCCCGACTGCGACGCATCTGCCAGCCCACGAGCCCGAACCCGGCCACAAGCAGCGCCCAGGTATGTGCTTCCGGAATGGGAGATATTTGGGCGAGGATCACGAAATCATCGTAATCGTCGTCCGACGCGCCTCCATCGTCATAGCCGAACACCAGCGTGTCCGTGAGATAGCTGGACCCCGAAAATCCGACCGGCAGGAATATGCCGAAGTTTGAAAGACCGGGAACCGCCGGTAACCCGCCGTCGGACATGAATACCAGCCCTCCGAACGATCCCGGAGAGGTGAAGTCGGCCGATCCGATCAGGCGTGTGGGATCATAGGCGTAATCGGCCTCGGTGTGGCTGAGCGCCCCGAACAGGAATGTGTTCTCAAGACCGCTCTCGGAACCAAGCGCATAGAAATTGATCCGTGCCGGGGCCGTAACCGAAATGCTGCTGAGGTCGCCGGTTTGCGACACCAGAGAATAATCCGCTTCAAGTTCCGTCTTGAACGAGAAATTGTCCGGAATGGCAACCGCGCTTTCGATGTCTTCTATCAATATGGCGGCCGAAACCGGACTTGGCGCAATAGCCACAGTGGCGGCCATCAGCGGTAACAATGCTTGAACTTTCATCTACTTCCTCCCGACGTGCGATACACCCGCGCCGGAAGAGCAGCAAAGCCTGTGCCATGATGGTTAATATCGCCGCTTTACGGGCGCGGCGGTGGTTTCGACCTGATTGCAAAACGGGCAGCTGTATGATCTACCGACTTTTAATGATGGTTAACAAGTGGCTGATTAACCAACATTAATTCATGTTATGAGAGACTTGCTCGGCCGTTAACCAACATTAAATCGGACTGCCTCCGGAACGGCTCGACTGGTCCTCGGTTCGAACTGTAAAATTTTCCGACAGTCGTTAACGCCGGGGTTCAGCAGCTTCGCACGGGCAGCCCGGCCTGTCTCAGCGCGTCGCGGGCTTCGGCGAGGCTGTGCTGGCCGAAGTGGAAGATGGAAGCGGCAAGCACCGCGCTGGCGTGACCTTCGCGCACGCCCTCCACAAGGTGCTGCACGTTGCCGACGCCGCCCGATGCGATGACGGGAACAGTCACGCGGTCGGCGATCGCGCGGGTGAGCGCCAGGTCATAGCCGTCGCGGGTGCCGTCCCGATCCATCGAGGTGAGAAGGATTTCGCCCGCGCCAAGGCTGGCGAGGCGAACGGCATGTTCGACCGCGTCAATGCCTGTGGGGCGACGGCCGCCGTGGGTGAAGACCTCCCACCTGCCGGGCGTGGCCGCGCGCGCATCGACCGCACCCACCACGCATTGATCGCCGAACTGGCGCGCCATCTCGCCGACCAGCTCCGGCCGGGCGACGGCTGCCGAATTGACCGCGACCTTGTCGGCTCCGGCAAGCAGCAGGGCGCGTGCATCCTCCACCGAACGGACGCCGCCGCCGACCGTCAGCGGCATGAAGCAGACCGACGCCGTTCGGGTGACGACATCCAGAATCGTGCCGCGTCCTTCATGGCTGGCGGTGATGTCGAGGAAGCAAAGCTCGTCCGCGCCCTGCGCGTCATAGATGCGCGCCTGTTCGACAGGATCGCCCGCGTCCTTCAGGGAAACGAAGTTCACGCCCTTCACGACGCGGCCGCCGGCCACGTCGAGGCAGGGGATGATGCGGACGGCGACGGTCATCCCGGCTGGCGTCCCGCTATCTCCAGCGCATCGGCAAGCTGGAGCCGCCCGTCATAGATGGCGCGGCCGGTGATCACGCCTTCGATTCCCTCGGCATGGGCGCGGGCGAGCGCGAGTATGTCGCCCAGATCGGCCACGCCGCCGCTTGCGATGACGGGCATGTTCGTCTTGCGTGCGAGATGGACGGTCGCCTTGATGTTCGCGCCCTTCAGCAACCCGTCGCGGCCGACGTCGGTGAACAGGATCGACGCGACGCCCGCATCGTTGAACCGGCAGGCCAGATCGACCGCCGTAATGGTGGAGACATCGGCCCAGCCGCGCGTGGCGACCATGCCGTCCTTCGCATCGACCGCGACGACGATGCGGCCGGGGTAGTCGCGCGCCGCCTCGCGGATCAGCTCGGGATTCTCGAGCGCCGCGGTGCCGATCACGACACGGTGAACGCCAAGCGAAAGCCAGCGATCGATCGCCGCGCGGTCGCGGATTCCGCCGCCAAGCTGCACCTTGCCCTTGAACGCCTTCAATATGCCTTCGACTGCCTCGGTGTTGACGGAGCAACCGGCAAAGGCGCCGTCCAGATCGACGACATGCAGATGGGTGGCGTTCTGCTTGTGGAAAAGCTCTGCCTGGCCCGCCGGATCATCAGCATAGACGGTGGCGCGATCCATGTCGCCTTCGGCAAGACGAACGACCTGCCCGCCTTTAAGATCAATGGCTGGAAAGATGATGAGCGACATTTTTTCTATGGGTTCCAGTCGAGAAAGCGTTCGAGCAGCGCCAGTCCGTAGCGCTGGCTCTTTTCGGGGTGAAACTGCACGCCAAGCAGATTGTCGCGGGCGACTGCGGCGGTGATCCGCTGGCCGTAATCGGTGGTCGCCGCCAGATGGGCGGGATCGGCGACGCGAAAATGATAGCTGTGGACGAAATAGGCCTCGCCCGGCTCGATCGGCGAAGGGGCCGTGGCCGGCTCCACCCTGTTCCAGCCCATATGGGGAATCTTCAGCCCCATGTCGGCGGGCTGAAGCCGCACGACATCGCCGCCGATCCAGCCAAGGCCCTTGTGGACCCCATGTTCCTGCCCGCTGTCCGCCATAAGCTGCATGCCGACGCAAATGCCGAGGAACGGCCGGCCCTTGCGGACCACGGCCTCCTCAAGCGCGTCTTCCATGCCCGGAAGCGCGCGCAGCGCCGCGGCACATTGGCCGAACGCGCCCACTCCGGGAAGGATGACGCGGTCTGCGGTTCGCACGTCTTCCGGCGCGCCGGTGGTGACCACATTGACGGCGCGCGTCCCGGCGGCGACGGCAAGCGCGTTGGCGACCGAGCGGAGATTGCCAGCGCCATAATCGACGATCGCGATCTTTTCAGCCATCAGTCCGCGCCGCCGAGCGTCCCCTTGGTGGAAGGGACGCTGTCGGCCTTGCGCGTGTCTATTTCGACCGCAGTTCGAAGCGCCCGCGCGGTCGCCTTGAAGATGCTTTCGATGATGTGGTGGTTGTTGCGCCCGTGGAGCGTCTCGACGTGCAGGGTTATTCCCGCCGCCTGCGCGAAGGACTGGAACCAGTGCTCGAACAGTTCGGTATCGAAATCGCCGAGGCGCTTCTGGCTGAACTCCGCCCTCCACACGGTGAACGGCCGCCCGGAAATGTCGAGCGCGACCCGGCTCAGCGTCTCGTCCATCGGCGCATAGGCGTGGCCGTAGCGGGTGATGCCCTTGCGGTCGCCCAGCGCCTTTGACAGCGCCTCGCCGATGGCGATTGCGGTGTCTTCCGTCGTGTGATGCTGGTCGATGTGGAGATCGCCCTTGGCGTCGACCTTCAGGTCGATCAGCGAATGGCGCGAAAGCTGCTCCAGCATGTGATCGAGAAAGCCGATGCCGGTCGAAACCTCGTACACCCCGGCGCCGTCGAGGTTCAGCTCGACCAGGATCTGCGTTTCGGTCGTATCGCGTCTGATGGTGGCGGTGCGCATGATGGCCGCGCCCTTAGCAGTTTGAAACGCCATCGCCTAGCATCCCCATCGCCTCCTTCCTATATGGTTTCGAACAGCTTCTTCGGAGATCCCATGAGCGACAACACAAGCTGGCACGGCACGACCATTCTTTCGGTGCGCAAGAACGGAAAGGTGGTGGTGGCGGGCGACGGACAGGTCTCGCTGGGGCAGACGGTGATAAAGGCCAATGCCCGCAAGGTGCGCAAGCTGGGCGACGGATCGGTGATCGGCGGCTTTGCCGGGGCCACGGCCGACGCCTTCACCCTGTTCGAGCGGCTGGAGACCAAGCTGGAGCGACATCCCGGCCAGCTGATGCGGGCGGCGGTGGAGCTTGCCAAGGACTGGCGGACGGATCGCTATCTGCGCAGGCTGGAAGCGATGATGGCGGTGGCCGACGCCAATGTGACGCTGATCCTCACCGGTACAGGCGATGTGCTGGAGCCGGCCGACGGGATCGCCGCCATCGGTTCTGGCGGCAACTATGCCCTGTCGGCAGCCCGGGCGCTGATGGACTATGAGGAGGACGCCGAGAAGATCGCGCGCAAGGCCATGCAGATCGCAGCCGATGTCTGCGTCTACACCAACGAGAATGTGACGGTGGAGTCGCTGGATTCCTCAATCTAGTGGATTGACGTGGAGAAGAAACGGAAACGAATGAGTATCGATAAACTGACGCCTTCGGCCGTGGTCGCCGAACTTGACCGCTATATCATCGGCCAGAAGGACGCCAAGCGCGCCGTCGCGGTGGCGCTGCGCAATCGCTGGCGTCGGCAGCAGCTCGATTCAGCGCTGCGCGACGAAGTGACGCCCAAGAACATATTGATGATCGGGCCGACCGGCTGCGGCAAGACCGAGATCAGCCGCCGTCTCGCAAAGCTGGCGCAGGCCCCGTTCGTGAAGGTGGAAGCGACCAAGTTCACCGAGGTTGGCTATGTCGGCCGCGACGTGGAATCGATCATCCGCGATCTGGTGGAAGAATCGATCCGTCTGACCCGCGATGTGCGCCGCGAGGCTGTGCGCGAGAAGGCGGAGGAAGCCGCCGAGGCGCGGCTGCTGGATGCGCTGGTCGGCAAGGATGCCTCCGAGGCAACCCGTTCCGCCTTCCGCCAGCGGTTCAGGGATGGCCATCTGACCGAGAGCGAGGTGGAGATCGAGGTGGAAGAAGCGCCCAATATGCCTCTCGACCTTTCCGGCATGGGCGGCGGGCAGATCGGCATGATCAACCTGGGCGACATGTTGGGCAAGATGGGCCAGCGCACCAAGCGCCGCCGCCTGAAGGTGCCCGCCGCATTCGCCAAGCTGGTAGAGGAAGAGGCGGACCGCCGGCTCGACCAGGACGAGATTTCGCGCGAGGCGCTGTCGAATGCCGAGGCGAACGGGATCGTCTTTCTGGATGAGGTCGACAAGATCGCCACATCGGATGTGCGCGGCGGGTCGGTCAGCCGCGAAGGCGTCCAGCGCGACCTGCTGCCGCTGATCGAAGGGACGACGGTGGCCACGAAATACGGGCCGGTGAAGACCGACCATGTCCTCTTCATCGCATCCGGCGCGTTCCACGTCGCCAAACCTTCCGACCTGTTGCCGGAACTGCAGGGGCGGCTGCCGATCCGCGTCGAGTTGAAGGGCCTTACCGAGGCGGATTTCGTCCACATCCTCACCGACACCGAAGCCTCGCTGATCCGTCAGTATCAGGCGCTTCTGGGGACCGAGGAGGTGGCGCTGGAGTTCAGCGAGGACGGCATCGCCGCCATCGCCCGCATCGCCGCGCAGGTGAACGCCGAGATCGAGAATATCGGGGCGCGGCGTCTGCAGACGGTGATGGAAAAGCTGCTGGAGGACATCAGCTTCGATGCGGAGGCCCGGCAGGGGCAGACGGTGGCGATCGACCGGGCATTTGTGGAAAAGCAGTTGAGCGAGATCGCGCGCAATACCGATCTCAGCAAATATGTCCTTTGACCTTTCCACCGGCCGTTTCCCGCCAGTCCGGAGGCGGCCACCCGCCATGTGAAGGAGTGGGTGACAAGGCGCAGCCCTTGATCCCGGCCCCATCTATCGCCAAATGCAGCCCATGCTTATTGAAACCGAACGCACGCCCAACCCGGCGACCCTGAAGTTCCTGCCCGGCCGCGAAGTGCTCGGCAGCGGGACGCGCGAGTTCACCAGCCCGGAAGATGCCGAGGCGTCTCCACTGGCGAGCGCGCTCTTTTCGCTCGGCGACGTGACCGGCGTTTTCTACGGTCGGGACTTCATTTCCGTGAAGAAGGCCGAAGGCAGCGCCGACTGGCAGGAGCTGAAGCCGCTGGCGCTCGGCATTCTGGTCGATCATTTCGCAAGCGGTGCGCCCCTGTTTCAGGGCGGCGGCGCGGACGCCATTGATATCGCGCCGGACCTTCCGCCCGATAATCCGGAAGATGCCGATATCGTCGCCCAGATCAACGACCTGATCGAGACGCGCATTCGCCCCGCCGTGGCGCGCGACGGCGGCGATATCGTCTACCGCGGCTTCGACAAGGGTGTGGTCTATCTGCAGATGCAGGGGGCTTGTTCGGGCTGTCCGTCATCCGCAATGACATTGAAACAGGGCATTGAGACACTGCTCAAGCATTATGTGCCCGAAGTGACGGACGTGCGCGCTCTTTGACGCGCAGACGGGGTTGAATCGAAAAGGGGGATTGCAGTGGCGACCGAGATATTGAGCGACAATGATCTGGATCTGATCTTCCGCAGCGCGCGCAGCTATAACGGTTATCTCGACAGGCCGGTCACCCGCGTTCAGATCGAGGCGATCTACGATCTGCTGAAGATGGGGCCGACATCGGCCAATGTGCAGCCGGCGCGATTTGTGTTTTGTCTGAGCCAGGACTCCAAGGAAAAGCTGGCGTCCGTCGCGAGCGAGGCCAACGCCGCCAAAATCCGCAAGGCCCCTGCGGCGGTGGTTGTCGGGATGGACATGGATTTTCCTGAAAGGATGCCGGAAGTCTTCCCGCACAATCCGGATGCCAAGCACTGGTTTTCCGGCGCGATGCTGGAGACGACCGCCTTTCGCAATTCCAGCCTGCAGGGCGCCTATTTCATCGTAGCGGCGCGCGCGATCGGCCTGGACGTCGGCCCTATGTCGGGCTTCGACAATGCCCGGGCCGATGAGACATTCTTCGCCGGCACGTCGATCAAATCCAATTTCATCGCCACCTTCGGCTATGGCGATCCGGAAAGCATCTTCGGCAGGCTGCCTCGTCTCGGCTTCGACGCCGCCTGCAAGATCATCTGACGAACTGATCCGGGAGCGCCCGTGCTGCTAGCTATCGAAACCGCCGAGACGGCTTGCTCGGCGGCGCTGATTGTTGGCGCGACCATTGTCGACGAGCGGCACGAAATGGTGGGGCGCGGACATGCCGAGCGGCTGATCCCGATGATCGGCGATCTGCTGCAAGGACGCAGGCCGGGCCGCATACTGGTGGATTGCGGGCCGGGCAGCTTCACCGGCGTTCGTGTCGGGATCGCCGCCGCGCGCGCGCTTGCGCTTGGCTGGCAGGTGCCGGTCTCCGGATATTCGGCGATGACGCTGATTGCGGCGTCAGGGTTCAGCATCCATGACGGACACGCTATTGCAGTAGTGATGGCGGGCGGACACGGTCAACTTTTCGTGCAATGCTTCCAGCGCGCGCCCTTCGGTGCTCTGGGGCCGCTCAAATCGCTGGTTCCGGAGGAGGCTGCGGCAATGTGCAAGGACATCCCGCTCGCTTTGGGGTCCGGGGCACCCGCTCTGGCGGCCGCGGGCTGGGCGGGGCGAACGGGCATGTCGGCTCCGCGCGCCGCGGACGTGCGGCTCCTGGCGGAAGCAGACCGTAGCCTGCCGCCGGTCCCGATTTATGGTCGCCTCCCCGATGCGAGGCCGTCGGCGGGATGAACCATGTGATCCGCATCGCCGACTGGCACGATGTGTCGGCCGTCATGCCGGTGATGGAAGATGCGTTCGATCCGCTATACGGCGAAGCCTGGTCTGAAACCCAGTTATCGGCCCTTCTGCTGGGGCCGGGTAACTGGATGCTCGTGCTTGAGGTGGAAGAGCGGATCTGCGGCTTTGCCGTAGCCCGGTCGGTACTGGACGAAGCCGAGCTGATGTTGATTGCGGTTCCCCAAAAAATGCGGGGCAGGGGCTATGGACGTGCGCTTCTGGATAAAGTGATCGTCGAGTGCCGCCGCCGGAATGTTCGGCGGATATATTTGGAAGTCAGGTCGGACAACGAAAATGCGGTGATGCTCTATGAGTCGGCAGGATTTCGTCCGGTTGGCCGCAGGAGCGGATATTACAGGGGAAAAGACGCTGTATTGCGGGACGCAACAACAATGGTGCTCGACTTGGTTAATGATTCCCTTCGATAAGATACTTGTATTGCGGCCGGTCAATGTTAATAGGGCGGTGGCCAAGAGGTTCGCCAACAAAAAGCCGGAGCCATGTAATGGAAAACAATAACGAGACGTTGATCACCTTAACCGCCGACATCGTATCGGCCCATGTCAGCAACAACACTGTTGCCGTAAACGATCTCCCGACGCTGATCCAGAATGTGCATGGT
Organism: Tardibacter chloracetimidivorans; assembly: GCF_001890385.1. Lineage (NCBI taxonomy): Bacteria > Pseudomonadati > Pseudomonadota > Alphaproteobacteria > Sphingomonadales > Sphingomonadaceae > Tardibacter > Tardibacter chloracetimidivorans. The sequence continues at coordinate 1,334,392 of NZ_CP018221.1, read as the reverse complement.
GCGCTTGCTGGTGCGGGAGCAGCTCAGAAGCCTTTGGACGAGAAGCCGCAGCCGGCTGTTTCGATCCGTTCATCTGTCAAGCCTGACTATATTGTCTGCCTTGAAGACGGGAAGAAGCTGAAGATGCTGAAGCGTCACTTGATGACGCACTATAGCATGACGCCGGATCAATATCGCGCCAAATGGGGACTTGCCGCTGATTATCCGATGGTTGCACCCAACTATGCGCAGCAGCGCCGTTCCCTGGCGATGAAGATCGGCCTGGGTACGAAGCGTACCAAGGGTAAATAAACGGCCTTGGGGGTCGCTGCAGCCTGAAATATGGCCGCGGCGACTTGCCCTTTGTGTCGGCTGGTCCTAAGCTTCGCGCATGGCTCAAGCGATCGATATTGAGACCCTTTGTCACGAGAAGGGCCTGAGGGTAACCGAACAGCGGCGCGTCATCGCGCGCGTGCTGAGCGACGCTTCGGACCATCCCGATGTGGAGGCGCTGCACGCCCGCGCGGTGGCGGTCGATCCGGGCATTTCAATCGCAACGGTCTATCGTACGGTGCGGTTGTTCGAGGAAGCCGGCATTCTGGAGCGGCACGATTTCGGCGATGGGCGCTCGCGCTATGAAGCCGCGCATGACACGCATCACGATCATCTGATCGATGTCGAATCGGGCAAGGTGATCGAGTTTGTCGATCCCGATCTGGAAGAACTTCAGCGCAAGATCGCCGAAAAGCTTGGCTTCCGGCTGGTGGACCACAGGATGGAGCTTTATGGCGTTGCGCTTTCGCGCGAGCGCTGATCCGCGCTCTGTCATAATTCCCCGGTGCAGGCTATAGCCCCCGCCGCATGACCGAATCCCCAAAAAAACCGAAGAACTATTTCGTCAAATCCTTCGGCTGTCAGATGAACGTCTATGACAGCGAGCGCATGGCGGAACTGCTTGCCGCAGAAGGCATGGCGGCCGCGACCGATGCCGAATCGGCCGATCTCGTGGTCCTGAACACCTGTCATATTCGTGAAAAGGCGGCCGAAAAGGTCTATTCCGAAATCGGACGTCTGAAGAAGAACAACGCCGGAAGCCGGGTGGTGGTCGCCGGGTGCGTCGCCCAGGCGGAGGGCGAGGAAATCGTCCGGCGTGCGCCCTCGGTCGATGTCGTCGTCGGACCGCAGGCTTATCACCGCCTGCCGGAACTGATCCGCCAGGCAGGTGAACGCCGCGCGATAGATACCGACATGCCGCCGGTCTCGAAGTTCGATGCGCTTCCGAAACGTAGCCGCCAGGGTGCGTCTGCCTTTCTCACCGTGCAGGAAGGCTGCGACAAGTTCTGCACCTATTGCGTGGTGCCCTATACGCGCGGGGCCGAGCTTTCGCGCAGCTTTGCGGCCGTTATGGACGAGGCGCGGGCGCTTGTGGACGGCGGCGCGCGCGAGATCACGCTGCTGGGCCAGAATGTGAACGCCTGGACGGGCAGCGACGACAAGGGCGCGGATGTCGGGCTGGACGCGCTTGTCCGCGCGCTCGACGCGTTGCCGGGCGTGAAGCGCATCCGCTACACCACCTCCCATCCCAACGACATGACGGAGGGGCTGATCCGCGCCCATGCCGAGGTCGAAAAGCTGATGCCCTATCTGCACCTGCCGGTTCAGTCGGGGAATGATCGCGTGCTGAAGGCTATGAACCGCAGCCACAGCCGGGAAAGCTATCTGCGCATCATCGAGCGGGTACGGGCGGCGCGGCCGGACATCGCCATTTCGGGCGATTTCATCGTCGGCTTTCCGGGGGAGACGGAAGCGGAGTTCCTCGACACGCTGGAGATCGTGCGGGCGGTGAACTACGCCCAGGCCTATTCCTTCAAATACTCGCCGCGTCCCGGCACTCCGGCCGCCGACATGACGGGACGGGTCGCGGCCGAAGTCATGGAAGACCGGCTGGCGCGCCTGCAGGCGCTGCTCGGCGACCAGCAGCGCGCCTTCAACGAGACAACCGTCGGAAAGCGTGTGGACGTTCTGCTGGAACGGCCCGGGAGGCGCACGGGCCAGCTCGTCGGAAAATCCCCCTGGCTTCAGTCCGTGCACGTCGAGGTGGCGGGCGCCGCCATCGGCGATCTCGTCACCGTCGACATCGTTTCCGCCGGTCCGAACAGTCTGGCCGGCATCCTCCCAGCGAAAGTAGCGGCCTAGTGTCGAGAAAACCCGAGAAGGCGAAAACCGGAGAACGCGCGCGGCTGGAGATATTGTTCGACAGGCCGCAATTGCTGGGAAAGCTGTTCGGCGAATATGACCAGAATCTGGTAGCGCTGGAAAACCGGCTGGGCGTTTATATTTCGGCGCGCGGCAACCGCGTCCAGATCGAGGGCGAGGCTGAACAGGCCGCCCGCGCCAGGGATGTGCTGACCGGGCTTTACAATCGCCTGACCCATGGCCAGCCGATCGACGAGGGCGATGTCGAAGGCGCGGTCGCAATGTCGGCCGATCCGTCGCTGGAAGGCGTGGTGAAGGCGGCGGCCGGCGAAGCCCCGCCGATCATGATCCGCACCCGCCGCAAGACCATCGTGCCCCGCTCCGGCACGCAGATCCGCTACATGGAATCGCTGGCGAGCGACGACATCATCTTCGCGCTTGGCCCAGCGGGAACGGGCAAGACCTATCTGGCGGTGGCGCAGGCGGTGAGCCAGCTTGTCGCCGGATCGGTCGACCGACTGATCCTGTCGCGCCCGGCGGTGGAAGCCGGCGAACGGCTGGGCTTCCTGCCCGGCGACATGAAGGAAAAGGTCGATCCCTATCTGCGGCCGCTCTACGACGCGCTTTACGACATGTTGCCGACCGAGCAGGTCGAACGGCGGATCGCAAGCGGCGAGATAGAGATTGCGCCTTTGGCCTTCATGCGCGGCCGCACGCTCTCCGATGCGTTCGTGATTCTGGACGAGGCGCAGAACACGACCCCGGCGCAGATGAAGATGTTCCTCACCCGCTTCGGCATGCGAAGCCGCATGGTCGTGTGCGGCGATCCGAAGCAGGTGGACCTGCCGGAGCCGGGCAAATCCGGCCTTGCCGACGCCGTCGCCAAGCTGGAGGGCATAGACGGAATCGCGACCGTGCGCTTCAACGCGGCCGATGTGGTGCGCCATCCGATCGTCGGCCGTATCGTGGAAGCCTATGAGGGACCGGATGCTTGAAGTTGCGACATCCGTCGGCCCCGGCTGGCCGGACGACCCGGACTGGGAAGTGCTTGCGATCGGCGCCGCTCATGCGGCGGTGTCGCACACGCCGTTCGGCGGCCTGATCGAAGCGCCGTTCGATGCGGAAATATCGATCCGGCTGACCGACGACGCCGAGGTGCGCAAGCTGAACCACGCCTATCGGCAAAAGGACAAGCCGACCAACGTCCTTTCATTCCCGCTGTTCGAGCCGGATCAGATCGAGGCGTTGAGCCTGACCGACGACGGCGAGGAATTGCTGGGCGACATCGTGCTGGCGCTGGGCGTGGTCACGCGCGAGGCGGCTGAAAAGAACGTATCGGTGGAACGTCACGCCGTTCACCTGATTGTGCATGGCGTACTCCACCTGCTAGGCTATGATCATGAACTGGGGGAAGTGGAAGCAGAAGCGATGGAGGCGATTGAACGCGCCGCGCTTGCCGATCTCGGCATTCCCGACCCATATCAGGTGACGGAGGCCTGATCCTCGAAATGTCTGAAGAAAGTCGATCTAGCGACGCGGGCGGCCGATTTTGGCAGGGCCTGCGTGCACTGTTGCTTGGAAACGATCACGAAATCACGCTTCGCGACCAGATCGAGGAAGCGATAGAGGAGCATGACGAGAACGGCGGCGGCCAGGGCGACCTGAGCCTCGTCGAGCGTCAGATGCTGAAGAACCTGCTGCATTTCGGCGAAAGACGGGTGATCGACGTCGCCGTGCCGCGATCCGACATCATCGCCTTTGACGACGCGGGAAGCTTTGCCGATCTGGTGGCGCTGTTCCGTGAGGCAGGCCACAGCCGTATCCCGGTGTTCACCGGTTCGTTGGACGAAGTGCAGGGCATGATCCACGTCCGCGATGTCTACGCGCACCTCGCCGATCCGGCGCACGGCCCGGACCCCACGGTTGAATCGCTGATGCGGCCGGTGATCTTCGTGCCGGAATCCATGGGAGTGCTCGATCTTCTGGCCCGCATGCGGGCGGAGCGGACGCATCTGGCGATCGTCGTCGACGAATATGGCGGCACCGACGGAATCGTGACGATCGAGGATCTGGTCGAGGAGATCGTCGGCGACATCGAGGACGAGCATGACGAGGCGGTGGCCGGCACCATCCAGCCGATGGACGGCGGGCTGTTCGAGGCCGATGCACGCGCTTCGCTGGAAGATGTTGCCGAGCAGGTGGACGCGCGGCTGGTGGACGAGGAAGGCGAGGTCGACACGCTGGGCGGATTGACCTTCCTTCTCGCCGGTCGCGTGCCGGTGGTCGGCGAGATCGTCGAGCATCCGACCGGTTGGCAGCTTGAAGTGATCAAGGGCGACAGCCGGCACATCGAGCGGCTTCGCCTCCATCCGCCGGTGGCGGCGTCGGAAGTCGAAGCCTGAATCCCGAGCCGGATTCCAACCAATCAGGAGAGCAGGCCATGAAAGTCGAAACCATCAGCTATGAAGCCGACGGTCTCGCGATGGAGAGCCTTCTTTATCTCGATGAAGACAAAGCGGGTCCCCGTCCGGGCGTGCTGGTATTCCCCGAGGCCTTTGGTCTGGGCGAGAACGCAAAGACCCATGCCGAGCGGCTGGCGGAACTTGGCTATGCGGCGCTCGCCTGCGACCTGCACGGCGAGGCGAAGCTTTATGACGATCTCGCTACGGTCATGGGCCTGCTGGAGCCGATGCAGAAAGATCCGCTTCGCACGCGCGCGCGCGCCGAGGGTGGCCTCAAGGCACTGCGCGCGCGAGCGGAAGTGGACTCCGGCAGGATCGGAGCGATCGGATTCTGCTTCGGCGGCACCGTGGCGCTGGAACTGGCGCGAAGCGGCGCGGATGTGCGCGGCGTCGTCGGCTTTCACAGCGGCCTTGCGACCGCCCGGCCGCAGGACGCCAGAAACATCAAGGGCAAGGTGCTGGTCTGCCTGGGCGCGGACGATCCCGGTATTCCTCCCGAGCAGCGTGCCGACTTTGAACGTGAGATGCGCGACGGCGGAGTGGACTGGCGGATGCATCTTTATGGCGGTGTGGTGCACAGCTTCACCAACAAGAACGCCGCGAGGCTCGGCAGGCCGGAGGTCGCCCGATATGATGCGGGGGCGCACCGCCGCTCCTGGACCGAAATGCGCGCCTTTTTCGACGAGGTCTTTGCCTGAAGCGGGCGCTGTCGCTTTACACCATGCGGCCTTCACTGCATCACGCGGATGTGATCATCGGCAGCTTGCCTCTCCCTTCCCTTGATGGCTGGCGCGGCCGTGCGGTGGCGCTGGCGCTTGGCCTTGTCTCGGCGACAGGGTTCCAGCCGCTGAACCTGTGGCCGCTGACGCTGGCGGTCATTGCGCTGTTCATGATGATGGCGCACGCTGCGCAAAGTCGGTGGGGCGCGCTCGCGCTCGGCTGGTGGTTCGGCCTCGGGCATTTCACGCTTGGGCTGAACTGGATCGCGACATCCTTTACCTATCAGGCGGCGATGCCGGTTTGGCTCGGCTGGGTGGCGGTGCTGCTGCTGTCGCTGTTTCTCGCCATCTATCCGGCCGTGGCAACGGGGCTGGCCTGGCGGTTCGGCCGCGGCGATGTATTTCGCTTCACGCTGTTGTTCGCCGCCGCCTGGATGCTGACGGAATGGCTGAGGGGCTATCTTTTCACCGGTTTTGCGTGGAACCCGCTGGGCGCGGTCTGGACGCCGCTGTTGCCCGTCGCGCAATCCGCGCGCTGGATCGGCGCGCTGGGGCTTTCCGGTCTGGCGATATTGGCTGCGGGTCTGCCGATGCTGCTGGCGAACCGGAACTGGCGTGGCGCTGGCGGCGTCGCGGTCGTGCTGATGCTGATCGGTCTGGCCGGTCTGTGGGTGATGTCGACGCCCGCCGCGCCGGAGGGGGCGCGGGTGCGGATCGTCCAGCCCAATATCGGGCAGGAGGAGAAATGGGACGAGGCGAGCGGTGAAGCGATCGCCCGCCGCTTTGCCGAACTGTCAGGCGCGCCTGATGGCTCGCCCCGGCTGCTGATGTGGCCGGAAGCATCGGTGCGCGCCTATCTGGAGGAAGAGCCCGCCGCCCGGGCGCGGCTTGCGCGACTGCTCGGCCCGCGCGACCTGCTGCTGACGGGCGGAATCTCGCTGGTCTGGGACGACAAGGGCGAGGTGGAGGCGGCCCGCAATTCGCTGTTCGTGATGGACGCGGGCGGCCGCCTGGTGGCGCGCTATGACAAGGCGCATCTGGTCCCCTATGGCGAATATCTGCCGATGCGGCCGCTGCTTTCGGCCATCGGGCTGTCGCGGCTGGCTCCCGGCGATCTCGATTTTCTCGCTGGACCGGGGCCGCGCTCGCTTGCCCTGCCGGGGTTCGGATCGGCCGGAATCCAGATCTGCTATGAAATCATCTTTCCCGGCCGGGTGGTCGACCCGCGTCACCGCCCCGACTTTCTCTTCAACGCCTCGAACGACGCCTGGTTCGGAAGCTGGGGGCCGCCCCAGCATCTAACGCAGGCGCGCCTCAGGGCGATTGAGGAAGGGTTGCCGGTCGCCCGCGCGACACCCACCGGCATCTCGGCCGTGATCGATCCGCAAGGAAGGGTGAGAGCGTCGTTGCCCCACCGGACGGCCGGCGTGATCGACGCGCAGATGCCGCTTCCAGACCCGCCCACATTGTTCGCGCGGGCAGGGGAGTGGACGAGCGCGGCCTTCGGTCTGATGCTTGTTCTCATGGCCTTGCGGCCGCGCCGGCGCAGGAGCATTCCCACATAAAGACATGGTTATATGTCTTGCGAGCGGCGGGCCGCTTGGCTATGGGTGCGGCTCCAAAATCGCCGTGTCATTAGTTTTCAGAGGACCGCCGAATGGCTCGCAGCAACTATCTCTTCACGTCTGAATCGGTTTCCGAAGGTCATCCGGACAAGGTTTCCGACCAGATTTCAGACGCGGTGGTGGACCTTTTCCTGTCGAAAGACCCCGAAGCCCGGGTTGCCTGCGAGGCTCTCACCACGACACAGCGGGTGGTCCTTGCCGGCGAAATCCGGTGCAAGGGCGTCTATGACAATAAATCCGGCTGGGCCCCGGGCGCGCTGGAAGAGATTGAAAAGGCGGTGCGCGCCACCGTCAAGCGCATCGGCTATGAGCAAAAGGGCTTTCACTGGGAAAGTTTTGCGTTCGAGAATTATCTCCACGGCCAGTCGGCCCATATCGCGCAGGGCGTGGATGAAAGCGGCAACAAGGACGAAGGCGCGGGCGACCAGGGCATCATGTTCGGCTTTGCCTGCGACGAGACGCCCGGCCTGATGCCGGCGACGCTTTATTACTCCCATCGCATCCTTGAGCGCATGGCCGCGGACCGCCACGGCAGGCACGTCGATTTCCTGGAGCCGGACGCCAAGAGCCAGGTGACGCTCGCCTATGAGAACGGGATGCCGGTGAGGGCGACGGCGCTGGTCGTTTCCACCCAGCACGCGGTCGGTGCGGATCAGAGGAAGCTGCGCGATTATGTGAAGGGTGTGTTCGCCGATGTGCTGCCCGATGGCTGGCTGCCCGCCGACGAAGCGACCTTCGTCAATCCGACGGGCCTGTTCGAGATCGGCGGTCCCGACGGCGACGCGGGGCTGACCGGCCGCAAGATCATCGTCGACACCTATGGCGGGGCCGCCCCGCACGGCGGCGGCGCGTTTTCGGGCAAAGACCCGACCAAGGTGGATCGTTCAGCCGCTTATATCAGCCGCTACATGGCCAAAAACATCGTCGCGGCCGGGCTTGCCAAGAAGTGCACGATCCAGCTCAGCTATGCGATCGGCATCGCCGAGCCGCTGTCGCTCTATGTCGATACGCACGGCACCGGCACGGTAGACGAAGCGCGGCTTGAGGCGGTGCTGCCGAAGCTTCTGCGGCTTACGCCAAAGGGCATCCGCACCCATCTGGGGCTGAACAAGCCGATCTATCAGCCCACGGCAAGCTATGGCCACTTCGGCCGCGAGGCGAACGGCGATTTCTTCAGCTGGGAGCGAACCGATCTGGTGGATGCGCTGAAGCAGTCGATCTAGACTCACGTCAAGGCGGGGAAGCGGCACCCTCCGCTTCCTGCCGTCTGGCGCGCTGTTCGGCCCTCCACTGTTTCAGCATCTCGGTCGTGCAGCCTGTCTGGCCGCCTGCGCCCACGGTGGAGCAGCTGTTGGGGCGCGTGGCCTGGGTAGATTCCTCCACAATGTCGGCGCGCTCCTTCCATGACCGCCCCTCGGGGGGCGGCTGCGGCGCCTTGCGAACCTCCTCGGGCACTCGGTAGCGCTCGCTTTCCGGCTTGCGGGCGCAGACGATGATTTCGCCTTCCTTGCCTTCCGGACAAGGGTCGTCGCCATAGATCACCACGGACCTCACCTGTCGCGGTTTCTCCGGTTGTTCCTGTTGCTGCGCGATAGCCGGGACAGCGGTCGACAGGCACAGCAATATCAACGCGGCCCTACAGCTTTGCATCATGTTCCTCCAACCCGCATGTGGATGCGAACTATACATGTCTCATCTACGGGCGGAGAGGGTTATCTTTCCATTGCAACGCAGATTGTCAGGCGGTGTGGCTTCACGCATATTCATCATGGTTAATGGTGCAGGGGAAAAGGCCATGGTCCGGACAATCGCCGTCGTTGCATTGCTCTCCTTTGTCGGTGGCGAGGGGTTCGCCCAGACTGCCCGTGTTCCAGTCATCTCGCCCGCCGAGCGGGCCGCCATCTTCAAGGCGGGCGGCGCTGTGCTGCGTGGCGGCAAGTGGCTTGGCTGCGCCGACGCGCCATCGCCGGAACCCGCGACGATCGATCTCTACAAGGATCTGAACGGCGACGGGCGGCCGGAAGCGGTGGTCACCAGCTATGGCACCTATTGCTATGGTATGACCGGGCAGGGCTATGCCCTTCTCAGCAAGCAGCCGAACGGAGGCTGGCGGATGATGGACGGGGGTCAGGGTATACCGGAGTTCCTCGCGACCAAGGGCGCGGGCGGCTGGCCGGACATCTCGATCGGCGGTCCGGGCTTCTGCTTCCCCGTGGTCCGGTGGAACGGCAAGGAATATGCGATCCACCGGCATCAATATGAAGGCAAGGCCTGCCGCCCCAACAGATAATTTGCCGGGCGTTCTTGGCGGCCCCGCCGTCTGCCGCTAGGACCGCGCCCATGTCAGCCAGTCCCAATGTCGATCCGGCCTTCACGCGGCGTCTCTACGGCCGCCGTCAGGGCCATGCCCTGCGGCAGGGACAGGCCGCGCTGGTGGAGGAACTGCTCCCCCGGGTGGCCGTGCCGGAGGAAGGCGCTCTGACTGCTGAGCACCTGTTCGGCAGCGGGCGTCCGATGCAGTTCGAGATCGGCTTTGGCGGCGGTGAGCATATGGCCGCGCAGGCAAAGGCGCATCCCGGCCATGGCTTCATCGGCTGCGAACCCTTTCTGAACGGCGTCGTGGCGGCGCTTGGGCATATCCGCGACGGAGGGCTGTTCAACGTCCGCATCCACATGGGCGATGCGCTGGACGTGCTGGAACGGCTGCCGGACGGTTCGCTGGAGCGTGTCTATCTGCTCCATCCCGATCCATGGCCCAAGGCGCGACACGCCAAGCGCCGCTTCATGAACCCCGGCCCGCTGGACATGATCGCGGCCAAGCTGAGGCAAGGCGGCGAGTTTCGCGTCGGCACCGATCACCCCGTCTATTGCCGCTGGACGATGATGCAGATGGGCAGGCGCACGGATTTTCGCTGGCTGGCGGAAACAGCCGCCGATTTCCAGGACCGTCCCGCCGACTGGCCGCAGACACGCTATGAGGCGAAGGCCCGGCGGCTGGGGCATGAGGTCTGGTACTTCAGGTATTTGCGGATTTGACGATCGGGTACGCCATCCGATGGGTGTCGGTTCTGGCCCGGCGACACCTGCTTCACAATCTGCTGTGGCGGCGACGGCTGGCGATCGGCGCGGGCGCATTGCTGCTCGGGTTTGCCGCGCTTGCCTTCGCATGGCTTGCCGACAGGGCCTCAGAGGGCTTTGCCGGATTGCTGGCGATCAATCCCTGGCTTCCCGCCATTATCACTCCGGCAGGCTATGCGCTGATCGCCTGGATCACCCTGAAACTTGGCCCCGAGGCGCGGGGTTCGGGCATTCCACAGGTGATTGCGGCCATGAAGCAGCCCGCAAGGTCATCGCACCGCCTGATCTCGCTGAAAGTGGCGTTTCTCAAGCCTTTGCTGACCTGCGCGGCGCTTCTGGTCGGCGGATCGGCGGGCCGCGAAGGGCCGACCGTTCAGGTCTCCGCCGCGATCATGACGCGCGTCCATCAAATGCTGAAACTGCCGGTGCGCAGTTCCGTGCTGGTCGCCGGGGGCGCGGCCGGTGTCGCGGCTGCGTTCAACACGCCGCTGGCGGGAGTCGCCTTCGCCATAGAAGAGCTTGCCTCTGCCTATGAGCAGCGAATGACGCTGCTTGTGATGAGCGCGGTCCTGATCTCGGGCATGGTGAGCCTCGGCATTGCGGGGGACTATGTCTATTTCGGCGCGATGCACGATACGCTGTCGCTGTCATCGGTGATGGTGATCGCGCCCGTCGCCGGTGTGCTCGGCGGGCTGGCGGGCGGGCTGTTCTCGCGCCTGGTGCTGGATGTGACGCGAAGGGGCGGCCTCTGGCGCCCCTGGGCAAGGACAAGCCCGGTCCTGTGGGCGCTCGGATGCGGGGCGGTCGTCGCCTTGGTCGGGCTGGCGAGCGGCAACAGCTGGGGAACGGGCTATGAGGCAGCGCGAGCGCTGATTGAGGGCGATCAGGCATCGCCCTGGTTCGGCCTCGCGAAGTTCATTGCCACGCTTGCGACGGCCTTGTCGGGCATCCCCGGCGGAATCTTCGCGCCTTCACTTGCGACGGGCGCAGGCTTTGGAAGCTGGCTGAGCGAACTGTTTCCCGAGGACCCGGGCGGCGCGGTGGTGCTTCTGGGCATGATCGCCTATTTCACAGGAGTCGTGCGCGCGCCGCTGACCGCAGTGATCATCGTCAGCGAGACCACCGCAAGCAGGGGTCTGATCCTGCCGCTCTTCACTGCCGCGATCATAGCGGACGGATCGGCGCGGCTGGTGTGCAAGGAACGGCTATATCACGGCCTTGCAAAGAGCTTCCTTTCCCCATCCCGAGACACGGCTCCGGATCGGGAAATCACGGGTTCATCTGCAACGAGCTAGCTTCCCGTCCGTTCTCTCAGGATGACGGCCATGAACAGGCTGGACGCGCGGACTAGGGATCGGATCAAGGCCGCACTTGCCGCCGGGGCCATACAGGCGATGTTCGGCTATGTGCTGTTGAGCCAGCTTGCGCTGCCTTTTCTGAGTACGGAAGGGGAGGCCATCAAGGTCTTTGAAGTCGCGGAGCCGCCGCCGCCCGCCGCCGAACGGCCGGAGCCCAGCCGCGCCGGGGCCGACAAGCCAAAAGACGAAGCCGCCCCGCCCAATATCGAGGCGGAACCGATGGAAATCGCAGCGCCGCCTCCAATCATCCTTCCCCCCGTTCCATTGCCGATCGTCGCTCCGCCCATTGCCGGGACGGGCGATGCGCCGATCGCTGGCGCAGCCGAGACACCGGGGCCGGGGACCGGCGCCGGGGGGAGGGCGCGGGCAGGGGCGGCGGCGGCGAAGGCGAGGGCGGGTTCACCCCGCCGCGATGGTTGCGCGGGCGGTTGAGGGATTCCGATATTCCCCGCGACGTGGGGGATGCCGGGCTGGGCGAGCAGATGACCGTTCGCTTCACCGTCCAGACCAACGGTCGCGCGACGGACTGCGGCATCGAGCAATCGAGCGGCAACGCGCGTCTTGACGAGGCCACATGCCGCGCGATCGAGCGCCGATACCGCTTCAGGCCTGCGCTGGATGAGGACGACCAGCCGATGGCGATCACCGTCGTCGAGGATCATCGCTGGCACCGGCACGAGGATTGAGCGGGAAAAGCTATTGCGAGGGCGTCAGCTTCAGCAACCGTCCGCCCGCGTCGTCCTCCAGCAGCCAGACCGCTCCATCCGGGCCTTGCTCCACCTCCCGGATGCGGCGGCCCATCTCGAAGCGTTCGGCCTCCCTTGCAGACTGGCCGTCGATGGCGACTCGCACCAGCGCTTCCGACGACAGGCCGCCGATCAGGGCGCTGCCTTTCCATTCAGGGAAGAGGTCACCGGAATAGATGATGAGTCCGGCGGGCGAGATCACGGGCGTCCAGCTGACTTTGGGCGGTATGAACTTCGGATCGGTCAAATGGGCCGGTATCGGCGTCCCGCCATAGTGCCGCCCTTCGGAAACCTTCGGCCAGCCGTAGTTTTCGCCTTTCCTGACGAGATTGAACTCGTCGCCGCCGCGCGGCCCAATTTCATGCGTCCAGAGGTTGCCGGCCTTGTCTAAGGCGATGCCCAGCAGATTGCGGTGCCCCAGAGACCATATCTGCGCCTTGATGCGGCCCTGATCGTAATAGGGATTGGTGGACGGGATCATGCCGGTGTCCGTCAGGCGGACGACCTTGCCCAGATTCTGGTTCATGTCCTGAGCCGGTTCCATCTTCTGCCGGTCGCCCGAGGTAACGAACATGTATCCGTCCGGCGAAAATGCGATGCGTCCGGAATAATGGCCGTTGCCGGTCACTTTCGGTTCCTGCCGCCAGATCACCTGAAGATTTTCAAGCGCCGTTTCCGTCAGCGTCGCGCGTGCGAGCGCGGTGCCGCTCGTGCCGCCTTCGCCGGGTTCGGAATAGCTGAGATAGACGATCCTGTTATTGGCGAAATCGGGGTGGAGGGCGACATCCATCAGCCCGGCCTGCCCCGCGTAATGGACCTTGGGAGTACCGCTTAGCGGCGCTGATTTCTTGCCGTCGCGGGTGACGATCAGCAACCGCCCGGCCTTTTCCGTCACCAGCAGCCGTCCGTCGGGCAGGAAGGTCATCGCCCAGGGCTCGTCGAAGGTGGCGACCGGCGTCGCGGTGAAGGGCGGTTCGGTGGCGGCGGGAGCAGGCTGGGAGGAACAGGCGCAGAGCAACGCACCTAGAACGATCGTGGCAGAGCGCATGCTGGTGTTGTCCTCTTTGGCCGGAATGCGGGGTAAATGCCTAACATGGCGAACGGTTGCGCTTGTACTATGCTTCGGCGCAGCGTATATGAAGTTCCTCTCTCGACATGTTCATACCTGCCGAGGTCGGGTCCGAAAGGGTCCGGCGGGCGAAACTGCATGTCCTCGACAAGGATTCGGATGACGGACACCGCAAAGCTGACTGCTCTGATTGCACCCGAGGTGGAAGCCCTGGGCTATGCGGTCGTGCGTGTCGCGATGTTCGGCGGGACGAGCGACCCGACCCTGCAGGTCATGGCCGAACGCGCCGACACCCGGCAGCTCGGGATCGACGATTGCGAGAAGATCAGCCGCCGCCTCTCGGACCTGCTGGACGAGGCGGACCCGATCGAACACGAATACCGGCTGGAAGTAAGCTCGCCCGGCATCGACAGGCCGCTGACACGGCCGCAGGATTATGACGACTGGAAGGGCCATGTCGCGCGCGTCCGCCTGCTGGAGCCGCGCGACGGGCGCAAGCAGTTCGAGGGCAGGCTTGGCGGCGTGGACGACGGCAATGTGCTGTTGACCGATGTGTCGAAACTGGGCGCGGTGACACTGCCGCTTGCCGCCATAGACCACGCAAAGCTTTTGTTGACTGACGACCTTATTGCAGCGACTGCTCCGCTTTCCACGGACGGCGCCGATCGAATTCAGATGGAAGGATAGCCGAAACATGGCCACAGCAATTTCCGCCAACAAGGCCGAGCTGCTTGCGATTGCAGATGCGGTCGCGCGTGAAAAGCTGATCGACCGCGACATCGTGATCGAGGCGATGGAGGACGCGATCCAGCGCGCCGCCCGCTCGCGCTATGGCGCCGAGAACGACATTCGCGCGAAGATCGACCCCAAGAGCGGCGACATGCGGCTGTGGCGGGTGCTGGAAGTGGTCGACCAGGCCGACGATTATTTCAAGCAGATCAGCCTCAAGGACGCGCAGAAGAAGCAGGCCGACGCCGCGATCGGCGACTTCATCGTCGATCCGCTGCCGCCGATCGAGTTCGGCCGCATTGCTGCCCAGGCCGCCAAGCAGGTGATCTTCCAGAAGGTCCGCGACGCCGAGCGCGAGCGGCAATATGAAGAGTTCAAGGACCGCGTGAACGAGATCATCACCGGCGTGGTGAAGCGGGTGGAGTTCGGCCATGTCGTCGTCGACCTGGGCCGGGCGGAAGGCGTGATCCGCCGCGACCAGCAGATCCCGCGCGAGGTGCTGCGTGTCGGCGACCGGGTGCGCGCGATCATTTCCAGCGTGCGCCGCGAAAGCCGCGGCCCGCAGATCTTCCTCAGCCGCGCGCACGGCGAGTTCATGAAGAAGCTGTTCGCGCAGGAAGTGCCCGAAATCTACGACGGCATCATCGAGATCAAGGCCGTGGCCCGCGATCCCGGCAGCCGCGCGAAGATCGGCGTCATCTCGCACGACGGATCGATCGACCCGGTCGGCGCGTGCGTTGGCATGAAGGGCAGCCGCGTGCAGGCGGTGGTGCAGGAGCTTCAGGGCGAGAAGATCGACATCATTCCCTGGTCGCCCGACCTTGCGACCTTTGTCGTCAACGCGCTCCAGCCCGCAGAGGTCGCCAAGGTGGTGATCGACGAGGAGGAAGGCCGGATCGAGGTGGTGGTGCCCGATGACCAGCTTTCGCTCGCGATCGGGCGGCGCGGCCAGAATGTGCGCCTCGCCAGCCAGCTTTCCGGCTCGCAGATCGACATCATGACCGAGGCCGACGAAAGCGAGAAGCGGCAGAAGGAGTTCGTCGAGCGTTCCGAGATGTTCCAGAAGGAACTCGACGTGGACGAAACCCTCGCGCAGTTGCTGGTCGCCGAAGGCTTTTCGGAGCTTGAGGAAGTGGCCTATGTGGAGGCCGAGGAACTTGCCCAGATCGAAGGGTTCGACGAGGAGCTGGCCGCCGAGCTTCAGAGCCGCGCGCAGGAGGGGCTGGACCGCCGCGAACAGGCCGCCCGCGACGAGCGTCGGGAACTGGGCGTCGAAGACGCGCTTGCCGAAATCGAGGGGCTGACCGAGCCGATGCTGGTGGTGCTTGGCAAGGCCGGCATCAAGACGCTGGACGACCTTGCCGATCTATCGACCGACGAGCTGATCGCCAGGAAGCGCAGCGGCGAGCGCCGCCGTGGCAAGGAAACCGCGCCCGACGACGAAGCCGCCCGTGGCGGCGTGCTTGCCGAGTTCGGCCTGTCGGAAGAAGAAGGCAACCGCATCATCATGGCCGCGCGCGCGCACTGGTTCGAAGATGAGGGCAATGGGGAGGACGCGTCAGCGGATGCCTCCCAATGAGCCCATACGGCGCTGCATCCTCAGCGGTGAACGGGATGAACGCGGCCGGCTGATCCGGCTGGCGCTTTCGCCCGACGGCCTCGTGCTGCCCGATGCGGCGGCGCGCGCGCCGGGCCGTGGCGCGTGGCTTGCTCCCGATCGCGCGGCCCTTGAAAACGCGATCTCGAAGCACAAGTTGAAGGGTGCGCTCTCGCGCGCTTTCAAGAGCGGCGATATCGGCTGGCCGGATGACCTGCCCGACCGGATCGCCAACGCATTGCAGCGGCAGGTGCTGGACAGGCTGGGCCTTGAGGCGCGCGGCGGCACGCTCGTCACCGGGTCCGACCGGATCAGCGACGCGATCGCGGCCGGCCGTGCCCGGCTCCTGATTCACGCGGCCGACGCCGCCGAGGATGGGCGGCGCAAGCTGGACGGCAGGTTGTTTGCGGCGCGCGGCGAAACAGGTATAGAGCTTCCTGCCGGTCGTGCCGAATTGTCCTTGGCCCTTGGCCGGGAGAATGTGGTACACGCCGCCATCGTCGAAAAGGCGGCGGCGGATCGAGTGGCGACGGTGCTTTTGCGCTGGCGCGCCTATTCGGGATTGAACAAACGGGCAGTGGCTTGCGAATCCGGTTCGCAAGGCTCATCGCCCGTCGAAACACTATGAAGGCGTTGGTAACGGATGAACGACGACAACAAGCCTAAGCTCGGCATGCGGGCGCCGCTCGGTATCAAGCGGACCGTGGAAACGGGCAAGGTCAAGCAGAGCTTCAGCCATGGCCGGTCCAAATCGGTTGTGGTCGAGGTGAAGCGCCGCCGCGTGATCGGAAAGCCCGGCGAGGGCGGAGCGGCCGAGACCGACAGCCAGGTTGTCGAGGTCGAAGCGCCGCAGCCAGTCGCCAGCACTCCCGCGCCCGTGGAGGCCGATACCGCTCCGGCTACCGCCGCTGCGCCAGCCCCGGCTCCGGCCGCGCCAAAGCGCCCGGCGCCCCCCCAGCGCGCGCCGCAGCCTCCGCGCAACGACCTGCTCTCCCGCCAGGAGCTTCAGGCGAAGCTGCTGCGCGAAGCCGAAGAGGCGCGCATGCGGGCGCTTGAGGAAGCGCGCCGCCGCGAGGATCTGGAGCGCAACCGCAATCAGGACGAGGAGCGCCGCCGGGCCGAGGAAAACCGTCGCGCCGAAGAACAGGCCCGCACCGCCGGCGAAACGGAGGCAGAGCCGCAGGAGGCCGCCGCCGCGCCCGAGGCGAACGTCGTCGAAGCTCCGGCGCAAGGTCGCGGTGCGCCAGCGGCCGCGGACATGGACGATGAGCGTCCTGCGGTGCGTCGCCCCGGCGCGGCTCCGGCCGCCCGCCGTCCGGAAGCGCCCAAGCCCGCGCGTCCCCGCACCGACGATCGCCGCCAGTCCGGCAAGCTGACCGTCACCCGCGCGCTGGACGATGGCGAGGGCGCCCGCGCCCGCTCGCTTGCCGCGCTGAAGCGTGCCCGCGAAAAGGACAAGCGGTCGCACATGGGCGGGCAGCCGCAGGTCAAACAGGTGCGCGACGTCAACGTGCCCGAGGCGATCACCGTTCAGGAACTGGCCAACCGTATGGCCGAACGCGGCGCGGATTTGGTGAAGGCGCTGTTCAAGATGGGCATGCCCGTCACCGTCAACCAGACGATCGACCAGGACACGGCGGAACTGCTGGTGACGGAGTTCGGCCACAATATCCGCCGTATCGCTGAATCCGACATCGAGATCGGCGTGGTCGGCGATGCCGACGCCGAGGCCGATCTGCAGCCGCGTCCGCCGGTGGTCACGATCATGGGCCATGTCGATCACGGCAAGACGTCGCTGCTCGACGCCTTGCGCGGCACCGATGTCGTCGCAGGCGAAGCGGGCGGCATCACCCAGCATATCGGCGCCTATCAGGTAACGCTGAAATCGGGCGACAAGATCACCCTGCTGGACACGCCCGGCCACGAGGCCTTCACCGAAATGCGCGCGCGCGGCGCGAACATCACCGATATCGTGGTGCTCGTGGTCGCGGCCGACGACGGGCTGATGCCGCAGACGATCGAGGCGATCAACCACACCAAGGCGGCGGGCGTGCCGATGATCGTCGCCATCAACAAGATCGACAAGCCGGGCGCGAATCCGCAGAAGATACGTGAGGTGCTGCTGCAGTATGACGTGCAGGTCGAGCAGATGGGCGGCGACGTGCAGGACGTCGAGGTTTCCGCGCTGAAGAAGCTGGGCCTTGACGACCTGACGGACAAGATCCTGCTCCAGGCCGAGCTGCTGGAGCTGAAGGCCAATCCGGAACGTCCGGCCGAAGGCACGGTTGTAGAAGCCAAGCTGGACAAGGGACGCGGCCCCGTGGCCACTGTGCTGGTCGGCCGTGGAACGCTGCGTGTGGGCGACATCTTCGTCGTGGGCGCGGAAAGCGGCAAGGTCCGCGCGCTGATCGACGACAAGGGACGCCAGGTGAAAGAGGCGGGGCCTTCGGTCCCGGTCGAGGTGCTTGGCCTATCGGGTGTGCCCGGCGCGGGCGATCCCCTGTCGGTCGTCGAAAGCGAGGCCCGTGCGCGCGAAGTCGCGGCCTATCGCCAGTCCGTCGCCCAGCGCAAGCGGACGACCCAGGCTCCGGCCAACCTCGAGACGATGTTCTCGGCGCTGAAGGCCAATGCCGTGAAGGAGTTCCCGCTGGTCATCAAGGCCGATGTGCAGGGTTCCGTCGAGGCGATTGTCAGCGCGGTGAACAAGATCTCGACCGACGAGATACGCGCCCGCGTCCTGCATTCGGGCGTCGGCGGCATCACGGAATCGGACGTGACGCTGGCGGCCGCATCGAAAGCGCCGATCATCGGCTTTGGCGTTCGCGCCAACGCCAAGGCGCGCGAGATCGCCAACCGCGATGGCGTGGCGCTGAAATATTACGACATCATCTATGATCTGATCGACGAAATCCGGGCGGCCATGGCGGGCCAGCTTGGTCCCGAGCTGCTCGAAAATGTCGTCGGCCGGGCCGAAGTGCGCGAAGTCTTCCAGGCCGGAAAGCATGGCAAGGCGGCGGGCGTGCTGGTGGTGGAAGGCCAGATCCGGCGCAACCTCAAGGCGCGGGTCATGCGGGACGATGTCATCATCTACACCGGGTCGATCGCATCGCTGCGGCGCTTCAAGGACGACGTCAACGAAGTGCGCGCCGGTCTGGAATGCGGCATCGGGCTTGAGAACTCGCACGACATCAAGGTCGGTGACGTGATCGAGACGTTCGAGATCGAGGAACGCGCGCGGACGCTTTGAGATCGGCATCCCCGCTTTGGCGGGCGTGACGACGGATGATGGATAGGGGCGATGCGCCACAGCCATGAAGAAGAAGGCCGGTCGGTTCGCCTGCTGCGGGTGGGCGAGCAGGTGCGCCACGCCCTGTCGGACATATTGACGCGGGGCGAGGTGCATGACGACACGCTTGCCAGCCATATGGTGTCCGTCACCGAAGTCCGCATGTCGCCGGACCTGCGCCACGCCACCGTCTTCGTGAAGCCGCTGCTCGGCAAGGACGAGGAAGCGGTGCTGAAGGCGCTGAGGACCAACACCGCCTATCTCCAGCGCGAAGTGGCGCATCGGGTGAAGGTGAAATACGCGGCGAAGCTCAAGTTCTTGGCGGATGAAAGCTTCGACGAAGGCACGCATATCGATACGCTTCTCAGAAACCCGCGCGTGGCCCGCGATCTGGGTGAGGGGGAGGGCTGAGGCCCGCCGCCGGGTGCGCCCGGCTTCCATTCAGGGACGTTGAACGCCGGGCATGAACGGATGGATCATCCTCGACAAGCCCATCGGGATCAGCTCCTCGCAGGCGGTGGGCGCGGTAAAGCGCATCCTGCGCCAGAACGACTATGGCCGTCTGAAGCTGGGGCATGGCGGGACGCTCGATCCGCTTGCGACGGGCGTTCTGCCGATCGCCCTGGGCGAGGCGACGAAGCTGACCGGCCGGCTGCTGAACGGCGACAAATCCTATGATTTCACCATAGGCTTCGGAGCGGAGACGGATACGCTGGACGCCGAGGGACGCATCGTCGCGGCATCGGACGTCCGCCCCACCCTGGCCGATGTGGAAGCAGTTCTGCCGCGCTTCACCGGGCCGATCGAGCAGATGCCGCCCGCCTTTTCGGCACTGAAGGTGGATGGCCGCCGCGCCTATGACCTCGCGCGGGCGGGGGAGTCGGTGGCGTTGGAGGCGCGGACCATTTCCATATATGATCTTTCCGTTCGTCCCGAGCGAACGGGCCGATTGGACGCAATCACCCTCTCGGTCCGTTGCTCCAAGGGCACCTATGTTCGCAGCCTGGCGCGCGACATTGCACATGCGCTTGGCGCGGTTGGCCATGTGACGATGCTGCGGCGTACAGGGGCAGGGCCGTTCACCCTGGAAGGGGCGATTCCGCTGGACAGGCTGGAGGAAATCGGGCAAGGCCGCGCGCTTGAACAGATACTCTTGCCGATGATGGCAGGGCTGGACGACATCCCGGCTCTTGCCCTCAGTCCCGATCAGGCAGGGCGGCTCCGCAAGGGGCAGCAGTTGGTCGGGATCGCTGCAAACCATGGCCTTCATGTCGCGACCGACGGATCTGTTCCGGTCGCACTGGTGGAGGTTTCCGGGCACGGGGTCCGGGTGGTTCGCGGCTTCAACCTTTGAGATTTAAGGAGTGAACGATGTCGGTGACCGCTGAACGTAAATCCGAAATCATTTCCGACAATGCCCGCGCCGAGGGTGACACCGGCAGCCCCGAGGTCCAGGTCGCGATCCTGACCGAGCGCATCGTCAATCTGACCGAGCATTTCAAGACCCACGCGAAGGACAATCACTCGCGCCGCGGCCTGCTGATGCTGGTCAACAAGCGCCGCAGCCTGCTTGATTATCTCAAGCGCAAGGATGCGAACCGCTACAACGAACTTATCGCGAAGCTGGGTCTTCGCAAGTAATGCGGACGGCCCCCGAAAGGGGGCCGTTTTGCATCCGGGGCAGAGTGCGGTGCGCCTGCCCTGTCTGAAGGAAAGCTGGCGGCGATAGGGCTGCCGGCATGGAAAAGGCAGCTAGCCAGATGTTTGATATACAAAGCCAGGAAGTGATGTGGGGCGGCAGGAAGCTGACCCTGGAGACGGGCCGCATTGCCCGTCAGGCCGACGGTGCGGTTATCGCCACCTATGGTGAAACCGTGGTGCTTTGCGCCGTAACCGCCGCCAAGAGCGTGAAGGAAGGGCAGGATTTCTTCCCCCTTACCGTTCATTATCAGGAAAAATATTCGGCCGCCGGGCGCATTCCGGGCGGCTTTTTCAAGCGCGAACGTGGCGCGACCGAAAAGGAAACGCTGGTTTCGCGGCTGATCGACCGGCCGGTGCGTCCGCTGTTTCCGGAAGGTTTCTACAACGAGATCAACGTCATCGCCCAGGTGCTGAGCTATGACGGCGAATGCGAGCCCGACATGGTGGCGATGGTGGCGGCTTCCGCCGCTCTCACCCTGTC
This sequence comes from Tardibacter chloracetimidivorans, assembly GCF_001890385.1. Lineage (NCBI taxonomy): Bacteria > Pseudomonadati > Pseudomonadota > Alphaproteobacteria > Sphingomonadales > Sphingomonadaceae > Tardibacter > Tardibacter chloracetimidivorans. The sequence continues at coordinate 1,313,366 of NZ_CP018221.1, read as the reverse complement.
CGGCGTGCCCTTCATGGGGCCGATCGCAGCGGCGCGGGTCGGCTATGTCGACGGCGATTATGTGCTGAACCCGACCAACGACCAGGTGAAGGAAGGCGATCTCGATCTGGTCGTCGCCGGCACGCACGACGCCGTGATGATGGTCGAATCCGAAGCCAATGAGCTGTCGGAAGAGGTGATGCTGGGCGCCGTGATGTTCGCCCATCGCGAATGCCAGCCGGTGATCGACGCGATCATCAAGCTTGCCGAAAAGGCCGCCAAGGAGCCGTGGGAAATGGCTCCCCAGGCCGATCTGTCGGCCGCCAAGAAGAAGCTTGAGAAGCTGATCGGCAAGGACATCGCCGCCGCCTACAAGCTGACCAACAAGTCGGCGCGGTCCGATGCACTGAACGCGGCGCGCGCCAAGGCCAAGGAGGCGTTCGCCTCTGAAAGCCCGCAGGACCAGATGGCCGCAATGAAGCTGGTCAAGAAGCTGGAAGCCGAAATCGTCCGCACCGCCATTCTGAAGGACGGCAGGCGGATCGACGGGCGCAACACCACGCAGATCCGTCCGATCGACGCGGTGGTGCAGTTCCTGCCCCGCACGCATGGCTCGGCCGTGTTCACGCGCGGCGAGACGCAGGCGATCTGCACCACCACGCTTGGCACGAAGGACGCCGAGCAGATGATCGACGGCCTTAACGGCCTATCATATGAGCGCTTCCTGCTGCACTACAACTTCCCGCCCTATTCGGTGGGCGAGGTCGGCCGCTTCGGCGCGCCGGGCCGCCGCGAAGTGGGCCATGGCAAGCTTGCGTGGCGCGCGCTGCGCCCGGTGCTGCCGACGGCAGAGGAGTTCCCCTACACGATCCGCGTGCTGTCGGACATCACCGAGTCCAACGGCTCCTCGTCCATGGCGACGGTGTGCGGCGGCTCGCTGTCGATGATGGACGCGGGCGTTCCGCTGAAGCGTCCGGTGTCGGGCATCGCCATGGGCCTTATCCTTGAAGGCAAGGACTATGCCGTCATCTCCGACATCCTTGGCGACGAGGATCACCTCGGCGACATGGACTTCAAGGTTGCAGGCACCGAGGTGGGCATCACCTCGCTCCAGATGGACATCAAGATCGCCGGTATCACCGAAGAGATCATGAAGGTCGCCCTGGCGCAGGCGAACGAGGGCCGCGCACACATCCTCGGCGAGATGAGCAAGGCGCTTGCGGGCACCCGTCAGGAAATGTCGGCGCATGCGCCGCGCATCGAGACGATGCAGATCCCCAAGGACAAGATCCGCGAAGTGATCGGCACCGGAGGCAAGGTGATCCGCGAGATCGTCGCCACCACAGGCGCGAAAGTGGATATCGACGACGAAGGCCTGATCAAGATCTCGTCGTCCGACCTGACGCAGATCGAAGCCGCCCGTAACTGGATTCACGGCATCGTCGCCGAGCCGGAAGTGGGCGCGGTCTACACGGGCAAGGTCGTGTCGATGGTCGATTTCGGCGCATTCGTGAACTTCATGGGTGCGCGTGACGGCCTCGTCCACATCTCCGAAATCAAGAACGAGCGCGTCGCCAAGGTTTCCGAAGTCCTCACCGAAGGGCAGGAAGTAAAGGTGAAGGTGCTTGGCATCGACGATCGCGGCAAGGTGCGCCTGTCGATGCGCCTCGTCGATCAGGAGACGGGCGAGGAACTGCCCGACACCCGCCCGCCGCGCGAGGAGCGCGAACCGCGCGGGGATCGCGGCGACAGGGGTGATCGCGGCGGCCGTGGCGGTAGCGGTGGCGGGGGACGTGACGGCGATCGTCGTCGCGACCGTGGCGACCGTGATCGTGGCCCGCGCCGCGAGCGTAGCGAGCGCGGCAGCCGTGAGGAAGGCGGCAAGGACGAAGGCCCCGATCCGGAGTTCGCGCCGGCGTTCCTGACGGGCGACAAGGACTGATCCAGGTCAGCCGTTCAATCGGATAGGAAAGGGAGGCTTCGGCCTCCCTTTTTTGTTTAGAGGCAGGAGGCCGATGTTCTTCCAGCATCAGGCGCAGCATTTCCAGTGGAAACTCTATACAAAAGTCAGCAATGATCATAAGCGCCGGGCCGGTTGGAAAGGCGGGAGTTACGTGGCGAGGAATCAACCCGGCATCGGGCGGGCAAGCGCAGCGAAGAAGACCGTTGGATTCCTTCTTTTAGGAGGCATGCATCATATTCTTCACTTGGTGCCAGCCGCCGCATCATTATCCTCCGGTATCGAAGCTTTAGTATTCGTCACGTCGGAGGAGGAAGCGTCGGCCTGTCGGAGCCTTTTGTCCAAACTAGGCAAAGCCAACGTTCAGGTTATTACGCTTAAGCTACCTTCGTGGCTAGGATTTGTTGGGAAACTAAACGCGAAATGGGCCGATCTAAAGGTGCCCATCCTGCTCAGTCACAGGAAGCGCTTCCGATCTTTGTCTGCCCTCGTCGTGGCAGAGCGAACCTCGACGTTATTGAAACGAATTCCTGGTCCTAAACCCTTTTTAATTCATATTCCCCATGGCGCTGGCGATAGAGCGAAAGGTTTCGAACCGCGTATCAAGCTATTTGATCATGTCATCGTGGCAGGCGAAAAAGATAAAGACCGAATGATCAAGGAGGGGGTCGTCACTGCTTCCACATGCAGCGTGTCGGGCTATATCAAGGCCGCTGCGGTTCACAAAATCAGTCCGAATTTACCCAAGCTCTTCGATAACAATCGAGACACTGTGATTTACAACCCTCATTTCGACGAAAAACTGTCTTCATGGTGGAAATATGGAAAAGATATTATTTCCTACTTTAAATCTCAAGATAAGTTCAATTTGATTTTCGCTCCACACATTCGGATCGTGGAACGTCTTTCGAGAGAAGACATATGTTTCATAAGATCGTTGTCCGAAGACGAAAACATATTGGCTGATCTAACAAGTGATCGTTTATTTGACATGACGTATACGCGATCTGCTGATATATATGTAGGCGACGTAAGTAGCCAGGTTTACGAATTTATTTACGAGCCGAGGCCATGTGTTTTCATTTTACCTGAAAGAGTCGACTATCGGCAAAGCCCTGACTACGCACATTGCAGGTTCGGGGATGTAACATTCACACCAACCGATTTTTTCCACGCATTGGAGATCAGCAAGCAGAAGCACTCTGCCTACAAAGATGCGCAACAGAAGGGCGCGCGTGAAGCCCTGGGGGAGATTTCGACCGCAAGCCTGGACCGCGCAGCAGCAATAATTACTGATTTGGTGTGCAAATCGACGCACTGACACGGAAATCGAAAATCACGGCTCGCGCGTGAGTGGTTTGGATTCCATGCTGGCAGCCAACTCAGGAGCCGAAGCCACAGGGCTTCTACAGAAAGCATTGCCATGATGTGCCGCAGGGATTGAAGTTCCGTCTTCTACCCTGGCCCACCCCGCAACCATCACGCCTAATCGCTCCGGTGGGTCCCGGCTTTCGGCGCGCCAAAGCCGTGCATGTATTTCGCCCATTGCAGGCCGATCACGGCGCCCTTCACAGGCTGGAGCAGCAGCAGCGCCAGAATGGCCGTAAGCGAAGGCCATAGCACCATCTGGAAGGTCGCGGACGGCGCGACCCAGCGGTTCACCTCCACCACCAGCGGCACGATCAGATGGCCGAGAAAGAGTATCACCAGATAGGCGGGCAGGTCGTCTGCCCGCTGGTGCGTCCAGTCCTGCCCGCAGGCCGGGCATGCATCGACCGGCTTCAGATAGCGCGCGAACAGCCTTGCCTCGCCGCAACTAGGGCAGCGGGATTTCAGTCCCAGCAACATCGCCCGGCGTGTGTCCCGGGCGTCGGCGGTAAAGCTGTGAAGATCGGTCATGGCGCCGTCATAACAGCAGCCCAGCCTCGCTGCATGGCCTTTCATCGCCATCAGCTCTTTACAGCCATACCGACCAGTTGGTATGGTCCGGCCATGTCGAGTCGTGAAGCCACAGCCAAAAGCGGGAACGCCCGCATCCGCCTGCTGGACGTGGCGCTGCGCGTGATCCGCGAAAAGGGCTATCACGCCACCACGGTGGACGAGCTTTGCGCCGCTGCCGGCGTCACCAAGGGCGCGTTCTTCCATCATTTCAAAAGCAAGGAGGATGTGGCGGTTCAGGCTGCGCGGCATTGGTCTGAGGTCACCGGCGCGCTGTTCGCGTCCGCACCATATCACCGGCACCGCGATCCGCTGGATCGGGTCATGGCCTATCTGGATTTTCGCCGCGAGCTGGTGGCGGGAGAGGTGGCGGAGTTCACATGTCTGGTGGGGACAATGGCGCAGGAGACCTTCCTCACCAACCCCGCGATCCGCGACGCCTGCTTTGAAAGCATCTCCGGCCATGCTGAAACGCTGGAGGCCGATCTCGCCGAGGCGATCGAGGCCCGCGGCCTCGCAACCGAAATGGATGCAAAGAGTCTGGCACTCCACACGCAGGCGGTGCTGCAAGGCGCGTTCATTCTCGCCAAGGGCAAGGACGATGCCGCCATTGCGATCGACAGCATCGCCCATTTGCGCCGCTATTTCGAACTGCTGTTCAACACCCGGCCAAGCAAGGAGAAGAGGCAATGACGACCGAGAATGCACAGCTGCCGGAAGGCGGCTTCCCGCTTGCTCCGCACATCGTCTGCTCGGGCGCAGCGGATGCGATAGAGTTCTACAAGAAGGCGTTCGGCGCAACCGAGATGATGCGGATCCCCGGTCCCGACGGCCGGTTGATGCACGGCGCGGTGCTGATCAACGGCGCAATGGTGATGCTGGTCGATGAAATGCCGGAACATGGCACCTTGTCGCCGAAAAAGCTGGGCGGAACTCCCGTGGTGATCCACCTGACGGTGCCTGATGTCGACGCCTTCGTCGATAAGGCCGTGACGGCGGGCGCGGAGCTGAAGATGCCGCCACAGGACATGTTCTGGGGCGATCGTTACGGGCAGGTCGAAGACCCGTTCGGACACCTCTGGTCGATCGCGACGCCGCTGCGCGGCCCGATGAGCGAGGAGGAACTGAAGGCGGCGGCGCAGGACGCCATGTGCGGCGCGCAGCCGCAGTGAAGTATGGCAGACCTTAGCGAAGGAGAGAACCGATGGCTTATGTGGACGGATTCGTCATTCCGGTGCCCGCCGACAAGAAGGAAGATTATCGCAAAGTCGCAGAAGCGGCCGCGCCGGTCTTCCTCGATCATGGTGCGCTGCATGTGGTGGAGTGCTGGGGTGACGATCTCCCCAAGGGCAAGGAGACCGATTTCTTCATGGCCGTGAAGGCGAAGGAGGACGAAAATGTCGTCTTCTCCTGGATCATCTGGCCGTCGAAGGAAGCGCGGGACGCAGGCAACAAGGCGGCGATGGCGGACCCGCGTCTGGCGAACATGGGACCGGATTCCATGCCCTTTGACGGCAAGCGCATGTTCTATGGCGGCTTTGTTCCGATCGTCGACCGGTCGAAGGAGGGCTGATCCATGGCTGTCATCGGCACCTGCCTCTGGTTCAACGACCAGGCGGAAGAAGCGGCCCGGTTCTACACCGGCATTTTCCCCAACTCATCGGTTGGGGACACAAGCTATTATCCCGAAGGAACGCCCGCGCCTTTCCCGCCCGGTTCGGTGATGATCGTCGAGTTCACGCTGGACGGCAGGCCGTTCATGGGGCTGAACGGCGGGCCGCAATTCCCCTTTTCCGAGGCGATCTCCATGACGGTCGATTGCGCGGATCAGGCGGAAATAGACCATTATTGGGACGCTCTGCTGGCCGATGGCGGCCAGCCCGGCCCGTGCGGGTGGCTGAAGGACCGCTTCGGCGTTTCGTGGCAGGTCTTCCCGCGCGCGCTCATTCAGATGCACAAGACCGGCACGCCCGAGCAGGCCAACCGCGCGACGGCGGCGATGATGAAGATGAGCAAGCTTGATGTGGCGACGCTGGAAGCAGCCTTTGCAGGAGAGAATGAATGACCGACGCCGCCAACGGATATGAGCTTTCCGTCACCCGCTACATCGCGGCTCCGCCGGCGAAGGTGTGGCGCGCCTTCACGGAAAGGCTGGAGGACTGGTGGTGTCCAAAGCCGTGGACGTCCAAAATCATTGAGTTCGACCTGCGCCCCGGCGGGCGAAGCTGCATCGAGATGCGCGGTCCGGAAGGGCAGGTCCACGCCGAAGAAGGCGTCATTCTTGAGGCGATCCCGGAACGCAAGGTCGTGTTCACAGACGCCTTCGCCAAGGGCTGGATACCGAAGAAGCCCTTCATCCTCGGTGTTTTCAGCTTCGAGCCCGAAGGCGAAGGCACGCGCTACCGGGGGATCGCCCGGCATTGGGACGAAGCGGCCATGAAGCAGCATCAGGAAATGGGCTTTGAACAGGGCTGGAGCGCCGTCGCCGATCAGCTCGCAGAGGTTGCGGAGAATATCTGAAGCCGGACAAGCGGCGGCGCTTCGCGGAAAAACGCCGTCGCTCACGTCATTTCCCCTGATCCGGCTTGCCAAGCCGGGTGGGGGGCTCTATGTCCGCCCGCCTAGGTCGGGGCGTAGCGCAGCCTGGTAGCGCATCAGACTGGGGGTCTGGGGGTCGCAGGTTCGAATCCTGTCGCCCCGACCATTTTCTCCCCCAACGCCAATTGTCATCCGCAAAAAATCCTGCTGTCCTACATATAACCTTATTGGTTATTTCGCTTCCGTCATATGAATGGAGGCGGTTATGAATGTGGATGCGCTCCTGGACCGGCTGCTGGCGAAGGAAGGTGGCTTTGTCGATCATCCCGCCGATCGCGGAGGTCCGACGAACTGGGGAATCACCAGCGCCGTCGCGCGCGGCGAAGGCTTCATGGGCGACATGGCCGATCTGCCGCAAAGTCTCGCGCGGTCGATCTACCGGCGGCGCTACTGGGAGACGCCCGGCTTCCATCAGGTGGCGGAAATCGCGGCGGCGGTGGCCGAGGAGCTTTTCGACACCGGCGTCAACATGAGCCCGGCCGTTGCCGTGGGCTTTCTGCAACGTGCGCTCAATGCGCTCAACCGCAACGGGCGCGACTGGGCCGATCTTGCGGTGGACCGCAGCATCGGTCCGGCGACGCTCGGCGCATTGCGGGCGCTGCTGCGGGTGCGGGGACAGGCGGGCGCGTGCGTGCTGGTGCGCGCGATGAATGCGCTTCAGGGCGCGCGCTACATCGAACTCAGCGAGGCGAGGCCCACCAATGAAGCCTTCGCCTATGGCTGGCTGGACAAGCGGATCTGAGGAGGGCTGCGGAATGGGCATAATCGAAGGCGTCATCGGCCCGCTCGGCAAGCTGATCGACCGGGTCATTCCCGATCCAGAGGCGCGAGACAGGGCCAAGCTGGAACTGATAAGGCTGGAAGGCAGCCAGGAAATGGAGGCGCTGAAAACGCAGCTTTCTGCGATAGTTGCGGAGGCGCAGTCGTCCGATGCGTGGACAAGCCGGGCGCGTCCCAGCTTTCTCTACGTCATGTACGCGCTGCTGCTGTGGGCCATCCCGATGGGGCTGATCGCAGCGGCGCAGCCGGAGACGGCGGAGGCCATCGGCAGGGGCATGACCGCCTATCTGAACGGCCTTCCCGAACCGCTCTATGCGCTCTTCGGAACAGGGTATCTGGGCTATACCGCGGCGCGGCAATGGGGCAAGGCCAAGGGAACCGACCGCTAAGGCGTGCGTTTCCTGCCCCGATTGCCCGCAAACTGGCGGGCAGCAATCGAGGGTGAAGAAATGAATTATATGGCCAAGTTCATCGCTATCGCGGGCTTTGCGGCTCTCACCGCATGTGGAGGAGCAGACACCCCGGCCGAAAATGTCGAGGAGCAGGCGGACGTGCAGGCCGACGCCATCGAAAACCAGGCCGATATGGTCGATGATCAAGCGGACATGGCCGCCAATGAAATGGGGGAGGACGCCCTTGAAAATCAGGCCGACGCGCTTGAAAATCGCGCGGATGCAGTGCGCGAATCCGGCGAGGCACGGTCGGACGCCATGGAAGAGGCCCGCTGACGTATAGCCTCTAGGCGGGCGTCGGTTTCTTGGCGTTCAATGCAGCCATGTGGGCGCGGGCATTATCGACATAATGCTTCGCGCCCATGCGCTGGTTGACGATCTGCTCGACGGTGAGGTCCCGCACATATTTCGCGGGCCTGCCCGCCCAAAGCTGACCCGACGGAATGCGTTTTCCGGGGCTCAGCAGTCCGCCTGCGGCCAGCATGCCGTCCGGCTCGATCTCGCAGCCGTCCATCACGATTGCGCCCAGCCCTACAAACGCATGGTTGTGAAGCTTGCACCCGTGGATCATCGCCAGATGCCCGATCAGCACATCGTCGCCGATCTCGGTGCCGTGCAGCCTGGTCGTGACATGGATGACGCTGCCGTCCTGAATGTTGGTGCGGTCCCCGATCGTGATGAAGTTCACGTCCCCGCGCACGACGCAATTATACCAGATGCTGGTTTCCTCGCCGATCCTGACGTCGCCGATGATGCGGCAGCCGGGCGCGATGAACGCGCTGCCCGCGATCGAAGGCGTTACTCCGCCAAAGGGCAGGATAGTGACATCGGTCATGCCGGATACTCCAGAACATAGGTGACATGGGGCCTGAGCGGACTGTCCGCAGGCACGGCGGGGTGATCGAAATCCATGTCGGGCAGCCGCTTCATGCCAAGCCTTTCCATCAACCCACGGGATCGGACATTGGCGACGGTGGTGATCGCATGGATCGCGTCGCAGGCAAGATTGGCCCAGCCCCATGCGATGCTCGCCTCGGCGGCTTCGCGCGCATAGCCCGCGCCCCATGCATCGGAACGAAGCCGCCAGCCGATCTCGACGCAAGTCGCGATGGGCGTGTCGGGCGGACCGTGCTTCAGGCCGCACAGGCCAAGCAACGCGCTGTCCTGCTGGCGTTCCAGCGCCCAGAAACAATGGCCGTTCTGCTCCTGAAGTGCGATCATACGGTCGATGAACATGTCGCTCTGCGCGCGACTTTGCAGCGGCCCGAGAAATTCCATCACCTTGGGATCGCGGCCCATCCGGTGCATCGGCTCGCGGTCCACGTCACGCCAGGGGCGAAGCAGGAGGCGTGCCGTCTCGATCATGTGAACCTAGGCCTCACGGGAACAGGGGCGCGGCTTCCAGCCCCAGCGTTTCGCCAAGCCCCATCATGAGGTTCATGTTCTGGACGGCCTGACCCGATGAACCCTTCACCAGATTGTCGATTGCAGCGATCACCAGCGCCCGCCTGGGGTTGCGGTCGGCAAAGACGTTGACGACGGCATGGTTGGAGCCGCGCACCATCCGCGTTGCAGGCGCAACGCCTTCCGGCAGCAGATGGACGAAGGGTTCCTCGTCATAGCGCTGGGCCAGCAGCTCGCGCAGCGTCGCCAGGCTCGCGCCTTCCGCCAGATCGACCGTGGCCGTCACCAGTTCTCCCCGGTTCATCGGCACGAGGTGCGGCGTGAAGCCGACCCGCACCGGATGACCGGCATATCGCGTGATTTCCTGCTCGATTTCCGGCATGTGGCGGTGCTTGCCGATACCATATGGATGGACGGCCTCGGCAACCTCCGGGAAGAGATTGGCCTCTTTCAGGCTGCGCCCCGCACCCGACACCCCCGACATGGCGAAGACGGAGATGGTGGACGCGTCCACCGCATGTCCTTCCACCAGCGGCAGCAGCGCCAGCAGCGCGGCTGTGGGATAGCAGCCGGGGCAGGCGGCGATCCGGGCGGTGGGCAGCAGGCCGCGCGCATATTCGGTAAGGCCATAGACCGCTTCGGTCAGCAGCGCGGGCGCGGGATGGGCATTGCCATACCATTCCGCATAGACGGCGGGGTCGGTCAGCCGGAAATCGGCCGAAAGATCGACGATCCTCGGGCCTTCCACCTTCGACAGCAATTCGGCGGAGGCGGCATGCGGCAGGCAACCGAACACCACGTCGATGGTGGAAAAGTCGATCTCTTCCGGCTTCACCAGAGTCGGCAGCTTATAGGGCGCGAAATGCGGCCAGATCGCCTGCATGGACTGGCCCGCCTTCGCGTTCGCGGCAAGCGCTGCGATCTCGACGCGGGGATGGGTAAGCGCCAGGCGAACGAGATCGGCCCCGGTATAGCCCGAAGCGCCAAGTACGGCGATGCGAATACGGTCTGTCATGCGCCCGCGTTAAGGCAAAGGGGGCCGAGTCGCAATTGATCGGGACATCGGCTGCCGTCTTTCCCCGGCGGACACGGGCGTTATTGGCCAAAATGAGGCATCCGTGCTAAGCCGCTCCTCGCAGCAAAGGCTGACGGAGGATTGCGATATGGCACGCGTGCTATTCGTGGTTTTCGGTGGCTTGGCGTATCTGATCTTTTTCGCGACATTCCTGTACCTGATCGCCTTTGTGGGCGATCTTCCGGGCGTTCCTCGAACGGTGGACCACGGGCCTGCGGGCGACAGGATCACTGCCTTCATCGTCGATTTGGGGCTGATCGGCCTCTTTGGCCTTCAGCATACGATCATGGCGCGACAGGGCTTCAAGCGCGGCTGGACTGCTATCGTGCCGAAGCCGGTGGAACGAAGCGTCTATGTGCTGTTCGCCAGCATTGCGCTTTTGATTCTGTTCGCATTCTGGAGGCCGATCCCGCAGCCGGTGTGGGCGGTCGAAAATCCGCTGGCGGTGAGCGTCATCTGGGGGCTGTTCGCGCTCGGCTGGCTGATCGTGCTTTCGAGCACCTTCCTCATCAACCACTTCGAGCTGTTCGGGCTGAAACAGGTGTATCAGAACCTGCGGGGCGCAGCACCGTCTCCGCCCAGGTTCCGCCAGCCGTTCTTCTACCGGCTGGTCCGGCATCCGCTATATGCCGGTTTCATCATCGCCTTCTGGGCGACGCCGGAAATGACGCTGGGGCACCTGCTGTTTTCGGTCGGGATGACGATCTACATATTGATCGCCATTCCCTATGAAGAGCGGGATCTGGTCGGCGCTCTCGGCGATGATTACGCGTCCTATCGCGGCAGGGTGGGGATGCTGTTCCCCCGGCTGCGGCGAGCTAGCCCATCAACTCCGCCGCTCGAGGCGCGTGATAGCTGAGCACGCCTGAACAGCCCGCGCGCTTGAAGGCGGTCAGCGTTTCGAGGATGGCGGCGTCGCGGTCCAGCACACCGGCCGCGACCGCCGCCTCGATCATCGCATATTCGCCCGACACCTGATAGGCGAAGACCGGCACCTCGAACCGCTGTTTCACCAGGCGGATGATATCGAGATAGGGCAGCCCCGGCTTCACCATCACGCTGTCGGCCCCCTCGGCGAGGTCGAGCGCAACTTCGCGCAGCGCTTCCTCGGCGTTGGCCGGGTCCATCTGATAGGTTTTCTTGTCGCCTTTCAGAAGCCCGCCGGAGCCGACCGCGTCGCGGAACGGGCCATAAAAGGCAGAGGCGTATTTGGCTGAATAAGCCATGATCTGCACATTGATGCGGCCAGCCTGTTCCAGCGCCTGCCGGATGCGGCCGACGCGCCCGTCCATCATGTCCGACGGAGCGACGATGTCCGCGCCCGCTTCGGCCTGCACCAGCGCCTGGCCGACCAGCACCTCCATCGTCGCATCGTTCAGCACATAGCCGTGCTCGTCCACCAATCCGTCATGGCCGTGGGCGGTATAGGGATCGAGCGCCACATCGGTGAGCACGCCGATGTCGGGCGCTGCGTCCTTAATCGACTTTATCGCCCTGCACATGAGATTGTCCGGGTTCAGCGCTTCGCGTCCGTCATCGGTGCGGAGTTCGCGCGGCGTATTGGGGAAAAGCGCAAGGCATGGAATGCCGAGGTCGCGGGCGCGGCGTGCGGCCTCGCCCAGCAGGTCGACGGAGAGCCGCTCCACCCCCGGCAGGCTGCCAACGGGTTCGCGCGCGCTCATTCCATCAGTGACGAACAGCGGCCAGATGAGATCTGACGGGGTCAGCACGGTTTCGCGGTAAAGATCGCGGCTCCATGCCGAAGCGCGTGTGCGGCGCAGGCGAAGTGCTGGGTAGGCGGCGTGAGTCATGAGGTAGTTCTAGAACATTGCAAAGCCGAACGTCATGCTGAAACGAGTTCAGGGCGACGAAGCGCGCGAAGACCCCTCGCGCTTCTCGCCGCCCGGTGCTAGATGCGCGGCCGTGCACCGTTTCGCCAATCCAGCGCGCTTTTTGAAGCTGGCGCGCCCGTTGACCCCCGCCTGCATCCTTGCCGGGCTGCTGCTTGCCGCCATCGGCATTTATGGCGGGCTGTTCCTGACCCCGCCCGATTATCTTCAGGGCGAGAGCGTTCGGATCATCTATGTGCATGTGCCCGCCGCCTGGCTCGGCATGGCGGGATATGGATTTATCGCGGCCGCAAGCGCCGTCTATCTGGTCTGGCGGCATCCGCTGGCGGATGTGGCGGCGCGGGCGGCGGCACCGATAGGGGCGCTCTACACCGCGATCTGTCTCGTCACCGGCTCCATCTGGGGGCGTCCCACATGGGGCACATGGTGGGAATGGGACGGGCGGCTCACCTCCATGCTGGTGCTGCTGTTCCTCTATCTGGGCTATATCGCGCTTGCGGGCGCTGGGGACGACCGGGAGCGGGCGGCAAAGACATCGGCCATTCTCGCGCTTGCGGGCGCGGTGAACCTGCCGATCATCCGCTATTCGGTGGTCTGGTGGAACACGCTGCACCAGGGCAGCAGCATCACGCTATCGGGCAGCAGCATTGATTCTTCGATCCTGTGGCCGCTGCCGCTGACCGCGCTTGGCTTTTCGCTGCTGTTCGCAGCCTTCGTGCTGATGCGGATGCGCGCCGATCTTGCCCGGACGCGGGTGGAAGCGCGGATGCGCCGACTTGCCGAGGCGGCATGAACCACTGGCCGTTCATCATCGCCGCTTATGCGATCACCATCGGCGGAACCGGCGCTGTGGGTCTCTGGTGCTGGCTTGCAATGCGCGCGGCAGAGCGCGCGTCAGACCGGCTGAGAGACCGCAAATGAAGCCCAAGCACCAGCGCCTCGTCCTGCTGCTGCTGGCCGTGGCTGCGATTATCGGCGCGGCGCTGCTCGCGCTGTCGGCCTTGCAGGAGCAGGCGACCTATTTCTATTCGCCCAGCGATGTCGCGAGCCAGGGCGTGGAGCCGGGCCGCGCGATCCGCCTGGGCGGAATGGTGGCGCACGGGTCGATCGGCAAGGAAGCGGACGGAGTCACCTACAGCTTTGTCGTGACCGATGGCGCGCGGACGGTGCCTGTCGTGTTCAAGGGGGTTCCGCCCGACCTCTTCAAGGAAGATTCCGGAGTCGTCGCCGAGGGCAGTTTTGACCGGCAGGGCGTGTTCGTTGCCGACAATCTGCTCGCCAAGCATGACGAGCGCTACATGCCGCCCGAAGTCGCGGGCGCGATGCACAAGGCAAAGACGCTGGAATGATCGCGGAGCTTGGCCTTGCCGCGCTGTGGCTTGCCGCGGCGGTGTCGCTGCTGCAACTCACGGTGCCTTCGCTCGGCCTGTGGCGGGACGACGAGCGGCTGTGGCGGTTCGCGCGTCCGGCGGGCGTGGTGCAGGCGCTGCTCGGCCTTTTGTCCTTTGTCTGCCTGATCCGGCTTTTCGCAGTCACCGACCTGTCGGTGCGGCTGGTGGCGATGAACAGCCACCCGGACAAGCCCTTCCTCTACAAGATTTCCGGCACCTGGGGGAATCACGAAGGGTCGATGCTGCTGTGGGTGGCGGTGCTGGCGCTTGCGGGCGGGGCGATTGCGGCGCTGGAACGGCGGGTGGGCGCGCGCATGGTTGCGGCCACGCTGGCGGCGCAGGCGGCGATCAGCCTTGGCTTTTATGCCTTTCTGCTGTTCGCCTCCAATCCGTTCACGCGGCTGGACCCGCCTGCCGAAACGGGGGCCGGACTCAATCCGCTGCTGCAAGACCCCGGCCTCGCCTTTCATCCACCGACGCTCTACATCGGCTATGTCGGGCTTTCGGTCGCCTTTTCCTATGCGATCGCCGCGATGGCGCTACGCGAGGTGGGGCCTGCCTTCGCGCGCGCGATGCGGCCCTGGGTGCTCGGCGCGTGGAGCATATTGACCGTCGGCATCGTCGCCGGAAGCTATTGGGCCTATTATGAGCTTGGCTGGGGCGGCTACTGGTTCTGGGACCCGGTGGAAAACGCCTCGCTGATGCCGTGGCTGGCGGCAACGGCGCTGCTCCATTCGGTGACTGTGCTCGCCACCCGCGACGCGCTGCGCGCCTGGACGGTTATGCTGGGCGTGGTCGCCTTTTCCATGTCGATGGTGGGCACCTTTCTGGTGCGCTCGGGCATCCTGACCAGTGTCCATGCCTTTGCGGTGGACCCGAGACGCGGCAGCTTCATCCTTGCGCTGCTCGTCATCTATATCGGCGCTGCGCTGGCGCTGTTCGCCTTCAGGGCGGGGACGGTGAGGGAAGGCGCGCCTTTCGCGCCGGTCAGCCGCGAGGGCGGGCTGGTCATCAACAACCTGATCCTGTCGGCGATCCTCGGCGTGGTCTTTGTCGGCACGCTCTATCCGCTGGCGGCGGAGGCGATGTCGGGAGTTACGCTATCGGTCGGGCCGCCTTATTTCAACGCCACGGCCGCACCGCTGGGCGTGCTGCTCGCAGGTCTTGTGGCGGCGGGGCCGCTGCTTCAGTGGCGCAAGGCTGATCCCCGCCGGGTCGTGCGGCGGCTCGCGGTTCCGGCATTGCTGGCGGGCGTCGCGACGCTTGCCATTGTCGCAATCTGGCAGGCGCGCGGCGTGCTCATCACGCTTGCGTTCGCAGTCGGCATCTTCACCGCCGTTGCAAGCTTTCTGCCCCTGTTCGGACGCAGCCTGAAGCGCACTCCGTTTCACATCTGGGGGATGGTCCTGTCGCACCTCGGTGTCGCGGTCGCCATTTTGGGCATGGCGTCGAACGCGGCATTCACCAAAGAGGCGCTGGTCGCGGCCAGACCCGGCGACAGCATCACGCTGGGCGGTTTCAACATCGCCTTTGACGGGGTGGAGCCGGTGGCCGGGCCGAACTGGACCGCAATACAGGGCAATTTCACGGCCGTTCGCGGCGATGGCGCGCCTTACCGGCTGCACCCGCAGGCCCGCACCTTCACATCGCCGATGACCGAGACGACCGAGGCGGCGATCCGCACCTTGTGGAACGGGCAGCTTTATGCGGTGCTCGGCAAGGCGGACGCCGAGGGCCGCTGGCAGGTCCATATCTGGTGGAAGCCGTTCGTCACGCTGATCTGGCTCGGCGGGCTGATGGTCGCCGCCGGCGGCCTTGTCGCGCTTGGCGGGCGGCTGCGGCGCGAGCGGAGATATGCGCGATGACAAGGTTGCGCCTCGCCTTGTGGATACCCCTGCTGGTGTTCCTCGTCTTTGTCGGCGTGGTGCTGTTCGGCCTGGGGCGCTCGCCCGAGGTGGTGGTTCAATCGAAGATGGTCGGAAAACCTGTGCCGCAGTTCGACCTGTCCGGAGAAATCGCAGGCAGGCCTGGCCTCGACGCCGGCGATCTGAAAACCGGACGTCCCGTGCTGGTCAATGTCTTTGCAAGCTGGTGCATTCCCTGCGTGGCGGAAGCGCCGCAGCTTCTGGCAATGAAGCGTCAGGGCGCGGTCATTCACGCCATTGCGATCCGCGACACCGGAGAGGCGGTGACGGGCTTTCTCGAGCGGCACGGCGACCCCTTCGCAAGGATCGGCTTTGACCCCGAGAGCCGGGTGCAGATGGCGTTCGGCTCGGGCGGGGTGCCCGAGACCTTCGTGGTCGATGGCAAGGGCGTGATCCGCTATCAGCATATCGGCGAGATCAGGCCGGAGCATGTGCCGATGCTGATCGCCGAACTGGAGAAGGCGCGGTGAGGGCGCTGCTGCTGGCGCTGGTCCTGCTGGTGGGCGCGTCGCCCGTGCTTGCGCAATCATCCCTGCCGCCCGCCGCCTATGCCAACCGGCCACTGCCCGATGCGGCGCAGGAGGAACAGGCGCAGGCGCTGATGCATACGCTGCGCTGCCTTGTCTGCCAGAATCAGACCATCGCCGATTCTAACGCCGAGATGGCGGGCGACATGCGGGCGCTGGTGCGCGAACGCATCGCCGCCGGGGAGGAGCCCGAAGCGGTGCGCCGGTGGCTGATCGAGCGCTATGGCGACTGGGTCAGCTATCGCCCGCCGCTGGGGCCGTCGACCTGGCTGCTCTGGGGCGCGCCGCTGCTGTTCCTGCTCGTGGGCGCGGTGATGATCGTCCGTTACTATCGCCGGGGGCGGCGATGAGCCTCTGGCCCGCGATCGCGCTCGTCCTGCTTGTGGCCATCGCCATATTGTGGCGCTTCGCAAAGCCTTCCGGGCCTCTGGCGCTTGGCGTGGCGGCAGGGCTTGCGGCCGGACTGGCTGGTTATGTCATACAGGGCCGGCCGGACCTTCCCTCGCACCCGGTCGAGCCGCGCGCTGAGGCCTATCGCGGCGACACCAGCTTTGCCAAGCAGCGCGGCGCGCTGCTGGAAAATCTGGGCGACGTCGGCGCATGGCTCAACTTCGCCGATGCGCTCCAGCGGGCGGGAATGACCGAACGCGCGGTCGAAGCGATGAAGGTCGCCACCAAGGCCTTTCCTGAAAGTCCGGACCTGTGGGTGGGGCTTGGCAACGCGCTGGCCGTGCACGGTGACGGCTTCGTCTCCCCGGCCGCGCGGCTAGCCTTTGCGCGCGCGGCCGAGATCGCGCCTGATCATCCAGCGCCGCTTTATTTCCTGGGCATGGCCTGGCTGCAATCGGGGCAGCCGGGAGAGGCGCTTGCGACATGGCGTGAACTGCGGGAGAAATCTCCCCCGGATGCCCCATGGCTCCCAGACCTCGACCGCAAGATCGAAGCTGCCGAGACCATGCAAAAAATGGGCGTGGGTGGCTAAGCCGGCTCGAACGGCATTCCAAGCGCTTCGGCCACTGCCTCGTGGCGTATCTTTCCCGCGCTGACGTTCAGCCCGCTCGCAAGATGCGGGTCGGCCGCCATTGCGGCCTCTGGCCCAAGCTTTGCCAGCTTCATCACAAAGGGCAGCGTCGCATTGTTCAGCGCGAAGGTGGATGTGCGGGCGACCGCGCCCGGCATATTGGCCACGCAATAGTGGATCACGCCTTCCTCGGTGAACACCGGATCGTCGTGTGTGGTCGCGCGTGACGTCTCGAAGCAGCCGCCCTGGTCGATCGCTATATCCACCACCACCGATCCGCGCTTCATCGTCTTCAGCATGTCGCGGGTGACCAGTTTGGGGGCGGCCGCGCCCGGCACCAGAACCGCGCCGATCACCAGATGCGCCCGCGACACGGCCGCGGCGATGGCGGCGCGGCTCGCATAGGCGGTCTTGATCTGGCTGCCGAACATGGTGTCCAGCTCGGCCAGCCGGGCATTGCTGATGTCGTATACCGTTACATCCGCCCGCAGCCCCACCGCCATTTGCGCCGCGTTCATCCCGGCGACTCCACCGCCCAGAATTGCGATGCGGGCAGGCGCGACGCCGGGCACGCCGCCGATCAATATGCCGCGTCCGCCCTGTTCCTTTTCCAGATAATGCGCGCCGACCTGAATCGACATGCGCCCGGCCACCTCGGACATGGGCTTCAGCAGCGGCAGGCCGCCGCGCGGGTCCGTCACGGTCTCATAGGCGATGCAGGTGGCGCCGGATCGGACCAACCCTTCGGCCTGTGCCCTGTCGGCGGCGAGATGCAGGTAGGTGAACAGCGTGTGGCGCGGCTCCAGCAGCGCGATTTCCCCGGGCTGCGGCTCCTTCACCTTCACGATCATGTCGGCGGCAGCGAATACCTCGCCCGCGCTGTCCACGATGCGCGCGCCGGCATCCCGATATTCGTCGTCGTCAAAGTCGATGCCGCACCCGGCTTCGCTTTCGACCACCAGCTGATGACCGGCGGCGATCAGTTCGGCGACCGAGGAAGGAGTCAGCCCGACGCGATATTCGTGATTCTTGATCTCTTTCGGGACACCTATTCGCACCCGCGACCTCCGGCATGATGTCGTCACCACCTTTATACGTCCAAGGCTCCGAAAAGTCCCGAAAACTCCCCGAAACCCCTACGGCGGGGTAGACATTGCGGCTGCGAAGCGCCTGTGCTACCCGCCGCCGCTCGGTGTGACGATATGGGGGATGGCGGCCTTTCCGCCGGATGTCTGGCCGATGACCGAGGTTGCATGACCACTGCTGGTTCCGAGGCGGATGTCTCCGGTGTCGATGCTGCTGACAGCAGCGAAGCGATAGAGGTTCACGGCCATGGCAAGGACGGGCTGGCCAAGCTGGCGCTGTCGGCCGTCGGCGTCGTTTTCGGGGACATCGGAACCAGCCCGCTCTACGCCTTCCGCGAGACATTTGTCGGCCATCATCCGCTCGCCGTCGACAATCTTCACGTTCTGGGCGTGCTCAGCCTGATCTTCTGGTCGATGATGCTGGTGGTGACGATCAAATATGTCACCATCATCACCAGGGCCGACAACAAGGGCGAGGGCGGCAGCCTTGCCCTTCTGGCCTTGATCTCCAGCAAGCTGGGCGAAAAGCGCTGGTCGATGCCGATCGTGCTGCTGGGCGTGTTCGCAACTGCCCTTTTCTACGGCGACAGCATGATCACGCCCGCCATCTCGGTGCTTTCGGCAGTGGAAGGCCTGCGCGTCGTGAGCCCCGCCTTCGGCGATCTGGTCATCCCCATTGCGGTCACCATCCTCGTCTGCCTGTTCCTGATCCAGCGGCGCGGTACGGCCAAGGTCGGGATGCTGTTCGGCCCGATCATGGCGGTTTATTTCGTGACTCTGACGGTGCTGGGCGTCATCAACATCTTGCCCCGGCCCGACGTGCTGGTGGCGCTGAACCCCTGGTACGCGGTCCAGTTCTTCATCACGGACGGCTTTACGGCCTTCCTGTCGCTGGGCGCGGTGGTGCTTGCGGTGACGGGGGCGGAAGCGCTCTATGCCGACATGGGCCACTTCGGCCGCCGCCCGATCCGCGTGTCCTGGGTCTATTTCGTGCTGCCCGCCTTGATGATCAACTATCTGGGCCAGGGCGCGATGATCATGTCGCTGCCGCCGCTGGAAAAGATGGAGGTGATCCAGAATCCCTTCTTCTATCTGGCAAGCGATGCGTTTCGCCTGCCGCTGGTGATATTGGCGACCATGGCCACCGTGATCGCCAGCCAGGCCGTCATCTCGGGCGCTTTTTCCGTCACCCAGCAGGCGATCCAGCTCGGCTTCATGCCGCGTCTCAGGATCACGCACACCAGCGCCAGCGCCGCCGGGCAGATCTACATCCCCGTCATCAACTGGGCGCTGATGGTGATGGTCATATTGCTGGTGCTGATGTTCGGCAGCTCCAGCAACCTCGCGGCGGCCTATGGCATTGCCGTGACCGGCGCGATGTTCATCGATACCTGCCTGCTCGCGGTGGTGCTGTTCGGTCTGTGGCGCTGGAACAAGCTGCTTGCGGGAGCGCTGCTCACCGTCTTCTTCATCGTCGATTTCAGCTATTTCGGTGCGAACCTCACCAAGGTGCCGGAAGGCGGCTGGTTCCCGCTGCTCGTCGGCTTTGTCGCCTTCACCATGCTCACCACCTGGGCGAAGGGCCGCAAGCTGATGATCGAGCGCATGCGGGAGGCGGCGATGCCGACCGAGGTGTTCGTGAAATCCGCCGCCAATTCAGCCACCCGCGTGCCGGGGACGGCCGTGTTCATGACATCGACGGCAGAAGGCGTGCCGCACGCGTTGCTCCACAATCTGAAGCACAACAAGGTGCTGCACGAAAGGGTGGTGCTGCTGACCGTCAACATCGAGGATGTGCCGTTCGTGCCGGCCCAGGCGCGGGCGCAGTCCGAAGACCTCGGCAGCGGCTTCTACCGCGTGATCCTGCGCTATGGCTTCATGCAGGATCCCGATGTGCCGGCGGCGCTCACCGGCTATGATATCTGCGGTGCGAAGTTCAAGATGATGGACACCAGCTTCTTCCTTGCGCGGCAGACGCTGCTTCCCTCCTCGCGACCGGGCATGGCTGTATGGCGCGAAAAGCTGTTCGCCTGGATGCTGCGCAACGCGGAAAGCGCGATGGAGTTCTTCAAGCTGCCCACCAACCGTGTGGTCGAGCTTGGCAGCCAGGTGGAAATCTAGAGCCGCCCCACGCGCACTACGCGCACCAATGGCTATTTGGTGCTCTGGCTCCGCCAGCGCTGGATGGTGCGATCCAATATGCCTTCCTCGTCGCCCACATGGGTCCAGAGTTCGGAGAACACCGGGTCGGCCGAGGCCGGACGCCGCGATTCCTCCAGATCGTCCAGACGGACACGGATCGGGATCGACACGCCTTCGCCGCAGATCACGCATTCGCGGTTGCGCAGCGCAGGGATGGATTCGAGAAAGCCCCGCGCGCCTTCCGGCATGGCGTTGCGCACGAATGCCTGGTCGCGTTCGTTGTTGAGGCGCATGGCGATGATGGTGCCGCACTGCGACATCACGCCCTCGGCGAGATCGGACGGCCGCTGCGTGATCAGCCCCAGCGACACGCCATATTTGCGGCCTTCCTTGGCGATGCGTTCCAGCACCTTGCGCACGGCGCTGCGGTTGTTGTCGCGATCTGAGGGCACGTAGCGGTGCGCCTCTTCGCAGACGAGCAGGATCGGCCGCTTCGGTTCGCGGCGCGACCAGATCGCGAAGTCGAACACCATGCGCGACAGCACCGCCACCACCACCGACACGATGTCGGAAGGAACGCCCGACAGGTCTATGATCGAGATAGGGCGGCCGTTGCCGGGCAGGCGGAAGATGCGGGACATGAACTGGCCCATGGTGTCGCTGACCAGCATGCCTGAGAACATGAAGCTGTAGCGCGGATCGCTCTTGATCTCCTCGATCTTGGTCTTCAGCCGCATATAGGGCGCGACCTCGCCAGACCGGTCCAGCTTGCCCATCAGTGCCTGAATGGCGTTGATCAGGTCCGACAGCAGATAAGGCACGGGCGAATCGACGGTCAGCTTCGTCAGCCCCTGCGCGGCCCGGTTCTTGGCGCGCGCCTGCAACAGGCATTTGGCGAGGATGTCCTCGTCCATCTGGCGCTCGGCCCCGTCGCTTGTGACGAACACTTCGCAATGTTCCTCGAAGTTCATCAGCCAATAGGGCATCGCCAGATTGTCGACGTTGAAGACCTCGCCGTCGTTCTTGAAGGCGGCGGAATATTCGCCGTGCGGGTCAAGCATCACGACATGGCCTTCGGGCGCCATTTCGCAGATCCGGTGAAGGATCAGCGCGGTCGCGGTCGATTTGCCGGTGCCGGTCGACCCGAGCAGGGCGAAATGCTTGCCGAGCATGGCGTCGATGAAAAGCGAGGCTGCCACATTCACCGAGGGATAGACGGTGCCGACCCGCACATGCGGGCGGTCCTTGGCCGAGAATATCTGTTCGAGATCGGTCGTCGTGACAGGAAAGACGCGCGTCCCGGGCACCGGATAGCGCGTGACGCCGCGCCGGAAGCCCTTGAGGTTGCCGGTGATCGGGTCTTCGATGCCCTCGCCCAGGAAATCCACATTGGCGACGATGAGGTCGCCGTCCGGGTTTTCAAGCCGCATGTCGCGCACATTGGCGAGCAGCCACAGGCCCCCGACGCGCACCTTGATCTGGCTGCCGACCTGCCCGGCCATGGCGACCGTGATGTCCTGATGGCCGTCGAGCTGCTTCAATGCCCGTCCGTCCAGCCGGATGCTGGACGATCCGCCGGAAACCTCGACCACGCGACCGATGTCGCTGAAGTCTACGCGCCCGGAGCGGGTGGACTCAGCATCGCCTTCGCCGTTCTGCTCTTCAAATGGATTGAGGCTGAAGCTTTCAACCATGCCGCACCTGTCCTTGTTTGTCTTTGGCGCAGGAATAGGCAAAGAGGCTTAACAAATCCGCAATGCCGCCAGAGGGCGAGGCCTATTTGCGGCGGAAGATCACTCCCGCGAGCCATCCGAGCGCGACCGCGATCAGGACCGCCGTCAGTCCATAGAGGAAGGAGGAGCGCTGGGCGGCCACATAGACGAACCGCTCGAACCCGGATTTGTCGATCGTGATCTCGCGCCGCGCCTCGGCAATCACATTGCCGTTCTGCACCAGGAACGTCTGGGCGACATAGGTGCCGACCGGGACCCGCGCGGGCAGTGGCAGCCGCGCGCGATAGAGAACGCCCTCGGTGATTTCCACCCCATGCTCGCTCTCGACATACAGCCCGGCGCGCCTGCGCAGGTCCAGCAGACCCTGCTCGAAATCGGCGATCTCCTCGGAACTGTTGCCGCTGGCGGGTGAAAGCTGGAGCGTCTCCATGCCCAGTTCATAGACCGTCGCGGTCCAGTCATCGACCAGATCCTTGAGCGGCGCGGACGCCGCCACCGCGAAATAGCTCGGCACGGTCTCGAACCGGGCGGAATGGCGGTTAACCCAAATTCCGGCCAGCCGCTCCTTCTTGCGGATGGTGATCGGCTCCGAAGGCCCGCGCAGGACCACGATGATATCGGCCCGGTCGGTCGGCAGCCGTCCGCCCGGATAGAGGATCGCGCCGAACAGCAGCAACTCGGCCCCGGTGAAGCTGTAGATGATATCGATCTTGCGCTGGCTGACGTCGGGCACCAGCTTTGGCGTCGCACCCATGAGAAAGCATGCCAGCAGGGGGAGCAGCAGCAACCGGAAGCTCACGCGGCGGACCCGTAGATCGTGTAGATTTCATCGGGTTGCCAGCCAAGGCCCAGCGCCATGCGGATAGCCACCACAAGGACGATCAGCGCAAGGCCGAGACGGAGATATTCCGGCTTCAGCTTCAGCGCCATTCGTGCGCCAAGCTGCGCACCGACAACGCCGCCGACCAGCAGCAGCGACGCAAGCACGATGTCCACGGTCTTCGACTGGACGGAATGGACCATGGTCGTCGCCGCGGTCACGAACAGGATTTGGAACAGCGAGGTTCCGACCACCACATTGGCGGGCATGCTGAGCAGGTAGATGAGGGCCGGCACGATGAGAAAGCCGCCGCCCACGCCGAGGATGACCGTCAGCACGCCGGTGACGAACCCGAGCGCAAGCGGGGCGAGCGGCGAGATATAAAGGCCGGACCTGTAAAACCGCCAGCGAAAAGGCAGGGCGGCGACCAGGCGGTTATGCCTTGGCCGGGTGGGCGGACGCTTGCCCGCGCGGGCGGCGCGCAGCGCGCGCACGGTTTCGGTCAGCATCATGCCGCCGACCGAGCCGAGCAGCAGCACATAGGCCGCGCTGATCGCAATATCGATCTGGCCCATCTTCTGAAGCGCGCGAAACAGGAACGAGCCTGCAAGCGAGCCGATCACGCCGCCCGCGACGAGCACGATTCCCATGCGAAAATCGATGCCCTTGCGTTCCCAATAGGTGATCGCTCCCGAAACGCTGGCTCCCGTCACCTGCGTCGCCGAGGAGGCGACCGCGATCGCCGGCGGAATGCCGTAGAACATCAGGAGCGGCGTGGTGAGAAAGCCGCCGCCGACGCCGAACATGCCGGACAGAAGGCCGACCAGCCCCCCAAGGAGGATGATCACCAGCGCATTTACCGAAAGACCCGCGATCGGAAGGTAAAGGTCCATGGCGAAGGATTAGCCAAGCCGCGCGCCAATGCGAAGGGGCTGTGAAAAAATTAGGGATCGAGTCCCGTCCGTGGGTTTAAAATCCCGCCTGTAGCGTCAAAACCGGCCCGTCACCGGGTGCGGCCTTGCCCGCCGCGCGGATTCGATAATCAAGGCTGCCCCTGATCCGCGCATTTCCAGCACCCCCGGTGATTTCGACCGATGGGCCGATGTCGGCCCGCGCGGCGCCGGGCTGGGCAGCGCCCCATGCCCCGATGCCGCCGCTGAGCCGGAGACCGGAGGCCTCGGCCAGCGGCGTTTGCAGCTTCGCCCATCCATCGGCATAGCCGTCGCGGGAATGCACGCCGATCACGCCTGCCTGACCGTAGAAGGAGGCGCGCAGCGAAGGCGTGAGGGGCAGATCGTCCAGCCCGCCCGAAAGCCGGAGCGACCAGGCGTCGCGGGCCTTGCCGCCAAGCGCGACATAGCGGTCCACAGCCAGGCTGAGCGGCACTGAGCGCAATGGCTGGAGTTCCAGCCCGATGACCGCCTGTGCCGCGTCCGTCCTGCCGCTGCGGCGCGCGAGTGGCTGATAGACCCGTCCGGCAAGGGTGATCCGCTGGTCGGACAGGGGATTGAAGGCATAGGCGAGACGTGCGCCCATCTGGCTGCCGCCAAGGGTGGGCGTCGCTCCCGAAATCGCCACCGCGCTTCCTTGACGCGCGACGACATAGGCATCGCCGCTCCACCTGCGCATCAAAAGCCGTCGGTCCGCCCGCCATTGGCCCGCACGTGGATCATTGGGAGCCATTGCGGCCGCGGCTGCAAGCAGTCTTGCCCCCGACTTGC
The DNA here is from genome assembly GCF_001890385.1 of Tardibacter chloracetimidivorans. Classification (NCBI taxonomy): domain Bacteria; kingdom Pseudomonadati; phylum Pseudomonadota; class Alphaproteobacteria; order Sphingomonadales; family Sphingomonadaceae; genus Tardibacter; species Tardibacter chloracetimidivorans. The sequence continues at coordinate 1,288,965 of NZ_CP018221.1, read as the reverse complement.
GGTCGCCCATCCGCAGATGGGCATAGCCCTGCGCGGCAAGATTGGCGCCATGCGATTCGGTGGGGTGGGGAGGCGGGGTCGTCACTCGGACATGGCCCGTGGTCGCCATTCCGATCGGGGGCAACGGTGGCGGCAGCGCCAGCAGAATCGTGTTCCCCCGGCGCTCTATCCGCCGCTGATGTGGGCTGTCCGCATGGTTGGTGGCCGTGACCGGCGCGGCGATGGCGGCAGTCGATTGCGCCGCGATCTGGACGGATGGGGCTTTATCGCTGCCAAGCCGCGCCAGTTCGCCCGCGACGATCGGCAGACGCCAGCCCGCCCAGGCGGTCGCGCCGATGATCAGCCATTTGAGAGCGGCGGGCAGACGCATCATTCGCCCGGAAGAACCGACGGAAAACGATGCGCTGTCTTGTCCCAGACCGGCTGCTGCGCGGGCTTGCCCAGCGTCGCCACGATCCGTCCCAGCGCCCTGAAGCATGCGAGGATGGCGATCAGATTGGCGAGGAAGGCGCGCGGCACGGCGCGAAGCCCCTCACGCACGCCATAAGCGGCGGCGGTGAAGGCGCAGCGCATGGCCAGCCGCCAGCACAGCATCCCCAGGTTGAAGACCAGCAGATAGGCCAGCCAGCCGCCGGGCGTGACGATGACCGGAGTGTTGATCCAGGGCCATGCATAGCCGGAGAGGCTCACAAGGCCGAAGCCGATGGCCCCGGCATAGGCGAGCAGGGTCGCGATCGCGGCGATAATGCTTTTCCGGTCGCGCAGCCGCATCCACCGCTCGGCAACGCCGCCGCGCCACCCCATGCGATCCCAGCCGTGAAGCGCGATTCCGGTCAGCCACCGCGCTTTCTGGCGGACGGCGGCGTCGAGCGTCGCCGGAAAATGCTCCCGCGTGGCGACGACGCTTCCCGTGCCCGCCGACAACCGGACGATAATGCCCCTGCCGCCAAGCGCGCCGATTTTCAGGCCCAGTTCGTAATCTTCGGTGATGCTCGCCTCGTCGAACGGCCTGCCGCCGTTCATCGCGATGATTCGATCCATCATGTTCCGGTTGATGGCGCAGCCCACGCCCGCCGATGGGACCGAAGCGCCCAGCGCCTCGCGCACCACCAGGTCCTTGCCGTGCGATTCGGCAAACTCGTCCAGGTAATGTCCCCCGATCCAGCGGGATTGAGGATCGGCAAGCGGGAGGACCGGAAGCTGCACCATGTCGAAGCGCTCGACCAGCCGGTCGAAGATGCGCAATTCGGCCGAATGGACCACATCTTCCGCATCGTGCAGGATCACCGCCTTGAAGCGCGTGCCGGTTGCGCGCTCCGGCATTATGTAGCAAATGCACCAAGGCTAAGGTGCGATCATGTTTCGACTCCACAACAAGATGGAGCCGGGGCATGAAGGGGCATGCAACTACCCAAGCCGAAATCCCCTCCCGGCATTTTCCTATACTTGCTGTCCGCAAGCGCAATCGCCGTGGCTTTGCGAGTGCTTTGGGTTCTTGTGGGGCAAAACGTCGAGACGCTTTCCATAGAAAAGGGATACGACAAGCTGCTCTCACGCCATTGGTCCGAAGTGGTGGCGTGGATGACTGAGAATATCTTTTGGCTCACAGTGTCCTCTGCGGGTCTAGTAAGCGGAGCTGTTTGCTGCTGGGTTTACGCCGCCCTTGTGGATCACGACCGGAAACCGTTGATCGAACAAACTCGGGTGGACCTCTCCGGATTGGCTGATCGTGCGCGCCGCGCATCAGCCGGAATAAATAAGATTATGTCCGAATATAACCGCAAGCCGCCCGTGCATCCTGATTACAAGTTCGGCAATGGCGATACCGAAAGATGGATGAGGGATGGCTATGAAAGCGATGAGAAAGCGCTCCGCCTTTACCTCACTGAATGGGCTGCGGAATGCTGGGAAATTATCGAAATCGCCGGTAAGTACGTGGATCTATCTGAGCGAGATCTATTCCAATTTAGACATATGAGCAGCCATTCCATCGCCGAGGTCGCTCAATTCATGGCTAGGATCGCCGGTAAGCTGGAGCAAGTGCAGCCGTCACAGGCTTAGGTCAGCCGGATTGAGTCAGCGCCAATCGCCTCAAGACACTGAATCAGGAACACCGCTGTAAATTTTCCCCGGCTGAGCTTGTTCCTGATATTCGGCTCAGAGTCCACAACCCCGATCGCCGCTAGCTTCTCAACTAGCTGAGCATAGGACACATTCCGGCGCTTTAACTCCGCTTTCAGAAGCCCCTTTACCTTGGCTTCCCATTCCGTATCCGGCATTGCATCCTCCATAGTGCTAACATCACTATATAAGATACATTTGCCATTGACAATGATGCGGCAATGTCATTATATGCGATGCATAGGCAGCGCAAACGATGACACAACATTTCCTCCTTTCGGCCCAAGCCCGCACAATCAGCCTCAAGGCTGTTTTCACGATGGGCGAAGACAAGGCCTACGAGACGTTCCGCCAGATGCGCTGGCCGGAGACGGACGGGGAAGCCGTTTGCCCCCGCTGCGGCTGTGTTGAAGCCTATGAGATCAGCACCCGCCGCCGCTTCAAGTGCGTTGGCTGCCATCATCAGTTTTCGGTCACGTCGGGAACGATCTTCGCCTCACGCAAGCTGTCGTTCACCGATCTGCTGGCGGCTATCGTCATTTTCGTGAACGGCGCAAAGGGCGTTTCCGCTCTGCAAGTCAGCCGCGACCTGGACGTGCAATACAAGACCGCATTCGTCCTTTCGCACAAGCTGCGCGAGGCGATGGCGCGCGAACAGGCCGGACGCCAGCTCAACGGCATTGTCGAGATCGACGGCGGCTATTTCGGCGGATACGTGAAGCCGGAAAACAGGAAAGAGGATCGCAAAGACCGTCGCCTGAAAGCGAACAGCAGTGGCAAGCGCCAGTGCGTCGTCATCATGCGTGAGCGCAAGGGCCGGTCACTTCCCTTCATCGTTCGCAACGAAGGCGATGCGGTTCCGTTCGTTCGTGATTGCGTCGGCACGCTGGCGACGATCCATGCCGACGAAGGCGCAGGTTGGGATGCGCTGCACGCTGGTTGGGATACCCACCGCATCAATCACTCGGTGCTGTTCATGGACAAGGGCGTCTGCACCAATCAGGCGGAAAGCTATTTTTCACGCCTGCGCCGCGCCGAAGTCGGGACGCACCACCATATCGCTGGCCCGTACCTGCATCAGTATGCCGGTGAAATGGCTTGGCGCGAAGATAACCGCCGCGTTCCGAACGGCACTCAGGCGGCAATGGTAGCCGATGCCGTTATGGCTTCCGGCGTGTCACGGGCTTGGAAGGGATATTGGCAGCGGGCGGCTTAAGCCGCCTCTAACCGCCCGGTCACAGTAAAAAACCGAGCAATTTCACCGGCCGCATCCTCTGAAACAAGCTTAGCGAGTACACTTGCCTCGCTCCGTGGCCGCTCGTTGTCGACTAACAGCAGGTACAACCCTCGCCCATCAACGATTGGGCTGTCCGCCAGTGCTGCCTCTTTGGAGGTTATTTCGCCTATGCAAAGAGATTTACGATTGGTAAACTGCGCAACCGCCTGAAAAGTCATGGCAAAAACACCTTTTACCCGGAGGTTGAATCGTGAGCTTATCCCAAGCCGAGATAACTGTAAACAAGCTCGCGGAATATATGGTGGCGCGCTCTGCGCGCCAGCGGACGCTGCTAAAGGAGCGTAAGTACCCAAACCCCGATTTTAACATCGGCATGTATCACCGGGAAGCATCGGAGGCTGTCAGCCTTTACATCGCGAATGGTGCCATCGACAGTGCCCCGTTGCAGCAAAAACTCCAGATTTTGGAGCAAATGCCAGCAGATAAAGTGGGCACTGGGCGAAGAATAAACGCGAATATTGATGCCATTGAGCGCGTATCAGAAATGCTCGATGACATTGACCTCCAGGGCGCAGACCCAAGGCTAGGTGAACACGCCCCGCCGAAATTGACGTATCACAACGTCACGGTCAGCGTGCGACCAGAGATCATTTTACGTGGTACCGCTCCTAAGGGAGCTAAGCTGATTGGAGCAATAAAGCTTCATTTCTCATCTACCCATCCACACGATGAGGAGTCGGCCGGGTACGTGTCTGCCGTTGTGCAGGAGTACTGCAAAACCCACCTTGCGGAACCAGATGAGATCGTGAATCCGGACTATTGCATGGTCATTTGCGCGGGGTCTGGTCAAGTCTTCCCGGGAGTGAAAGCAACCGCGCGTCGCATGAAGGACGTTGCGGCCGCATGTCAGAACATTGCAGGACTTTGGCCTGCGCTTTAACTCCCACTCCCGTTCCGCCACCCGCCATGCCAATCCTCCGCCTGTCCCTTTCGGCTAAGCTGCCATCGCAGCAACCCACCCGCATTGGCCTTTTGTGAGGCAATGAAGCCCTGTGAGCGCAGTTTACCAAGGCTATGCCCGGTGCGTTGTGAGATCAGCTTTAGCAGCGCCTTGTCGGCTGTGTTCAACCCACGCGCTTCCATGATGGAACGGGCGAGATCGTGCGTTGTCAGCGCCACGTCGGACTTGCGGAGTGTGTTGAGAAGGAATCGCTGCACCTCGCCACGGAAGGCAGCGTTTGCCGGTGGAACCGGCTTGACCGGCGCGTCCGTCAAATCAATGTCCGGCTCGAATATGCGGATCGTCCGGTCCAGGCTGTCGAGATCGGCCAAGCACTGCGCAAGCTGCGCCTGTAGCGCCTCGATCTTGCCGACCACTTCGGCGCGTTTGCTAATGAGCCCATGCACTACTGGTTTCATGGATTCACATTAGGGCGAACAGGCTGTAATGTGGATTAGGAGGCTGGTGCATTTGCTACATAATGCCGGCGCGCTCCTCGCGCGTCATGGCATTCCACAGATGATTGAGGCAATCGGCCTTGGTGGTCGGGCCGGGGCGGCTGGTGAAGACCGGGATCACGCGCGGGTCGGCCACCGTGCGGACTGCTGCTATGGTGTCGGGATCGTTCGGATAGACGCCCACGAAGATGCGATATTGCGGGTGGTCGAGCCGCCGCAGCGCGCCTTTCAGCATGTCCCTGATGACGGCCGCTTCATCCCATGCGGGGATGAGGATCGCCATTGCGCCGGGCCGCCTGGGCGGGGCGAGCATCGCCGCGCTGATGCGCGGATGCCGTCTGTAGATGGTGGCCGAGCGCCAGATGCGGCGGGTGAAATAGATGGCGTCGACGATCAGGTCGTCGATCCCGATGATCGCGATGAGGAGGGCGGCGGCGAGAATCAGTTCGCGGGTCAGCAGGGCGGCGACGGCCGCCGCCGTTTGAATCTCCGCTACGCCCATCAACTTGCCCCCCGAGATCGTTATTAATCCGAAACGGATCAGTTTGGGCAAGTTTTTATTGGATCAGATCAGTCGCATAGCCCTCATGCTGGTCAGTCTTTCACCGGCGATGACGAGATGATCGACAAGGCGGATGCCGAGCATGGCCCCAATTCGCGCAAGATCGCGCGTCGTCCGCAGATCTTCCGGACCGGGCGTGGGATCGCCGCTCGGATGATTATGCGCAATGATCATCGCCGCTGCATCGGCGGCAAGTCCCGAGGCGAAAACCTGTCGCAGCGGCAGGTCGACGAAGCCTTGTTCGCCCGCCCATGTGCCCATGGCGCAGGGCTGGCCTTCGGCATTCAGGAACAGGGCGCAGACATGCTCGCGGCTCCGGTCGCGGAAAAACGGGCGAAGCAAATCGAACGCCGCTTCCGGATTGTCGAGCGCGCGCCAGCCTGCCGCGTCCGCTTTGCGGCGGTACGATTGACCGGCTGCATCTGACATGAAGTGGGTCGGCATCCGGCGAGGATAGCGAACGCCCGCCTGCTTCCTTCTGCCGAAGCGTCCGTAATGGTGTGAAATGACGGTGGGGAGCGGATTACAGCGCGGTTTCACTCGACATCAGCCCGGGGAAGAAGCTTTCGTGCGCCTCCCGAATGGCCGAAAGGGACACGCTGCGCGCGCCTGCCAATGCGATGGAGTCGCCGCCGGTCCGTCCGATCACGGCCACCGGCACGCCTGCCGCCCGAGCAGCCTCGGCAATGTCCGCGCCATTGGCAGAGGTGACGACATAGCGCGCCTGATCCTCTCCGAACGCCCAGGCATGGAGCGGAATGCCGGCGTCCGGCTCAAGGATCGCGCCGATATTGCCTGCGAGCGCCATCTCGGTGACCGCGACAAGCAGGCCGCCGTCCGCGCAATCATGCACCGCCGACACCTTTCCGTCAGCGATCAGGCTGCGCACGAAATCGCCGTTGCGGCGCTCGCCTGCCAGATCGACCGGCGGCGGCGGCCCGTCCTCCTGTCCCGCGATCTCGCGCAGCCAGATCGACTGGCCGAGATGGCCCCGGGTTTCCCCGATGACGAGGATTGTCTCGTCGGCGGCCTTGAAGCCCAATGTCGCCATTTTCCGGTAATCGGCGAGCAGCCCTACGCCGCCGATCGCGGGCGTCGGCAGGATGGCCGATCCGCCGCCCGTCGCCTTGCTCTCGTTATAGAGCGAGACGTTGCCGGACACGATCGGGAAGTCCAGCGCGATACAGGCCGCGCCCATGCCCTCGAGGCAGCCGACGAACTGCCCCATGATGTCAGGCCGCTGCGGATTGGCGAAGTTGAGGCAGTTGGTGACCGCAAGCGGCGTCGCGCCAACGGCGGTGATGTTGCGCCACGCCTCGGCGATGGCCTGCTTGCCGCCTTCCACCGGATCGGCAAAGCAATAGCGGGGCGTGCAGTCGGTGCTGATCGCCAGCGCCTTTTTCGTGTCATGGACGCGCACCACGGCAGCATCCCCACCGGGACGCTGGACGGTGTCCGCGCCGACCATATGGTCGTACTGCTCCCACACCCAGCGGCGGCTGGCGAGATCGGGCGAACCCATCATCGCCACCAGATTGTCGCCGACATCGCCTTTTGCTGGCACCTCACCAAGCGGCGCGCGCTTCGGCGTCGGCACATGGGGGCGGTCATATTTAGGGGCATTGTCGGCAAGCGGCCCAAGCGGAATATCGCAGACGATCTCACCCTTGTGGCGAAGCACCATATGGCCGGTGTCGGTCACACGGCCGATGACGGCGAAATCCAGTTCCCATTTGTGGAAGATGGCCTCCGCCTCCGCCTCGCGGCCGGGCTTCAGCACCATCAGCATCCGCTCCTGCGATTCGCTGAGCATCATCTCATAGGCGGTCATGCCGGTTTCGCGGCAGGGGACGGCATCCATGTCCAGTTCGATTCCGACCCCGCCCTTGGACGCCATTTCGACGGAGGAAGATGTCAGGCCCGCCGCCCCCATGTCCTGAATGGCGACGATGGCGTCCGACGCCATCAGTTCAAGACAGGCCTCGATCAGCAGTTTTTCGGTGAAGGGGTCGCCAACCTGAACGGTTGGCCGCTTTGCTTCCGAATCCTCGCCGAAATCGGCCGACGCCATGGTCGCGCCATGGATGCCGTCGCGCCCGGTCTTGGAGCCGACATAGACGATCGGATTGCCGATGCCCGATGCGGCCGAATAGAAGATCTTGTCGGTATCGGCGATGCCCACCGTCATCGCATTGACCAGGATGTTGCCGTCATAGGCGGGGTGGAAGTTCACTTCGCCCCCCACCGTCGGCACGCCCACGCAATTGCCATAGCCGCCGATGCCGTGAACGACGCCCGCGATCAGGTGACGCATTTTCGGATGATCGGGACGGCCGAACCGAAGCGCGTTCATGTTCGCCACCGGTCGCGCGCCCATGGTGAACACGTCGCGCAAAATGCCGCCCACGCCGGTCGCAGCGCCCTGATACGGCTCGATGTAGCTCGGGTGGTTGTGGCTTTCCATCTTAAAGATCGCGGCCTGCCCGTCGCCGATATCGATCACGCCCGCGTTCTCGCCGGGGCCCTGGATCACCCAGGGGGCCTCGGTCGGCAGCTTGCCGAGGTGGATGCGCGAGGATTTGTAGGAGCAATGCTCGGACCACATGACCGAAAAGATGCCGAGTTCGGTGAGGTTCGGCTCGCGCCCCAGGCTGCTGAGGATCACCTGATATTCATCGGGTGTGAGGCCGTGCTCGGCAACGATCTCGGGCGTGATGGCGATGTCGGTCATGCCCGGCCTCCTAGCCGCTGCCCGTGCGCGAGGGAAGGGGGCGAAGCGCCGTTCGCGCCGTCGCATTGCTGATTTTCTCGCCCGTGGTTGGCAGCCGCGACGACGGCTGTTAGCGATATGGCTGCCGAAGCCCCGAAAGGATAATTGCACATGCGGCATTGGTGGATTGGCCTGACTGCGGTTCTGCTTGTCGCAGCCGCCCCCGCGATCACCCGATGGCAGGTCGAGCCCGCGTCCAGCGCGATCGGCTTTTCGGTCAGCGGCGGCGGACAGACGGCCGAAGGCGGCTTTGCCCGCTATGTCGCGCGGATACGTTTCGACCCGGACCGGCTTTCGCAGTCGAGCGCCATCGTCGCCATCGACCTGGGCTCCGTCGGCACCGGGCAGAAGGCCGTCGACGAGACGCTTCGCTCTGCCGAATGGTTCGACGTTGCAAGCCATCCCCAAGCGCTGTTCACCGCGAGCCGGTTCGAGAGGCTGGGGAACAATCGCTATGCCGCGCACGGGCAGTTGAAGATGCGGGGGCGGGCGGTGCCCGTCACCTTGCCCTTCACGCTTGCGATAAGCGGCGGCGACGCGGATGTCGCGGGGCGGCTGGTGATAGATCGCACCAGATGGGGCATCGGCACGGCTGATAATATGGCGAACGATCAGGTCGGCAAGGAAGTGACGATCACCGTCAAGGTAAAGGCGCTTGCCCTGGACGGCACGCAATCCTGACGGGCGGATGAAGGGGGGAAACAGGACTCATGAAGGGGAATGACGGCGATTTGCTTCGCACTGTGGATGCCGGGCAGATCGCGGGCGCGCGGTTGCGCTATTTCGATTTCGCAATGGCGGCCTTCGTCACCATCCTTCTGCTGTCGAACGTGCTTGGCGCGGGCAAGGTCGCGGTCATCGACCTGCCGGGCATAGGCGACTGGCCGTTCGGCGCGGGCATATTGTTCTTCCCGCTCGGCTATGTGCTGGGCGATGTGCTGACCGAGGTCTACGGCTATGCCCGCGCGCGCCGCTGCGTCTGGGTGGGCTTTGCGGCGATGCTGTTCATGGCGCTGATGTCATGGGTGGTGGTCGCGCTGCCGCCCGCCGCGACATGGGACGGGCAGGCCGCTTATGAATCGGTGTTCGGCCAGGTGCCGCGCATCGTCTTTGCGTCGATCGCCGCCTTCTGGGCAGGCGAGCTTGCGAACAGCTTCGTGCTGGCGCGGATGAAGGTCTGGACCAGGGGCAAATATTTGTGGACCCGCACCATCGGCTCGACGGTGGTGGGGCAGGGGGTGGATAGCCTGATCTTCTACCCGCTCGCGTTTCTGGGCGTCTGGCCGACCTCGCAGGTGGTGACGGTCCTTTTCACCCAATATGCGCTGAAGGTGGGTTGGGAAGTGCTGCTGACCCCGGTAACCTACAGGGTGGTGGGTTGGTTGAAGCACCGCGAAGGGCTGGACGTCTATGACGAGACGACCGATTTCACGCCCTTCTCGACGAAGGTTTGACACAGCAAGGAGAAATGCCATGGCGTCGGTGATTCAGGACATTCCGTTAAAAACAATCGACGGTCGACCGGCTTCTCTTGGCGATTATCGAGGGTCGGTCCTGCTGGTCGTGAACGTCGCCTCCAAATGCGGGCTCACGCCGCAATATGAGGCGTTGCAGGCGCTTTATTCGCGCTACAAGGGCCAGGGGCTTGTGGTCGTCGGTTTCCCCGCGAATGATTTCGCCGGGCAGGAGCCGGGCACCAACGAAGAGATATCGAGCTTTTGCTCCACCAATTATGGCGTCGATTTTCCGATGTTTTCAAAGCTGGTGGCCACGGGTGAGGGTCGCCACCCGCTCTATTCGGCGTTGATCGAGGCGCAGCCCAAGGCGACTCCGGCCGACGAGGACATGCGCGAAAAGCTCAAAGGCTATGGCATAACGCCGACGCCGGAACCGGAAGTGCTCTGGAACTTCGAGAAGTTCCTGGTCGGCCGGAACGGCAATGTCGTCGCGCGCTTCGCCCCAAACATGGCGCCCGACGATCCGCGCATCGTCTCGGCGATCGAAGCCGAACTGGCGAAATAACCGCGAGTATCAGGATCTGACGGCGGGCGGGGGCGGCTGGCTTTCGAACCTGGGGACATCGGGATCGATACAGGCCCAGTCGGGCGCTTCCGCCGTCCAGATCGTCATTTCCGGCTTTGCGAGGCTGGTGTCATCCAACGTTCCGACCCGGATGAAGCGCAGGTGCGGTCGCGCCGGCGTTTCGCTGAACATCGGCGTTCCGCATGCGGGGCAAAAGCTGCGAACCATCGGATTGCCGCTGTCGGCGACGGTCTCGTGCCGCGCCAATTCACCCGTCACGGTGAAGTCGGCGCTTTGAAATCCCGAGTTTACGGTGGAACTGCCGCCCCCCAGATACTGGCACAGGCGGCACCAGCACTGGCGCGTCACCAGAGGCTTTGAAGCGGCGATACTGTAGCGCACAGCCCCGCACAGGCATCCGCCGGTTATCGCCATTGCCCCTCTCCTGCTAATTCAATGCGGATATCAGCCCTTCGAACAGCCTGCGGCCGTCGTCACCTCCCTGAGCGTCTTCGATCAGGCGCTCGGGGTGCGGCATCATGCCAAGCACATTGCCGCTGTCGTTCAGCACGCCTGCGATCGACCGACGCGATCCGTTGACGTCTTCGGCATAGCGGAAGGCGATGCGGCCTTCCCCCTCCAGCCGGTCCAGCGTTTCGTCATCGGCGAAATAATTGCCATCGTGGTGGGCGACGGGAACCCTGATCGTCTCGCCCTCGTCATAGCGGCTGGTGAATGCGCTCTGGCTGGTGCCGACTGTCAGCGCCACGTCGCGGCAGACGAAGTTCAGTCCCGCGTTGCGCATCAGCGCGCCGGGCAGCAGGCCCGCCTCGGTCAGCACCTGAAAGCCGTTGCAGACGCCAAGCACGGCCACGCCCCTGTCGGCTGCATCGACGACCGCCTGCATGATCGGGCTGCGCGCGGCCATGGCCCCTGAACGCAGATAATCGCCATAGGAAAAGCCGCCGGGCAGGGCGATCAGGTCCAGGCCGTCAGGCAAAGCGGTCTCGCGGTGCCACACCATCGCCGGCGCATTGCCGGAGATGTCCCGCAGCGCCACCGCCATGTCGCGGTCGCAGTTGGAACCCGGAAAGACTATGACCGCGCTCTTCATGATCCCGACTAAAGCCTCTCGATCCGGTAGTTTTCAATGACCGTGTTGGCGAGCAGCTTGCGGCACATCGCATCGATGTCCGCGTCGCTGGTGCCGTCGGCCAGGTCAAGCTCGATGACCTTGCCCGCCCGCGCCGCCTCCACGCCTGAAAAGCCCAGATTGTCCAGCGCGTGTTCAATGGCCTTGCCCTGCGGGTCGAGCACGCCCGGCTTGAGGGTGATGGTTACGCGAGCCTTCATTTCCGGAATGTCTCCGTCCTTCGATTTTGGGGCCTCTATGGGCGTTCGCTTCATCTGGGGCAAGGGTGAAGCCGCAGCGGCAGCGCCGGTTTTATTGACGCTTGTTTAACCTTGTTGCGCAATGGTTACGACCACGGCGGGGGTGTGGGAGCGCCCCTTGCCGGATGCAACGGAAAGTTACTGGGACTATGGCGCCATTCGCGGTTCTTCTGCTGGCCGGACTGATGTGGTTCGGCCCTGAATTCGGGGGATGGGTGGACTATCGCAACCATGTTCAGGTTGCGCTTGTCGCCGCCTTCATGTTCGGGGTGCTGTTCGGCTGGGGCGCAAGCCGCCAGCGCTGAGGCGCGCTTCCCCACAGCTGCCCTTATTCGCCGTTGCGCTGCCGCCGATGCTTTTCAAGATCAAGCACGGTTGAAACGCTGCCTTCGGGCAGGAGACCCAGCCGCCGCGCGATTTCCTGATAGGCTTCCACCTCGCCGCCCAGGTCCAGGCGGAAGCGGTCCTTGTCCAGCTTTTCGTTCGATTTCATGTCCCACAGGCGGCAGCCGTCGGGGCTGATCTCGTCGGCCAGCAGGATGCGGGCGAACTCGCCGTCCCAGGCCCGGCCGAACTCCAGCTTGAAATCGACCAACCTTATGCCGATCCCGGCGAAAAGGCCCGAAAGGAAGTCGTTGATCCGAATCGCCAGGTCCGCGAGGTCGTGCAGTTCTTCCTGGCTCGCCCAGCCGAAGCAGGCGATGTGCTCGTCCGTAACCAGCGGATCGCCCAGGGCGTCGTCCTTGTAATAATATTCAAGGATGGTGCGAGGGAGGACGGAGCCTTCCTCCACGCCCAGCCGCTTGCACAGCGAACCGGCCGCGACATTGCGGATGACGACTTCAAGCGGAATGATCTCCACCTGCCGGACAAGCTGCTCGCGCATGTTGAGACGGCGGATGAAGTGGGTGGGCACGCCGATGCCGCCGAGCAGCGTGAAAATATGCTCCGAAATCCGGTTGTTGAGCACGCCCTTGCCGGAAATCGTCCCTTTTTTCTGTGCGTTGAAGGCGGTCGCGTCGTCCTTGAAATACTGGATCAGCGTCCCGGGCTCGGGGCCTTCATACAGGATCTTGGCTTTGCCTTCATAGATCTGGCGGCGGCGCGACATCAGCTTCAGCTCCTCACCCGGACACGGCCCGCGCCGGTCTCGGCGAAAATGCTCAAAAAATAAGCACGCCCCGGACGCGGCGTCGAATCTGACGCGCAGCCGAGGCGGACGGCCGGAGCCTATACATGAGCGGCGCCCCGCTGGCAATCCGGCCCTTTTCGCGTCCCTTGCCGTTGCGCTTGCGGCGTGCCGTGCTTATCTCGGGCCACGGGTTTCAACTTAAGGGCGGCAGCATGACCACGTTCGACAATCGCGAAAAGGCATTTGAGGATAAGTTCGCGTATGACGCGGAAACCGCTTTTCGCATCGCCGCGCGTCGCAACCGTCTGCTGGGGCTCTGGGCTGCAGAACAGATGAAGCTCACCCCCGAAGAGGCCGACGCCTATGCCAAGGCCGTGGTTCAGGCCGATTTCGAGGAAGCGGGCGACGACGACGTGATTCGCAAGCTGGTGGGCGATCTGACGGCGGCCGGGATCGATGTCACCGACCATGCGGTCCGCCGCGCGCTTGAGGAAAAGACGGTGGAGGCGCGCCGTCAGCTCCTCGAGTCGAAATAGGGGCTGATCCGATGGCGATGGCTGCCGAAGACATAGAACGGCTGATCCGCGAGGGGATTCCCGACGCGCGGGTGGAAATCACCGATCTGGCGGGCGACGGCGACCATTATGCCGCCCGCGTGGTGAGCGCCTCTTTTCGGGGGCTGCCCCGCATCAAGCAGCACCAGCTGGTTTATGGCGCACTGGGCGGCCGCATGGGCGGGGCGCTGCACGCGCTTCAGCTGACCACTGCGGCCGAAGATTGAAGGACAGGAACATGACGGACGACATTCATCAGCGGATTCGGGAAGCGGTGGACAGCTCGGACGTGCTGCTGTTCATGAAAGGCACGCCGCTGTTCCCGCAGTGCGGCTTTTCCAGCCGCGCCATCGCGATCCTTGATCACCTGGGCGTCGATTACGACACGGTGGACGTTCTCCAGGACGCCGCGATCCGCAACGGAATCAAGGTGTTCTCCGACTGGCCCACCATTCCCCAGCTCTATGTGAAGGGGGAGTTCGTCGGCGGGTCGGACATCATGATGGAAATGTTCGAGGCCGGTGAGCTGCATACGCTGATGGAAGAGAAAGGTGTTGCGCGCTCAGCCGCCTGATGCGGGGGGCGGGGGATTTGGAGGTCCAGTCCTGGAACGCCAGGGTTGAGCGCTATTGGGCGCGCGCGCCCGCCTGGATAAGACTGATCAGGCGGCGCTGGCGCGACCGGGTGGTGGAAACGGTCGACCATGCCGGCGTCATTGTCGCGGTTCGCGACACCGGTGGCCTCACGCACCGCTATATATTGATGACGATCGCGTCGGCCGGGATCGCCATCCTCGGCCTGCTCCAGTCGTCGCCGGCCGTCGTCATCGGCGCGATGCTCGTGTCGCCGCTGATGGGGCCTATCGTCGAGTTCGGCTTTTCCTTCGCCGTCTTCGACCAGCGCCAGCTCCGGCATTCGCTCAAGACGATTGCCGTAGGCGCGGTCCTCGCGGTGGGGCTCTCGGCGATCATCGTCGCGCTGTCGCCGCTTGCCCAGGCCACGACCGAGATCATGGCCCGCACCCGCCCCACGTTGCTGGACCTGCTGGTGGCGGTCTTTTCGGCGGCGGCAGGCGGCTATGCCACGGTGCGGCGCAAGTCCGACACGCTCGTCGGCGTTGCCATCGCCACCGCCCTGATGCCGCCGCTGGCGGTCGTCGGCTTCGGCCTATCGACTCGCGACTGGCCGATCTTCCTCGGCGCATCCTGGCTGTTCATGACCAATCTGCTGGCGATCGCCCTCACCATCGCGATTGTCGCCCGCTGCTATGGGTTTGGCAGTCAGAACAGTCCGCGCCAGTCGCTGTGGCAGCTGGGCGTCCTCGCTTCGACCTTCCTTCTGCTGTCGATACCGCTCGGCATTACGCTCCGGGATCTGGCGCGCGACGGCCAGCGCAGCTTTGCCGTGCAGGCCGCCTTGCTCGACACGCTGGGCGCGGGCGCGCGAATCAATTCGCTGTCCGTCACCCCCGGTAGCGATGGAGGGGTGCGCGTCGAGGGCATCGTCTTCGTTCACAAATATCGGCCGGAGGCGGGGGCGAAGCTTCGCGATGAAATCGCCCGGAGGCTCGATGCGCCCGCCGAGGTCGCGGTCGAACAGGTGGTGATCGCGGCCGGTGCAGAGCCGGTTCTTCGCGCCTCCGCGACGCAGCGCACCGAAACGATCGACAGGCAGGTGGCGCGGCGCATCGCCAGCCGCTCCGGCATCAGCATTGCCGACATAAAGGTGAACCTCGACAGCCGCGAAGTGCTGTTGCGGCCAACCGGGACAGACCGCACCATTGCCGAATGGCGCGAGCTGGAACGCGATCTCGCGCTCGCCGAGCCCGGCTTTGCAGTGAAGATCATACCCGCTTCGGGCACGCGCCTTGCGGTGCGGTTCGAGAATGGCAGCACCGAGGCCGATCCGGCCGCCCTGTCGCTCCTCCAGTGGATGATGACGCGGATGGATCACCCTCCGGTCGATCTCGTCAGCTATCCTGATTTCGCCACGGGGAGCCGGAACGCCAATCTGCGCATTGCCGACCGCCGGGCGGAAGAGGTGGCGCGGTTCCTGCGCGCGTCGTCGGAACGCAATACGGTGCTTGCAACGGTGATCGTGCGCGACGAAGAGGAACTGCTCGCCGGTTTGCCGCGTAGCGTGGAGATCAGGGTGAGGTAGAAAAAAAGGGCCCGGTTTCCCGGACCCTCCCCGCACGAAACGGGCAGACCAGACGAGCAACAGGCAGCAATAAACGTGCCATCGCATTGGGCTTATATGAAGACACTGAATTATCCGGATTTTTGCAGGAAATCGAATTGCTGCGGCGATCATGATGTAAAACTTCTCGACAGAAGTCGTGCCCGATATTCCGACGACAGCAGACGCCAAGGATGACCGGCGAATGACACAACGGCTTCGCCCCTCCGCCCTGTGGGACCGGACCGCCGCCTGCCTGCGCGAGAATCTGACGGTCCTGCTGCCGGTGGGGGGCGTGTTCTTCTTCCTGCCCTCCGTCATCATGGCCCGCCTGATGCCCGCTGGGCCGGTGGGATCGCTGGACCTCGGCATATTGCTGCCGATCGGCGTCATGCTGCTGTTTCAGACGATCGGTCAGCTCACGGTCCTGCTGATGGTGCTCGATCCGCACAAGCCGACCGTTCGGGAAGCGCTGAACGGCGCGATGCGCGCCCTTGCGCCCGCCATCGGCGTGCAGTTCGCGATCCTGTCGGTGGTGTGCGCCTTTCTGATCGTGGGGCAGTTGATCGCGATGTTGTTCGCGGGCGGCGCGGCGCAGGCCGGCGACACGGCGGCGATGACCCGGCTTGCAGTGATCGGGATGGTGATCGCAGGCCCGGCCATTCTCTATGCGCTCGCCCGGCTTGCCGTGGTGTTTCCCGCGCTGCTGCTGGAGCGCCTCACCCCGCTCGAGGCGTTGCGCCGCGCCTTCCGCCTCACTTCGGGAAGCGCAGTGCCGATCCTGGCGCTGATCCTGGTTGCGACCTTCCTTTATCTCTTCCTCCAGCTTGCACTCGGCACGGCGGTGGGCGGCGTGTTCATGCTGCTGGGCCGTTTGATCGGCGTCGAGTCGCTGGGCCTGCTCTTCACGCTGGTGTTGACCGCGGCGCTTGGAACCGTCGCCAATCTCGTGATCACCGTCGCGCTTGGTTTCGCCTATCGCGAGCTTGCCCGCACCTGACCGATGAGCGGCAGTCCGGGCGCGGCCGTCTCGGGAAGGATGCCCGCCACGCGGGGATCGGCAAAGCTTTCCACCGCGCGCGCATAGGGGGCAAAACCATGCGCGCGGTAGAAGTCCAGCGCGGCGGGGTGGTCGAGCGTGCAGGTGTGGACATGGACGCGGCGGATGTTATCCGTCCAGGCGAGGGACAGCGCGCGCTGCATCAGCCATTTGCCATGGCCGCGCCCGGTCATTTCCGGCACCAGTCCGAAGTACGCCAGTTCGCATTCGCCGTGTTCCCGGAAATCAAGCTCCAGCAGGCCAAGCTCCGCTCCCGAGCGGTTGGTCACGGCGTGCACATGGACATCGGGGTGGTGAATGATCGCCGTCAGCGCGTCATCGTCCATCACCAGCCGTGAAAACCACAGCCATGGCTCGCCCACGCGCCGGAAGAGCGCCCGATAGCGCTCCGGCTCCGCCTTGCTCCAGCGGGCGAGCTTCAGCGGCGACATGGCCGGCCGTGAGGGCGGGGACGGACGCTCGGTCATTTCCAGATAGGTGACCAGCGCCGCGACCATGCCGGGGGGAAGCATCTCCAGCGGCATCGGCTATTCCCAGATCGCGACCGGCGGCAGGCTCATCAAAATGGCGTCGACATTGCCGCCCGTCTTGAGACCGAACAGCGTGCCCCGGTCGTAGACGAGGTTGAACTCGGCATAGCGGCCCCGATAGGCAAGCTGGCGGCGCTTGTCCTCGTCGTTGAAAGGGGTGTCCATCCTTCGCCGCACCAGCTGGGGGAAGATGTCGAGAAAGGCCTCGCCGACCGATCGGGTGAACGCGAAATTCGCTTCGAAATTGCCATCCAGATGATCGTAGAAGATGCCGCCCACGCCGCGATGCACCTGGCGGTGAGGGATGTAGAAATAATCGTCCGCCCATTGCTTGAATTGCGGATAATGACCCGGGTCATGGGCGTCGCAGGCCCGCTTCATCGCGGCATGGAAATCGGCCGTGTCGTTATCATAGGGAATTGGCGGGTTGAGATCGGCCCCGCCGCCGAACCAGCGCTTCGTCGTTGCAAGAAAGCGCGTGTTCATATGCACGGCCGGGACATGCGGATTGGCCATATGCGCCACCAGGCTGATGCCGGTCGCGAAAAAGCGCGGGTCGTCTCCCGCTCCGTGGATGGTGGCGGCGAATTCCGGCGTGAATCGGCCCGCGACGGTGGAGACGTTGACTCCCACCTTTTCGAAGACGCGGCCCTTCATCAGCCCCTGCACGCCGCCCCCGCCCGGACTTCCGTCCGGATCGCTCCGCTCCCATGGCGTGAAGGTGAATCGGCCTGGCGTATCGGACGCCTCATCCTCGATCCGCTCGAACTCGACGCAGATCCGGTCGCGCAGCGATTCGAACCAGGCGCGTGGGCGCTGTTGCTCTTCGTCCAGTTCAATCACTCGGAAATCCCTTCGTCTGCCTCAATGCTTCGCCAAGTACGATTCCGGCCGCCACGGCGACATTCAGCGACCTGAAGCCGGGTTGGAGCGGAATGCGAACCCTCAGATCGGCGGCTTCATGCACATGATCCGGCGCTCCGGCGCTTTCCTTGCCCAACAGGAGAATGTCGTCCGGCCGATATGTCACCTGATGATAGGGCGTCGATGCGCGGGTCGTCAGCAGCACCAGCCTGCCGCGCCTCAGCCTGCTGAACGCCTCCCAATCGGCGTGGCGCTGGACCTCCGCCTGCGCTGCGTAATCCATGCCGGCGCGCTTCAACTTCCTGTCGGAAAAGGGAAAACCGCATGGTTCGATCACGTCCACGGCCACGCCAAGACAGGCGGAAAGCCGCAGGATCGTGCCCAGATTTCCCGCAATATCCGGCTCCAGCAAGGCGATGCGCATGGCCATATCGCATAGGTCGCGGGCGGCCATGCAACAAGAAGCAGAAATATGCTGTTGGCATTTTGTGCCTCTCGCGGCTATCAGGCGGCGCAACGCCGGGGGGTAATCCGGTATTGCGGGTTGCGCGGGGTTTACCGCTACACCGGGTCACGCAGGGAATGGGAATGGCCACGACCGAACAGTCGACTGCCGACACGCACGCCGAAACCGGTGTCCGTCGTCGCGATTTCATCAACATCGCCGCGGTTTCTTTCGCCGGCGTTGGCGCGGCGACAGCCGTGATACCGCTCGTCAACCAGATGAACCCGTCGGCCGACGTGCTGGCGCTCGCTTCGATCGAGGTCGACGTCTCGGCGATCCAGCCGGGCCAGGCCATCAAGGCGAGCTGGCGCGGCAAGCCGGTGTTCATCCGCAACCTGACCGCCGCCGAACAGGCGGAAGCCAACAAGGTGCCGCTAAGCGAACTGCGGGATCCGGCGTCGCTTGCCGACCGCACGGCGGAAGGCAAGGCCAACTGGCTGATCACGCTTGGCGTCTGCACCCATCTGGGCTGCGTTCCGCTGGGCGCGGCAGAAGGCGAGAACAAGGGCGATTACGGCGGCTATTTCTGCCCGTGCCACGGATCGCACTACGACACCGCCGCGCGCATCCGTAAAGGCCCCGCGCCGACGAACCTCGAGGTTCCGGAGTATGCGTTCAAGTCCGACACAGTCGTCCAGATTGGCTGAGGTATAGAACAATGAGCTTCCCCTGGGCTGAACATTACGAGCCGAAGCACCCGTTGATGCGCTGGATCGACCAGCGCCTGCCGCTTCCCCGTCTCGTCTACAACGCTGTCGGCGCGGGCTATCCCGTGCCGCGCAACCTGAACTATTTCTGGAATTTCGGCGTGCTCGCCGGGTTCGCGCTGGTGCTGCAGATCGTCACCGGCATCGTGCTCGCCATGCACTATGCCGCCAATACGGCGGTGGCGTTCGATTCGGTCGAGCACATCATGCGCAACGTCAATTCGGGCTGGCTCCTGCGCTATGCCCATGCGAACGGCGCGAGCTTCTTCTTCATCGTCGTCTACATCCACATCTTCCGCGGCCTTTACTACGGTTCCTACAAGCCGCCGCGCGAGGTGGTGTGGATGCTTGGCCTCGTCATCTTCCTGCTGATGATGGCCACCGCCTTCATGGGCTATGTGCTTCCCTGGGGGCAGATGAGCTTCTGGGGCGCGACCGTCATCACCAACCTGTTCTCGGCCATTCCGGTCGTGGGCGATGCGATCGTCAGCTGGCTGCTCGGCGGCTTTGCGGTGGACAATGCGGCGCTCAACCGCTTCTTTTCCCTGCACTTCCTGCTGCCGTTCGTGATTGCGGGCGTGGTCATCCTCCACATCTGGGCGCTGCATATTCCGGGCTCGTCCAACCCGACCGGCGTTGAGGTGAAGGGGCCGCAGGACACGCTTCCGTTCCACCCCTATTACACCGCCAAGGACGGCTTCGGGCTGGGCGTGTTCCTGATCGCGCTGGCGCTGATGGTGTTCTTCGCGCCGAACTTCCTCGGCCACGCGGACAACTACATCAAGGCGAACCCGCTCTCCACGCCCGCGCACATCGTGCCTGAATGGTATTTCTGGCCGTTCTACGCGATCCTGCGCGCCTTCACCGTGGATTTCCTCTGGATCCCGGCGAAGCTGTGGGGCGTGCTTGCGATGTTCGCCGCGATCCTTCTGCTCTTCTTCCTGCCGTGGCTGGACAAGTCGCCGGTGCGTTCGGGAAGCTATCGTCCGCTGTTCAAGCAGTTCTTCTGGCTTCTCGTCATCGACGTCCTGATCCTGGGCTATTGCGGCGGCGCGCCGGCGGAAGAGCCCTATGTGCGGATCAGCCAGTTTGCTTCCGCTTATTATTTCGCGCACTTCCTCATCATCCTGCCGTTGATCGCCAGGATCGAAAAGCCGTTGCCGCTGCCGAACTCGATTTCGGAATCGGTGCTGCACGGTGAGAGGCGGGAAGCGGCACCCATCGGCGCTGCCAGCGCAAGCGCAGCCGAATAAGGGGGGATTGAAACAATGGTCCGCTTGATCGGCGCACTCGCCGGCATCGTCTTCGTCGTGGCCCTCGTCATCGCGGCGCTGATGCCGCGCGAGGCCTCGCCTGAAGACGCCACACATCTCTTCCACAAGCACCCGAAGGAGCTTCACCTGGCTTCGGACGGCCCGTTCGGGAAGTTCGACCGCCAGCAGCTCCAGCGCGGCTTCCAGGTCTACAAGGAAGTCTGCTCGGCCTGCCACAGCATGGAGCTGGTTGCGATCCGCAGCCTTCAGGACATCGGCTTCAGCGAGCCGGAAGTGAAGGCGCTCGCGAAGACCTTCACCGTTCCTTCGCTCGATCCGAACACGGGTGAGGCCGCGACCCGTCCGGGCCTGCCGTCGGATCGCTTCCCGTCGCCCTATGCGAACGAGATCGCAGCGCGTGCTGCGAACAACAACGCGCTTCCGCCCGACCTGTCACTGATGACGAAGGCGCGCCATGACGGCCCGGCCTATGTCTACTCGCTGCTCACCGGCTATCAGAACCCGCCGGCCAACCTGCCGGAGGACAAGCGTCCGGGCACGGGGCTGCATTACAACCCCTATTTCCCGAACCTGAACCTCGCCATGGCTCCGCCGCTCAGCGACGGGCAGGTGACCTATGCCGACGGCACTGAGGCATCGGTGGATCAGATGGCGAAGGACGTCGCCGCGTTCCTCGTCTGGACGGCCGAACCCAAGATGGAGAACCGTCATCGCACCGGCATCGCCGTGGTGATCTTCCTCATCATCGCGACGGCTCTGGCCTATCTGTCGTACCAGAACATCTGGCGGGGCAGGAAAGGCCACTGAAAAAGGCCGTTGATTAGTTAAAGAGGCCGGGCGAAAGTCCGGCCTCATTCATTTGGGGGCGTGGCGAATGAGACTTGGCATCGTCGGGGGAAGCGGTCTGTATCAGATGGCCGCGGTCGAAGATGCCGAGCTTGTCGAGATCGAGACGCCCTGGGGCAAGCCTTCGGACTCGCTTCTGCTGGGGCGGATCGGGGATACGCCCGTCGCCTTTCTTCCCCGCCATGGCCGTGGGCACAGGCTGACCCCGACGGAGCTGAACTATCGCGCCAACATCGCGGCGCTGAAGATGGTCGGCTGCACCGATGTGCTCTCCATCTCCGCGTGCGGATCGTTCCGTGAGGAATTGCCGCCCGGCACTTTCGTGCTCGTCGATCAATATGTGGATCGCACGCGGCGGCGGACCAACAGCTTTTTCGGCGATGGCGTCGTCGCCCATGTGTCGCTGGCGCAGCCCAGTTGCGGGAGCCTGGCCGATGTCACGGAAGACGCGCTGAAGGCGCTTGGCCTCTCGCACCGCCGGGGCGGCAGCTATCTGGTGATGGAAGGACCGCAATTCTCCAGCCGGGCCGAATCGCTGCTCTATCGCGCCGCGGGGCTGGATGTGATCGGCATGACCGCAATGCCCGAGGCGGCGCTCGCGCGGGAGGCGGAGCTTTGCTACCAGACGGTTGCGATGGTGACCGATTTCGACGCCTGGCACGGCGAGCATGAGGCGGTGGATGTCGCGCAGGTTCTGGAAGTGCTCCACAGGAATGTCGCCAACTCCCAGTCGCTTGTCGTCGCGGTGGCCGAGCGCCTTGGCGGCCGCGCGACGGCTTGCGCGAGCGGGTGCCGCACCGCGCTGGATCATGCGGTCATCACCGATCGCAGCGTCTGGCCGGAAGATACGGTCGCGCGCCTTGCGGTTGTCGCCGGACGGGTGCTGAAATGATGCAGGACAACGCCGATCTTCTTGCGCTGGTCCGCACGATCCCCGATTTTCCGAAACCCGGCATCCAGTTCCGCGACATCACCACGCTGATCCACAATGGCTGGGGCCTGCGCACCGCGATCGATCGGATGGCGACGGCGTCCGCGCCTTATCAGCCGACGCTGGTCGCCGGAATAGAGGCGCGCGGCTTCATATTCGGAGCCGGCATCGCCCATCAGCTTGGCCTTGGCTTCGTGCCGGTGCGCAAATCGAAGAAGCTGCCGGGTGCTGTGATCGGCATCGATTATGAACTGGAATATGGGGTGGACCGGCTGGAGATCCACAATGACGTGCTCGGCCCCGACGACCGCGTTCTCATCATCGACGATCTGATCGCGACGGGCGGCACCGCGACGGCGACCGTCAACCTGATCCGCATGGCGGGCGCAAAGGTTTCCGCCGCCTGCTTCCTTGTCGATCTGCCGGACCTTGGCGGGACGGATCGGCTGCGCGCGCAGGAGGTGCCGGTCGAGACGCTTCTGGTGTTCGAAGGCCATTAGGCCGCAGTTAGCCGGTCAGGCCTGCACCAGCTTCAGCAGCCGCCGCTCCAGCGGGGCCAGCACATTTGCGAGATCATGTCCCCGCTTCAGGGTGATTCCCGCTTCCCCGACCAGCGCCCACATGCCCTGGCGATGACGGAGTTGGGGGCGCTTTTCGATGCGGATTTCGGGGCGCTCGGCTGCGCGGCGGAAGGCGCTGAACACGGCCGCATCGGCGCCAAGGTCGATCGCATAGTCGCGCCAGTGGCCCGCCGCCACCATGCGTCCGTAAAGATCGAGAATCCGGTTCATCTCCAGCCGGTCAAACGCAATCTGCAGCGCACGTCGCGGGAGGGGATGGACGTTATCCATCAGGCGCGGCTGCGTTCCTTGTTCCCGCCGGTGGATTTCCCGCCGTTCTTCTCGTCGATCAGCGCGGCCAGCTTGGTGCGCAGTTGCTCGACTTCGCATTTCAGCAGTTCAAGCCGCTGGGTCTGTGGGTCGAACATTTCGCTGCACGGGGTGCCATAGGGCACGAACGGCTTAGAATAGTTCTCCGCATCCACCAGCGTCGGCCGCGCCGGGATGCCCGTCATCACAGCACCTTCCGGCACATCGCGCGTGACGACCGCATTCGCCCCGATCCGCGCCCGCTCGGCGACCGTGATAGGCCCCAGCACCTGCGCGCCCGATCCTATGATGACGCCATCCTCGATGGTCGGATGCCGCTTGCCGGCGACGCCGTTGTCGGGGCTGGTGCCGCCCAGCGTCACGCACTGATAGATCGTCACATTGTCGCCGATCTCGGCGGTTTCGCCGATGACGGTAAATCCGTGGTCGATGAAGAAGTTGCGACCTATCTTTACACCGGGGTGAATGTCGATGGCGGTCAGAAACCGGGAGAAGTGGTTCACCATACGGGCCAGGAAATACAGCTCGCCCCGGAAAAGCCAGTGAGCGACGCGGTGAAGCGCAAGCGCATGAACCCCCGGATAAAGCAGGATTTCCCACCGGGATCGCGGCGCGGGATCGCGAGCCTTCACAGAATCAAGATATTCCACCAGTCGATCGAACATGGCGCTTGCCCCTTGGTATCAGTCGCCAATCTAATGTCTGGGGTTGGAAAGCGCTAGGGTCAGGACTCATTAAGCGCATGGCCGTGGCTTGAGGCGAAAAGCGCCACGACCAGAAGGGAGTGAGGAGCATAGTGGCGCTATGTGACGAACGATCGACGCCGTGGCGGCGCTTTTGGGCCAAGCCGCCTTGCGGTGGTCCGCTGCGGGCGACCTGCTTCGTCGAACGGCTTTTCCGGGGAACAAGCCCCGCAATGCGCCGTTCTCCTCGCATTTCATCCCGCATCGGGCCACCACGGCTCATGCGATTAATGGGTCCTGACCCTGGGGGCGGGCCATTCTCCCCCGGCAAGGGGAGGAACGGCCCGAAGACCGCACCTAAACTGCGGTCGCATGCACCTTGGCGACGGCCGCCATCACCGCGCCGACCCGGGCCGCCGTCTGGATGATGTCGGCGTTCACATTATGGTCGCGCAGCACCTTTTCGTGGCTGTCGATGCACGCGCCGCAGCCGTTCATTGCCGAGACCGCGAGGCTGAACAGCTCGAAATCCGCCTTGTCGATGCCCGGCGATCCGATCACGTTCATGCGGAGCTTGGCGGGCATTTTCGCATATTCCTGATTGGAGGCGAGATGCACGAAGCGGTAATAGACATTGTTCATCGCCATCACCGCCGCCGCGGCGCGCGCCGCGTTCTTGGCCGCGTCCGAAAGCTTTTCCTCCACCTCCCGCTCGGTGGCCTGCACGATCGGCTGATAGCCGGTTCCATGGGCGCAGGCGAGCAGCAGCCCGTATTTGCGCTGGTCGCCAAGCATCTGGTCGTTGAGCAGCGAGCTGATGTTGAGCCTGATGTCCTTGGCATAGTCAGGCAGCGTGTCGGCAAATTCCTTCAAAGACATGATTGTCCTCCGTTCCGCATGAAAAAGGGCGTGGGGAGACTGGTCTCCCCACGCCCTCGCGAGAGCCACAGGGCCTGAGGGGGGATCAGGCCGCGGGCTTCAGAACTTCCTCGCCCTGCTGCCAGTTGCAGGGGCACAGTTCGTCCGACTGAAGCGCATCGAGCACGCGAAGCGTTTCCTGAGGGTTGCGGCCCTGGTCGAGACCGTTCACCGTCACATGCTGGATCACATTGTGCGGATCGACGATGAAGGTGGCGCGATAGGCGACGCCTGCGTCCTTGGCGATGATGCCAAGCGCGTCGGCGAGTTCCTTCTTGTTGTCGGCGATCCAGGGGAAATCGCAGTTGGCGAGCCGCTCGTCCGACTTGCGCCATGCGAAGTGGACGAAATCGGTGTCGGTGGAAGCGCCGATCAGCACCGCATCACGGTCGGCGAAGTCGCTCTTCAGATCGCCATAGCCGATGATCTCGGTCGGGCAGATGAAGGTGAAGTCCTTCGGCCAGTAGAACACGATCTTCCACTTGCCGCCGGTATCGCCCAGATTCAGTGTCTCGCCGGCAGGAAGCGCGCTGACGCCCTGCTGCACAGGAACGGTAATCGCCGGAAATTTATCGCCAACAGTCAGCACAGTCATTTCTCCCTTGGTTTCCATCGATGGAATAAGTTTCGCAGCCGCTTATGACGGACTGGCTTCAAGTGATCAAATAAATTATTCCGTGTACATTGATCGATTGGAGCGATGAATGATTCTCCCCACCCTCAAGCAGCTTCAATATCTCGTCGCCTTGCACGACCATGGCCATTTCGGACGGGCGGCGGATGCGACTTTTGTGACGCAATCCACGCTGTCGGCGGGCCTCAGGGAACTTGAGGGCCTGCTGGGCGTGGTTCTGGTCGAACGCACGAGGCGGGTCGTGCGTTTCACGCCGCTGGGCGAAAGGATCGCTTCCAAGGCGAGGCGGGTCATCCGCGAGGCGGAGGAACTGTCGGACATGGCGCGGGCGGCGGGCAAGCCGCTGTCGGGCGAATTGAGGCTGGGCGTCATCCCCACCATCGCACCCTTCCTGCTGCCTAAGGTGTTGCCGCCGATGCGGGCGAAATGGCCGGACCTGAAACTCTATCTGCGCGAGGAGACCAGCCCCCAGGCCTGCGAATCGCTTTCGCGCGGCAATCTGGACTGCGTGCTTCTGGCGCTGCCCTATGCCTGTGGCGATGTGGACAGCAGCGTCCTGTTTCAGGACAGACTTTTCGTCGCCGTGCCGGGAAACCACGCGGATGGTCTCGGCGCAAGCATTCCGGCCGAAGCGATCGAGCCGGATCGCCTGTTGATGCTGGAAGACGGACATTGCCTGAAGGACCACGCCCTTTCCGCCTGCAACAGGCCGGAACTCAGGGCGGAGGCGCAGATGCTGGGCACCTCGCTGCATACGCTGGTGCAGATGGTGGACAACGATCTTGGCGTGACACTGCTTCCGGAAATGGCGATCGACGCGGGCCTGCTTCAGGGCACCAGCGTCGTTGCGCGACCGCTGGGGGCCGACCGCGCCTTTCGCGAGATTGCGCTGGTGTGGCGCGCCAACAGCCCCAGGGCCAAGGAGTTTCAGATGCTTGCCGGGGAACTGAAGGCCGCGATGGCCTGAAAAGGCGGGGTGGAGGGAAATCTGGTACGGGTGGTCGGACTCGAACCGACAATCTGATTCCTCAGAGGCGGATTTTGAGTCCGCTGCGTCTACCAATTCCGCCACACCCGCATCTCGACCGGCGCTCAGAAGGGCCAAGGATCGACTGTGCACGCCCTATAAGTGGGTGGGCGCGCGATTGCCAGCCGGTTTATGGTCTTCCGACACGAGCCGGTTCCTATAGGGCCATGTCGCTTTGTGCCGCCGCGTCGCCGGGGGCGGTGGTCCAGCCAAGCTCGGGCAAGGCGATGATCCGGTTTCCGCGCAGGTCGTTGCGGCAGACCAGCAGGCCCTGGCTTTCCATATAGGCGAGAAGCCGTTTCGCCCGCCCGGTCGAGCGGCTGCCGCAGACGCGGGCAACCTCTGCGTCCGAAGGGCAGGGCGCCTGGTCCAGCGCGGCGCGGGCGATCAGCAGGAACAGCCCCTGTATGTCTTCCGAAAGGCCGCCCGCCATTTCGGTCGCGCGCGACCATTCGACGGAACTCTCGGTGTCGTTGCCTACTCCCGCGCGGGCGATGGTCAGGCGGCGGCGAAAGGCTGGAAGGTCGAGCGGCTCGCCCGGCAGCCGGTGGATTCGGCAGCGGACGAGAAAATCCTGATAGAGCACCGCTATGGAGCGATAGGAGGCGTCCGGATCGCTGATGATCTCGCGCAGAACGGCGTCGATCAGCGCCTTTCGGTCCGCCTCCGGCATGTCCGGCGCAGCCGGGGCAGGCGTTGCCGGTTCCAGCGCCGGGCGGCGCGAGAGGGCCTGAAGGAGATCGTCGACACCGGGCGGCGGTGGAGGCGGGGGCGGCGCGGCCCTGCGCGGCTCTG